>JAPKAM010000119.1 GCA_028825265.1 Planctomycetota bacterium
TTGTCGAGGATCCGGATGGCGGCGTTGTGGACGTGGGTCCAGCCTTCGAGGCCGAGGTCTTTCTGCAGGTTCAATGTGGCGGCGATGTTGCCGTCTTGCAGCAGATGGATTGGGGCCGGAGTGCTGCCGCCGGCTCCTTTGAGGCAGCCGACCACCGCTAGGTTGCCGGCGTAATCGACATCGCAGGGCATGGTGCCCGCCTCGAACTGGATGCCGCCGATGTAACGACCTTCGCGCGTGTAACTCTCGAGGCGAGCGTTGGCGCGATCGGCAATGGTGAAGACATCGGTACCGGGCACTGCGGTGATGCCGTGGGCGGTTCCAAACTTACCGTGGGCGCTGCCCCGACCTCCGAAGGTCATCGGTGCCCACACGCCGACATCGGGCTGCTCCGTTTTTCCTGAGAACGGATCGGCGATGAAGATGACATTGTCGGCGTACCCATTGGCGGCAAACATCCATCCTTCCACCACCTCGACATCGCAGACACGGAAGGCGCCACCCGCATCTCCGTAAGGATTGGGAAAGGTCCGCAACAACTTACCCTGGTCGTCGACGATGTAGATCTTCTGCGCTTCATCCGATGGCAGCACCAGGAACCTCTTGTTGCCCTGGCGCAAGATGCAGCTGTTGTGGATATTGGCATTCACGATCGCTGCATCGCCACCGACCACCTTCATGGAGGTCAGTTCGGGATCGATCTTCACCAGCCCCACACCTTTGAGACAGAACCAGGTCGATCCATCTCCACCATCGGCGATGCGATCGACGGCAAATCCGCCGTGTGCTCCCCCGATGTGCTGCTGCACCGCCTCTGGAACATGCACCACCCGGTGAGCAAAGCGGTAGAACTCGCCTCCTGTGCTTTTTCTGGCGGGGAGACCGTCGAAGCCCAGCAACCCCTTCATGTCGTGGCCCATCGCCCACCCCATCAGGTAGTAGATCTTGCCACTCCCGAGGTAGTGGTAGGGACGATCGGAAGCGATGCGATAGAACCTGTGCTGCTCTTCTTCCTTCTTCCAGACATCGTCGCGGAACAATTGATCGGCATTCCAGTCCCAGTACTGCGCGGTGTGGGTCATCTTGACATTGCCCTGGAAGCGATCGACCGCAGCCACCTGCGCCTGGGCAGCCCTGAAACGAACCACACCACCGGAAGCCTTGAAGCCGCCCGAGCCAAGTTCGCCGATCACCACCGGCAAGTGGTCGACCTTCCAGTGCTTGCGAATGTCATCGATGAAAGCAGTGAACCGTTCGGCATAGGCCGCAGTTTTTTCCTTGTCGACCATATCATTCCAGCCCTGGAACCAGACCAATCCACAGATCTCGTAGCCTTGATCCTGATAGCCGGGATAGACCGACTGGATGTCGCCCAGTACACGATCGACGTTCTCCATCATCTTGGTGTAGAACTCGCCAGGTCCACCCATCGATGGGGGCAGGAAATCCTTCGCCACATCCTTGCCACCCCAGGCGGTCTTGATCAGTATTACAGGTTCGTCGTAGGCATCTCCCAGCACGGTTCCAATGGCCAGTTCGGGACCGATCCTGGGGCCGTGAGGTCCTGGCTTCGATCCATATCCCACCGTCAGCGGGCCGCTTCGATCGAGGTAGTCGATGAACACATCGTCTCGCACGATCCATTCGCCATCCTTCTGGATGTCTGCGAGTAAGTGACCGTACTCCGGATCCTCACCGAGGTACTCGAGGGTGTTGACTGCCCCCTTCCCCTCCATGTTGGATTGCCCCGCCAGGATGAAAACCTTCACCGGCGCCGGTGGATCGGCCACCACAACGGTCGGGAAAATGGCGACAAAAATCATCAGAATCAAGTGACGCATCGAGCCCTCCTCTACTGGTTCATGATTCTACAATAGGTGTCAGAATGATCCGGGTCACGACTGATTTCTTACGACGATGTGGCCACTTCTCTTCGAACCCGCGCTGGAGATGGCGAATCGCCAGCCGAGCCCAAATGACGGACTCGATGGTGCGGCTTTGGCCACTAGTCCTGAAATGGCCGATATCGGCCATCTACAGCAGGAATAATCGCCAGATCGCCGGTCCGACCCCACCAAAAATCCGGATCAACCTCTCTAGGAGGTCACCATCAAGAACCAAGCCAGCAACAACCAGCGACCCCAGCACATTCTTAGCGCTGCTTCGGCCCTCAAGAGCCTCTTCTTCCTGCGTGCCGACACCGCAGTCGAGAAAATCCGCCAGATGCCACGAAGCGCGGTCCTGCTACTCGATCTCGAGGATAGTATCTCCGCCGAGAACAAGGCGAGCCAGCGCAGCCAGATCCAACGGCTACTTCAGTCGGGAGTCCTGCGTAACCGCAAGACCCTATTGAGAATCAACGGCCCCGACAACCCAGAAGAGATGCGAACCGACATCGCCCGTTGCCTTCACCAGGACCTCGATGGATTACTGCTTCCGATGGTCAGCAGTGCCAATGAGATCGTCGAGATTGAACAGATCGTCTCGGTCACCGAAAGGATGAAGGGGCTGAAGGAAGGACACACTGCCTTCGTGCCACTGATCGAGCGTCCTGCTGCAGTACTCGAAGCTTCAGCGATCGCTGCGGCTTCGGATCGCAACGTTGCCCTCTCCTTCGGACACGTCGATTACTGCCTCGAGGTCGGTGCTGAGATCAGCGAAGAGGCGGTCGACATCCCTCGCCAGATGGTCTTGATGGCGGCCAAGGCGAACCGACTGGCTGCAATCTCCTCGGTATTCCTCGATCTGGACGACATGGAAGCCTTCCAGCAACAGAATCAACAGCGCAAGCGTCTCGGTTTCGATGGCTGCTTCGCACTGACCCCGCGTCAGATGCACATGGCACTCGAGATCTTCTCCTACTCCGCGGAAGAGATCGAGCACTCGAAAAGAGTGATCGAGGCTGTTGAAAAGCAGGGATCTATCGCCAAACTGGACGGAAAGATGATCGGCCCTCCGATGCTCAAAATGGCATTGAAGATCCTGGCCGACATCCAGGAGGAGTTCAGAGAGGCAGTTTGATCGCCATGCAAGGTCGTTTCCCCGTCTACGGTCTAGATCTCAAAACTGCGTGTCCTGGCGAAATTCTCGAGAGTCCCCACGAGGTCACCATCGACGCCAGCTGGCGCACGGCATGGCAATCGGCATTTCCAGCGTCGAGCCGTATTTCGACCAGTACTGAATACGCCGCCGGTTGCGGGCTGGATGAAATTTCCATCCCGGCATCGATGCTGCTTAACATGACCCTCTGCTTCTCGGTCGAACCCTTCTCGCAAACTTGTCGCTACCACCTCGGTCTAGAAAATGCACGGCAGGAAGCACTGGTGCGCGAAGGAGACACCTTTCGCAGTTTCACCCGCCTCGACCAGATGGGAAACACCTCGCGCGGCGATGCCAGTGTCATCCACACCACTCACATTCTGGTCAACCAGCGTGACGAGAGGGTCTTCTCGCTACGAAAGCGCTCCTACTACGATCCGATCCCCGAACCCATCGCTCGTGAAGGCCGCTCCGATCCTAGCGAGCACAGCCGCTACTTCACTGATCTTGGCGAAACCTTGCTCGATCGATTCCAGTCTGTGAATTCGTTCCCAGCAGCACCGATGCAAGAGTTGTCCGCCGATGATGTGATCCTACACCCTGCGGTTCGTCCCATCGGCTGGACCGAGAACCTCGCACTCTCGACCATCTATCGCAACACCCATCCAATTCACTGGGACTCGCAACGCTATGGCCGCGAGGGAATCGTCGTCTGTGGTGGATTTGTTCAGTCGATGGTTTTTGCCATCGGTGACCGAGAACTGCGACAGGTCCTCGATGAGGTGCTCGAACGATCATCTCATATCAACACTGTGGCTCCGGAGGATCGAATCGGCGCCATCAGCAGGGTCCTGTCGGTAGAACAGAGCGATGGCCCGTTGCAGGCGGTACGAATCAAAACGCTCGGCCTGAAGAATGTCGACGTGGAGAGGGAGTTGGTCGGAGTCGAAATCCCCGCAGAACTGCTCGATGATCAGCAGCGGAAACCATCCGAGATCGAGGCGATCTGCCAGCAAAGTTGCCCCGTTCTCAGCGGCAAGATCGCCCTACAGGCAGTACGCACCATCTTCCGCCCCATTTCCTGAGCCAATTCTTCCATCTGATGCTGGATGACTACCCCTCTAGCCGCAATGATGCCCGCCATGGAAGCCACAAGCACCGAAGAATCGGTCCACAAAAAGGAACTGCTGGAAAAAGCACTCCGTGAGGAGTGTCGCCGGGCGATCCGTCGGGGAATCTCGTACCTGATCATCGGGGTGGCCCTCTGCTACCTTTGCATACAGTTTGCGGGGGGACCGATGCCAGAACTGACCCTCGAGAATATGCTCGATCTGAGCGAGCCGGGGATCCGCTACAAGTATGGAATGTGGGCATCTCTGGTGGTGGCCTACATCGGCGCAGTGGAAATCTATACTCACTACCGTCTACGGAAACCGTTGAAGGCCAGCAGTAAACGATGACATCAGGAGAGAGCCCCTCGCAGTTACCTCTCCCCGCCGTCGATCAACTCATCGAGTTCCTCCAGAGCAATCCACTGATGGCATCCCTCTCGCCTGAGGAGCTGGCGGAGTTGGTCTTCATCGTTCAATTACTCCGAGGATCACCGGAAGAGATCATCGTTCATCAGGGAGATGTTGGAGATGCCTGGTATCTTCTCTTTGAGGGGCGGCTGCAGGTCATCCGTGGAGGAGTCGAGGTCGCCACCTTGCATCCTGGAGACTGTTTCGGGGAGCTCTCTGCGCTCGATGGAGAACCTCGGAGCGCCACCATCATCTCGATCTCAAATTCCATTCTGGTACGAATCCCTCGCAGCGGTTTCGACTCGCTACTCGGCGCCAACAGCCTGGCAGCATACAAGTTGACGCTGGCGCTGACCCGTGTTGTCACCGGTCGCATCCGTTCCCTTGTCGCAGGTGAACTGCCAGCCGAAGCAGACTATGCCTCGGGTGACGATCAGTGAGTCGCATCTACGATATCTTCTTCGGGTTTTCTCAGATCGCAATACGCGGCGAACTCCCCACCGAAAGAACGATGTTCGATCACCTCCTAAGACAAGTGAAGCTCGCCGATCAACTTGGATTTCGCACCGCCTGGATAGGCGGGGCTCACCTCTCACTGGAGGAGCAACATCGATCGGGGGAGATTCCTGTGCTTCCCCACTTCGAAGGGGAAGTGTGCCTCAACACCGACATCCTGCAGCTTTCCCATCTCCTGATGTCACACACCTCTCGGATCGACTTCGGGTCAGCACTTCACAGCATCCTGGTAAACGGCGGACCCATCGCCCACGCCGAGGCGGTTCGGACCTTTCTTACTCTCAAGGAAATGTCTCCAGCAAGTGACCGAAAGCTGCGCCTCGGTTTCGGAAGTGGACGCTTCTCCTTCGTGCAGGAGGTCTATGGCCTGGTCCCCCGTAACGAGGTGGAGAGGGTTGCCTGGCCGGTGATCCGCGGCCTGTTGCTCCGGCAAGCGGCCGAGATCTTCGTCCGGATGGTCGATGGCGAAGCCCTCGCCTCTTCCGATCTTCCTGCTCAGGAGATCCGGCGAGAAAATTTTCGTAACGAGGAGCATTGGCAGGCGGTACTCCGTGCCCACGGCAAGAATAGCGATTCCATCGAGATCCCCGAGTTCTTCCGCTTCGATCGCTTGAAACTGGTTCCGAAGGAGAGCCCACTCGAAACGCTGCGCCTCTACCTCGGAAGCACCGACATCGAGACCGCGGCACGGATTAATCGGTTCCACCCGTGTCGTATCTTCAACCTGTCAAGCACCAGTGCCGAAGCCATCGATTCCACACATCAACAGATGAGCAAGATCTACCATCCCGATGGCGGACCGTGGAAGCGAGAGTACATGCCAAGGACGGTGATGGTATTTGTCGATGCCAGTGAAGACCTCAACCGGCAACAGCGCAATGAGCGGGCAAGAAGCAATGCCATCGACGCCCTGCGTGCCTGGCAACTCTCCATGGAGGGCACCGTCGACGAGGGCAAACTTCCGCAACGGTTGAACAATGCTGTTTATGGTTCCCCGGAAGACGTTGCCGATCAGATCGAAAAGATGTTTCACCCGGACGACACCCTAATGCTTTGGTTCGATTTCAACAATCACGACAGCGATGCAGTGGAACGAAACATGGTCGCTTTCGTCGAGGAAGTGATCCCCCGGCTCGATCCGGGCGGGAGTGAAGGATGAGGACCGGAAACCCGGATATCGTTCATGTGGTCGGGGCTGGCCTGGTCGGCTCCGTTACCGCCATCGGACTGGCGAGACTCGGTTACCGGGTAAAACTGTTCGATCGGCGTGAAGATCCAGCAACCACACTGCCAGACCGCGGTCGTTCGGTGAATGTGGTTCTCTCCGCCAGGGGCTGGAAGCTTCTGCAGTCACTCGGTCTCGCCGATGAAATCCTGGAAATCTGTACGCCGCTGGTGGGACGTGCCATCCATCCGTGGCGAGGTGAGATTCGTGAACAGTCCTACAGCAGTCAGGGAGAAAAAATCTGGTGCGTCGAGAGACCCCGCCTTCATCAGATCCTCGCCCGGGCGGTGGCCAGGGTAGATAAGATCGAGTGCCACTGGCACCACCAGCTCAAATCGGTCGATCTTGATCAAAAAATGATTTCCCTGTCGCGCTCATCGCCGGGTAACGAAGATGCAAATGAGCCCATCCGTACCGAACAGGTGCAAGAAAGTTACAAGCGATTGCTTGGAACCGATGGAGCCTTCTCCGTGGCCCGGTCTCAGTTGCTCCATCATACATTTGACTTCCAGCAGAAGTATCTCGATGTCGCCTACAGGGAGATGCAGATCCCTTCTCATCAGGAAGGAGGACCGCACCTGGCCCTCGATCGATTTCATGTGTGGCCCCGGGGACGACTGTTCCTCGGTGCCTTTCCCAACCAGGACGGCAGTTTCACCGGCTCCCTGTTCCTGCCTCGGGAGGGCTTTCCTTCTTTTGCCACCATCGATACGGAGCGAGACTTCGCCGGGTTCCTGCGAAATTTCTTTCCAGATCTCGAGGCGTGGCTTCCACAACTATCTCGTCAATTTCTAACTCATCCTTCCTCTCCGATGGTGACGATGCGCTGTCAACCGTGGATCCTCGATGATCAACTCGCGCTCCTCGGCGATGCCGCCCACGCCGTGGTGCCCTTTCTCGGCCAGGGGATGAACTGTGGCTTCGAAGATGCCGGGGAACTGTGCGAGCAACTGATCGCCCACGATCATGACTGGGGCGTTGCACTTCCCGCCTACGAAAAACGGCGACGCCCCAACTCCGATGCCCTCGCCCAGCTGTCGCTGGACCATTACGAACACCTCAATCACATTCCTGACCCCCTCGACGAAACTCGCGAGAAGATTGGTGCGCTTCTCGATGAGATCGCTCCCGAGAAATTTCGCCCCCTCTACGAACTGGTGGCCTTCACTCACATTCCATACGCATCTGCCCGCCGGTTGCAGCAACTACGGCATCAGACCATCGAAACCATCGTCCGCGATTCATCCTTTCAGCAGGGGTGGCCCGATGATGCTCGTGAGCGCATCGAACAACATCTCAAGGCGGATTCCCCGTGGATTCGGGAAGTTCCTGCCTCGATCTTGCCGGGTTCGCTTCCGCATCCGACCGACGACGATAGAAAT
>JAPKAM010000199.1 GCA_028825265.1 Planctomycetota bacterium
TCGTTCACACCGGTCCATTTGCCAACATCGCTCACGGAAATTCCTCCATCGTGGCCGATCGAATCGCCCTAAAACTGTGCGATTATGTCGTCACCGAGAGCGGATTTGGCGCGGACATGGGTGCCGAGAAGTTCTTCAACATCAAATGTCGGATCAGCGGGATGAAACCAGATGCGGCGGTGGTCGTGGCGACCATTCGCGCGTTGAAGGTCCACAGCGGTCGTTACAAGGTATCGCCGGGTAAGCCTCTCCCACCGGAAATTTTGAATGAAGACATCTCCGCCGTCGAAGATGGCATCGAAAACCTACGTCGCCACATCGAGAATGTTGGCAAATTCGGAGTCCCGGTAGTGGTCGCCCTCAACCGATTTCCTTCCGATTCCGATGGCGAAGTCGAAGCGGTCCTAGACCTCGCACGGTCGGCAGGCGCCTTCGACGCAGTGATCTCGGATGTACATGCCAAAGGCGGCGCCGGAGGCGCTGCACTGGCAGATGCCGTGGTCAGGGTTTGCTCGGAGGTGCCCGCAAAGTTCAAGACCCTCTACCCTGATGAGATGCCGATCAGGGAAAAAATTGGGACCATCTGTCAGGAGATCTATCGGGCTGACGGAGTCGACTTCAAACCGCCCGCGCGAAAAGCGATCAAGCGTTTTGAGAAGATGGGATTGGCTCACTTACCGATCTGCATGGCGAAGACTCAGTACTCCTTCTCTGACGATCCAAAGAAGGTCGGGGCTCCTGACAACTTCCGCATGACGGTGCGAGATATACGCCTCTCTGCTGGTGCTGGATATCTTTACGCCCTCACCGGGGACATCATGACCATGCCGGGACTCGGATCAAAGCCAGCCCTGCTCAATATTGACATCGATGATAATGGAATGCCCCTCGGCCTCTTCTAGAGATGTGAAGTGAAGATAATGCTCATTACACTCATCACATGGATGGCAATATCGGGACCAACGATCAGTGATGATAGGGTGGCCAAACCCTTTATCGTCTCTGGTTCGATCAAGTCCATCGGCTCGAAAGAAGCGCCAGACAAGATCCTGGTCGTTCGCGACAAGAAGGGCAATATCCAGGTCAAACTGTCACCGAGTACGACCATCGAGATTCACAAGATCACCACCATCGGGGATCTCGATGGCGGTGCCACGATTCATCTTCTCGCTCGCAAGCAGGCAGAACAACTGGGAACCGGCGGAGCTCGCTATCCTCCCATGTTGGTCCAGATCCAGTGCATCGTCACGGGTTCCTTCAAACCTTCAAAGATTCCATCCAAGTTGGCATCACAGGGCCTGGTGTGGGTCTCCGGGACCCTCAAATCGGTCGAAAATGGTCGAGAGCGAGAGGTCGGTGAATATCGACTGGGAACGGCTCTCGGAAGCGAGGTCCTGCAGATCGAGCACAAGAATACCAAGGTGCTAAAGAAGCGGCAGAAGATATTTCTCGCCGGATATCTCGATGATTCCGATCGCAAGAACCGATCGATGGAAGCGACCGAGATTCTGATACTCGATCCACGCTGGAAAAAGTATCCTGCAACGCATGATCTTCCATCTCGCAAACCGGCAGCGCGGAAGAAAGAAGGAGAGGATCCACCTAAAGAGGACGACTTGCCCTTCTAGTCACTGTGCCGATCACTGCCTCGATCACTG
>JAPKAM010000120.1 GCA_028825265.1 Planctomycetota bacterium
CCATCACATCGTCGAATGATTCCCCGCTCGACGGCGGATGCAGCGGTAGCGATGCGGCGACATCTCCCGGTTGGGCCCTCGACTGCACCGGTCGCTGCTCGATGCTGGCGAGGTAGTCGACCACCCAGTCGATGGCCTGGTGGCCGCGACGACGCATCTCTTCTGGATCCCAGTGCAACTGGTCGGCGTGCTCTGGCACCGATCCCCTCGATTCATCTCATCGGATGGCGACCACTCGGCCACTCATCGACCGGAAGAACGGCCCAGCAAGTTGGACCCGTGAGAGGTGAGGATCGCCCAACTAGAGGTTCCTGGCAACTGGGGGGTCTGCAGGAGGGACTGACAATCGGACCCGGCTCCGCTAGGATGGCGTATTGCCTGACAGAGAGGAAAACGAAGATGAGCACTGACCGCACGACCTTCCCCGATCCACTGGAGATCCACGCGCACCTCGACCAGCAAGTCCGGGGGCAGGATCACGCCAAACGCTATCTGTCGGTGGCGATCTACAACCACTTCATCTCCCAGCACCTCGAATCAATTTCGCGCAACAGCCCTCAGCACTTGCTGCTGCTAGGACCAGAAGGCGTGGGCAAGACCTTCCTGGTGCAGAAGGCCGCCGAGTGGCTCGGAGTGCCATGGATTCACGCCGATGCCTCGACACTGGTGCAGCCCGCAATGGCTGGAGAAGCGTTGCAGAGAATCACCGGAGCGTTGATCCAGCGTGCCGGGGGCGACTTCGCACAGGCCCAGAAGGGCATCGTGCTGATCGATCAACTCGACCAATGTCGTCGCACCATGGCGGGTCCCGGCGATCCTGGCATGGCGGTTCAGGACGCCATCCTGGCGCTGATGGATGGCATCGTCATGCGCCACCCCCAGTCACCCGGGCAGTCCCTCGACACCGCCGGATTGCTCTTCATCTGTTGCGGTTCCTTTCCGCAGTTACTGGAAGTGATTGTCGATCGCATCGGGGACGATGAACGAATTGGATTTCAGAGCGATGAAGACTCGGATCCAGATGACGACAGCCAGCAGATCAGCCTCAACGACTTGATCGCTCGCCAAGATCTGGTGTCGCTCGGTCTCGGCGAGGAACTCGCCGCCAGATTTGGCCACATCTCACTGCTCGACTCACTGACAGAGGAAGACTTCGTCTACATTCTCGATCAGATGGAAAATAGCATCATCAGCGAGAAGAAGAAGTTCTGGGCGGCTCATGGCATCGAACTGAACTTCAACGAGGAAGCGATGCAATCCATCGCTTCGCTGGCGAAGGCATCGGGAGAAGGCGCACGCGGACTCCACGGGATCATCGAACGAATCCTCGACCCGATCGATCACAGGCCCGTCGAACTGGCCCGCGCCGGCATCCGGTCGATCGAAATCGACCGCAGCTGTGTCGAGGATGGAACCGAACCTCCGATGAAGGAGGGTCGAGGGGGAGAGCCGCAGGTCGACCAGATGCTCGAAGAGGTGTGGTCGAAGCTGCGGCCTCGAATCGGCGAGGGTGAAGTGATTCCGATCGCCATCGATGCGGCGATCCTCTCGATACCTCTGGCAGGGATCGCCGAGGCGATCAGCCAGTTGGAGATGTCGTTGGGTCGACTAGGCCTGACCACCGATCAGGACCGAACCTGGCGCAGCTTGATCAAGAAGTATCCCGGTGAGGGACAACGAGTGATCTTGCAGTTACTAGCGACCACTCAGCAAGCGGGGTCGAGCCTGGCGACACTCTGTAAGCAACTGGAAAAGAACAACGGAGACCTGGTCGAGACGCTCGGTTCCATCATGAACTCGAAACGCTGATCGCGACCAGATCTCCGCAAAGATGTTCTAGTTGTTGCAGTCGAGAGTATCGGCTGTCGGGTCAGATCCTGGTGACGGGAATGGCGCAGGTGGCGCAGAGCCACCAGAAAACAGGAAATCGAGAGCCGAAATTGCATCGGCGATATTATTAGCCCCGTCATCATTGGCATCGATCGCATCGAGACAATCTGCCGGCCCTCCACTGAATAGGTAGGCCAGGATGAACACGGCATCTGCCACGTCCACCGTCAGATCGCCATTTCCATCGCCTCTCAGGAAGAAGCTCGCACCGACCGTGATCAATCCCCCCTCGAGGAGCGGCGGCACCGCAATGCCGCCAGGAGTACTGAGCAGATTCTCTGTCGGAGGAACTCCAACACCATTGACTGGAGTCACCTGAAGAGTCGCTCCGGCAGGGACCGTCGGTTGCACGATGTAACTGGCGGTACAGAGGACCGTCTGGTTGGAAGGCAGAACCGTCGCCGAGCCATTAAAGGCGAGCACCACTCCCAAAGTCCACCAGCCGCCACCAGGTCCCGAATCATTATTGAGGGTCGCCTGGAAGAAGTCGGCACCGACAGCCACAGATCCGGACTCACCCACTGAAGAGACCAGCAACTCACTGGGATCGAAGTCTATCGCCACTGAATAGCCGGAGATGATGGTGTCGTGATCGGCGCTGACGGTGACATCTGTCACCCCTCCCGGCGCTCCCGCTCCGCTGTCGTGGATGATGTATTCCTCGGTGTAGAGGAACCCAGGATCGAGCAAGTCACTACCGGAGAGTTGGCTGGCGATCACCGAGATCGGTCCGGGTGTCGAACCTGACGGTGTGAATCCTGTCAGCTCCGTGGGGCTAATATATACGAGGTTCTCCACCACAGATCCTCCGATGAGGATCAACACATCCGGGCTAAAGAACTGACCAGTGATGGAGATGTAAGTTCCGCCGGTCGTCGGACCGCTCGGTGGATTGAGACCGGCGATACTAGGTGGTTCCTGCTGAGGAGGCGGGCCCTCCGAGATGGAAACGTTGTCGATGTACCAATCGTCGTTGGTTTCGTTGGTATCGGTATAGAAACGTAACCTGAAACCGTTGTGTCTGGCATTGGCCGGAAGAGTATAGGTGTGAACAGCAAACCCGGTCGGGTTGGAACCATTGGAAACGATTCGATCGAGTTCAGTCCAGTCGAGTCCTACGTTCAGATATTCGACCACCAACTCCTCGCCGTTCTCGACTCCGGAGTGGTTGCTGTAGAACTGCAGTGTCGGAATGGTTCCGCCCAGCAAGATGACATTGCTTCGTAACTCATCGTACTGGTATGTGCTGTTTCCTGATCGGTCGAGATTGAGCGAGAAAGGTGAACTCGGTTCACCAGTGGCTGTAGTGGTCGAGAGTCCACCCTCGTTATAAGTCCAGTTCACAGAATTGACCGAGCTGCCGGTGAACTCATCGAGGAACGGAAGTGAGAGTGCTGGTGCCTGACTAGTGAGACATCCTCGCGAGTTTCTGTGATTGACGATCTGCCCGATGGGCCCGGTGGTAAAGGACAACGGATTGACACCTGAGCAGCCACCCAGACCGGAGCACATGATCCGACAGGGGTTCGCGCCATCGCAGTGTTGCGCTGACCAGTTGTGTCCCAGTTCATGAGCAGTAAGAGCCACTCGCCGGTTGTAATTACTAGTGAAGCGCGACTGTGAGAGGCCGTAACCGTTACCGGTACAGATCACCGAGAGGCTTGCGATGCCGATGGTCCCACCGTCGATGTTGACACCGGTAAAGAAGTGAGCCACATCTCGCTGAATCTGATTCTCGGGTGAACTACTCCAGACATTGCCAAAAGTATTCAGCAGAGTTCCCGCAGCAGTGATGTTCCCATAGGGATCTGCACTGGTGGTGCGAACCACGATCACCGTGATTTCGTAACTGATAACGATGCTGGTATCCTCGTACACCGCCTCGACGCCATTCATGACGTTTTCAATATCCCCCACCGTGGCCGAGACATTTGAATTGTTGAGCTGGTAATACTCGAAATCGGAATCGATGCCGATCTCCGTGAGGTAGTAGGTGGTTCCGAAGGACTGCGTCGTTCCTCCGGTGCCGCTTCCCGGAGGACCCGGACCATCTGGAGTTCCGCAGGATCGGACCAGATCCAATTCATCGCGGCCATCGACAATTCCGTGCCAGGAGCCTGTTCCAGGAAATCCCAGATCTACGGTGGATGAGATCGACCACACCTGGTCATTTGCCAGGATCAATGCGGTCAGTCGTCCCGACTGATAACTGGCCCTAACTTTCGATCCGGGGATCTCCAGCACTTCACCTTTTCGGGTTCGCACGGGAGGAGCCGGAACCTCGACCCACTGGGTTCCATCATCGACCAGCACCTTGAAACGATCGCTTCTCATGCTGTGTGGATACAGGCTCAATGTGGCGGGTCCAAATCGCGGAAGATCCACCTCGACCACCAGTTCACCATCTCCGAACTCGGTGAACTCTAGATCGAGAAGCGTCGCTCGCATCGCATCCATCGATGCGGCCACTTGCGCCGTATCGGGAGCGGCAACGCCAACCACTGTCTGCGCCGCCGCCGGCATTACAGCGAAGAGCGCCAACAAGGCCACCGTGGGTAACAACACAGATTTACCACTGCTTTTTGTATGTCTCATCATTAATCTGGACCCTTCCCGGATCATGAATCATCGCTTTGGCATCCCTCAATTGTCTTGAGTGCCTCGCTTGCACCTCGCGGGCACCTCCAAGGAGAACCGCCGATTCCTTCCGATGTTTCACCGGAAAAAAAATCGGTGGGCCATTCTGGAATCCTCCTAAGGATCCCGCTTGAGGGCACATTCCTGCCTCATAGTACGCAAAAATGGCCCACTTATTATGCTAACGATGGCCCATGAGCGGAGCAAGCGCCCAGAAGTATCAATACCCCGATCGAGTCGCCCGGAATGGCAGTCTTGGTCGGCCTAGAGTGCGGCTGGCAACTCAGGGGGCACGATCGAGGATCGCGGCTTCGAGAACGCTGGATAACACCTCGATGGTGTAGGGCTTCGGCAGGACCCCGACCACATTGTCCGACTGCTGGATCCGATGGTGCCGGAGTGAGTTTCCACTGGTCATCACGACCCGGATTTCGGGATCCAATTGAATCAACTTTTCCAAGCACTCGTTGCCGGCCATCCTGGGCATTTTCTGATCGAGCAAGACCAGGTCGATCGCCTCGCTCTCATTTTCATACACCTCTAGTGCCTGCAAACCATCACATGCGGTGATCACCTGATAGCCGATCGCGTTCAGCAGCATCCGACAAGTTTCCCTGACCTCTGCATCATCATCGACCAGCAAGACCAAACCAGAACCCTTGAGCAACGGAATAGATCTTGGTTCATGCGGTTTATCGAGATCGACTTCTAATGGCCATTCAGTGATGAAGGTCGCTCCTCGATCTTTTTTCTTTCCGACCTTGATGGTTCCACCGTGTTGTTTCATGACATTTTGAACCACCCACAAGCCCAACCCAGCACCCTCAGCGGTAAGATCCTTGGTGGTGAAGT
This sequence comes from Planctomycetota bacterium, assembly GCA_028825265.1. Taxonomy (GTDB): domain Bacteria; phylum Planctomycetota; class UBA8108; order UBA1146; family UBA1146; genus QNYK01. The sequence goes on from JAPKAM010000120.1 coordinate 5,380, forward strand.
ACGGTTCAAAGATCTTCATCAGATGCTCAGAATCGATGCCAGGTCCCTCATCTTCGAATCTCAACTCGATCACATCGCTATTGAATTGAGAACTGCTCTTCTTCACTCGAGAGCGAATGGTGATGGTTCCAAATTGACCCGCTTCAGTCATCGCTTGAGAAGCATTGATGATGAGGTTCATGATGACCTGATGTGCCTGCCCAGAATCACCCACGATGGTGTCACTGGAGGCATCCAGCTCGAGCTGGATAGAAATTTTCGGATCGATCGTCACAGCCAGCAGCTGCACGACCTCCTTGATCTTCTCATGAAGACTAAAGATGGCCGTGACCTGCGACGGCCTGGCTCGATCTCTGATTTTCTTGCTCAGTCCGGCACCCCGATTGGCGGCACCACGGATGCCTTCCAGGGACTTTCGCATCTCTTCTTCTAGCCCAACGCCGCTGAGGAGCAATGACGCATGGCCAGAAATGGCCGTCAATAAATTGTTGTAATCGTGACAGATTCCTTCAGTGATGTTGTTCAACGCATCGTGCTTATCTTGCTGTGTCGATCTCTCTTCCAGTATCCGCAGCTTTACTTCCTCGTCTCTGCGATGAATTACACCGGCAACGATGTTCACGATCGGCCTAAGAATTCGGCTGGTTTTCTTGCGATGGTAATTATTCACGGAGAGGCTGTATTGATTCTTCAGTGCGACCACTGAGAAACCGATGAAATCCTGTCCGACCCACATCGGAATGGCAAAGTACTCGAACCCTGTCGAATCCAGAAAGAGACTTTCGAGCTGAGAATACGCCGCTCCGCTCATTTCATTCTGCAAAGCGTACGCAATTCCCGATCCATCTCCGGGAGTTGGATCGAGGATGGAATTCCCTGACTTGAACCACTGGACGATGCCAGCGATGTCACGGATCCGAGGAGCCGGATTGATCTGTAGTCCAGATTCTCGGTATCCATCCTGAAAAGCACTCTCGAACCCATCTTCTGATTGGGTGTACACGGAAATGCCTGCCAGGAAATCTCTCGTATCCTGCCGTTCTCCTCCACGGATTTCACCGATCACCTCGCCGAGGGCGTCATTGATCCGCGAGTCTAACTCCTTTGATTTGGCCGAAAAGAGAGTGCTCAACGTCTTGGAGATGAGGTCCTGCTGGTCGAGGCTGTGAATCTCGGTGAGGATCAAGTCGCGATTCCCGGCCAGTTCCTTGACCTTGATGAACCTCGCATTGACCACTCCCATGAATGTACTCCTGTTTTTCTTCAAGAACCGGGTCTCAAACTTGGCGATCCCGGTCTCACAGAACGCATCGAAGTGCATCTTCCTCTCCGCTGTCATTTCCACCCCATCGGGGTGCAACTCGCCCATTCTCATTCTTCCCAGCGCCTCCATGTCGTAACCAAACATCCCGACAGCCTTGGAATTCGCTCGTTTGATGTTTCCCGCAAGATCGTGGATCAGAAAGGCCGTAGATGGACTCTGGAAAAACCCATCCTCTGCTGACCATCCACGGTATTGACGGATGTCAGCGTCCTTGTCACTCATGGCATTTTCGATCCTGGAAATCTCCGCATCCAAGTCGTTCTCGAGACGTATTCTCGCGCGATTTCTTCGGGCACAGTTGCAGCGCCTCGCTATTTCTGCTGGTGGAGTGTCGAATTCGAGGCAATCGATCGCTCCCATTGAAAGCCAGTGCATCGCCCGGGCCTCAGGATCTTTCGAATTCTGTGTCGATTCTTCATCCAGAATCACCACGATTCCCATTCCCAACTTGGTTGCGACATTATCCAAGCGGTACTCACCCCCCACCTGAACCGGCGTTCGATGATTCAATTCTTCAAGCAACACCTCATCCACCAGCAACATTCCCCCATCTTCATTCCAGATTCGAGCGTAGAGCCTCTCTTCAAAAGGAACCAATTGCTGCTGGGGGTGCATCAGGTGTTCGAGATCTCTCACAAGATCTTGCCGATTGGAATGCACGTAATACACCGGCGACTGATGCGGTTGGCCCTGCTGCTTCAGGCCAAAGGTCACCCGATCAACGATCTCGTGTTCCGCCTCTGTCAGCAGGATCATCTGGTCCGCATCGATGTCGATACAGAACTGGTTCAAGTCCGCCCCGAGGATCCTGGTAGTCACCACCACAGTCAGCAATTCCTTGCCACCATGATCATTAAAAATTCGCTT
>JAPKAM010000121.1 GCA_028825265.1 Planctomycetota bacterium
TCCGCAGGTTCTTGTCCGCAGGTTCTTGTCCGCAGGTTTCCGTTCGCTCCCTCAGCAGTCGGGAACCCATTAATGTTAGGGAGATCTTCGCCGAACAAAACCCTAACATCAAGGGATTCTGTTGTCCTGCCGTTTTTCACGTAAAGTGTAATAATTGAACGGGTTAAGTCTTGTTTTCTAGATTTTCGGGTCCGGTAAGTTCGGTTCATGTTCGGGTTTCCTTCCCCATGTGGCTGTGGCTGGGTCCTTGCTGGCTCGTTGCCGGAAGCCTCACTCTAGCGGCGGATCCGATCGAGGATTTCCTGCGATTTCGCAAGACCGGCAGTGCCAGTGCCCAGTTGGAAACCTCTGTGACCCGCTTTCGAAATCAACAGACGGGTCAATTGGTGAGTTTGGTCGGAGCGGTTCACATCGGTGAATCGAACTACTTCCAGTGGGTCCAGAGGGAACTGGACCAGCACGATCTGGTGCTCTACGAGATGGTTGGCGGCCCTGCACCGGGCTCTCCTGACCACAATGCTGAATTGCCCCCTTCGGATTCCCAACGAAACAGCAGCCTCAGCATTATCTCCACCTTGCAGCAGTCGATGCAGGATCTCCTGCAACTCGACCACCAAATGAGCCAGATCGATTACACCCGCGCCAATCTGCGTCATGCAGATCTAACGTCACGAGCCTTCGACACGGCATTGAAGATCAATGGCCTGTTCAACATCGATCCCGCTGCGTTGTTCACGGGGCTCGGTCCTGCGATGCTCGATGGCTTCGGCTTGCAGGCGGCACTTTCTTCCCAGGATGATCAGACGGTCAATCGCGTGCGCTGGGTGATGGCCAAGACGCTCGCCCATTCGGTGGGGCAAATGGCGCTACTGGGGGTCAAGGATATCGAAAAACCGGAAGACCTGATCCTCGGCATCCGTAATGATCACCTGTGGCAAGTGTTTCAAGATTCGCTACCTGAAGATTGGCGAAGAATCGCCATCTTCTACGGCGCCGCACACCTGCCAGACATACGCAGAAGATTACTGGAGCAAGGCTGGGTCGAGGAAGAATCGTCGTGGATTCCCGCCTGGAAGATTCCAGTCGCAGATCCGCAACCCGTCATCGAACTCCAAAGAAGCGCCCGTCTCTGACAGGAGGCCACTTGAAACCGATACGCAGGGTCACCATCGCAGGGGGATCCATCACCCCCTTCATCGGCAAGTTCCATCCGGATTTCATCTGGAAAAAGCACCCAGATTTCGGTCAGAAGGAGAATCCAACCCTGGAGCAGTTGCTCCACCGCGTCGCTCTTGAAGCGTGTTCCGATGTCGGCATCGATCCGGCACTCATCGACCGTGGGTACGTCGGAAACTTCGTCGGGGAACTGTTCTCAAATCAGGGTCACCTGGGAGCGATGACCGCCGCAGCCTCCGAAGGTTTTCTCCACACGCCCTTCACCCGGGTCGAAGGCGCTTGTGCATCGGGAGGCCTCGCCATCGCCGCCGGCGTCGATGCGATCCAGGCGGGAGCGGACCTGGTGCTGGTGGTGGGAGCCGAGGTGCAGACCACCCACAATGCCAAGATCGGAGCCGATTTCCTCGCCCGTGCCTCGCACTACGAAAAGGAACGAGGCATCGACGAGTTCACGTTTCCTGCGATGTTCGCGCGAAGAACCAGAGCTTATTGTCAGCGACATGGGGTCAGCCCCGACCAGTTAGCACCGATTGTCGTCAAGGCTTATGCCAACGCCAACCGCAATCCCAACGCCCACATGAGATCGGTCACCATGACCGAATCCCAGGCCGCTTGCACCTCCGACAGCAATCCTTGCTTCCTGGCCAACGAGGAACTGAATCCCTGGTTGCGGCTCAGTGACTGCTCGCAAGTCTCCGACGGAGCCTGTGCAGTGATTCTCTGCTCCGATGAAGGACTCGGGAAACTAGGCCAGGGTGCCGATCGCGCGGTACAACTGGCGGCCTGTTCGGTCGCCTGTGGGCCACTGGGTGACGTCGCCGACTACACCAAGATGGATGTCACTGCCGCGGCTGCCCAACGAAGTTACGCAGCAGCCGGATGGGACGCCACGGACCTGCAGATCGCCGAGGTTCACGACTGCTTTAGCATCACCGAAGCGTTGATCTACGAAGCTCTCGGGTTCTGCTCGGAGGGCGATGGAATGAAGCTCGCGGCGGATGGAATCACCTCTCTCGAGGGATCCCTTCCAGTCAACACCGGGGGAGGATTGATGGCGTTTGGCCACCCGGTGGGAGCCACCGGAGTGAAACAAATCTTCGAGGTCTACCGCCAGATGAACGGCCTCTGTGGTGACTACCAGGTGGCCACTCCTCCCGAGCGAGGACTCTGTGCCAACATGGGCGGAGACGACCGCACTTCCGTCGTCACGCTGCTCGAAAGGAAGTAAGAACCAGGTGCCAGACTCCCACAGTCACCTTCCGATGGATGTCGCCGCAGCCATCTCGGCGCGACGCTCGACCAAGGATTTCCGATCGGATTCGATCGACCCCGAGACTCTCGATCAGATCTTGCACCTCACCACCGAAGCTCCATCTTCCTGGAATCTGCAGCCGTGGCGTATCGTGGTGGTCGATGATGCCGATTCCAGAGCCGGTCTGCACCAGGCCTGCTTCGGCCAGCGACAAGTACTGGAAGCGCCGGTCACCATCGTCTTCGCCATCGATCATGCGGCATGGGAAAAGGACATGGAGCCGATCATCCAGCAGGCTCAAGAGTGCGGAGCCTGGCCCCCGCAATACTGCGACATCGCTCGCAAAGCGATCCCCGGCGGACAGAATGCACTGTCGGGTATGGGACGACTGCGAGAATACGCCATCAAGGATGCGATGATCGCAGCGACTCATTGCGTCCTAGCGGCGACCTCTCTGGGCCTGCAAACCACCTTCATGAACGGGTGGCGTGAAGACGCCGTCAAAGAAGTGATCGGCGCCAGCGACCGCGACGAGATCGGGATTGCGGTGTTGGTGGTGATCGGTCATGCCGACGAGACCCTACCCCACCCGGGACGGGTCGATCGATCGGAGACAGTCTTTCGCCAGCGGCTGCCGCGGCCCTAACCCTATTCCGATGCCTCGGAACCGAGTGCCGCCTGAGAGACGTCTTCTTCCCGCTCGAAGTAAAATCCGACATCCGAAGATTTGATCCGGGTGGCGAAGACCAGTGAAGCGATGCGGTCCCGATCGGTGGCGGACAACCCGACAAATCGAACTCCGACGCCACCTTCCGGATCAGTTCCGATGGGCACTTCCTCCACCACCCTACCGGTGATGTCTTGGGCTTCGAGGGAGGGGACTCCACGGATCACCAGTAGGTCATCCTTCTTCAGGTTCGCGTCGGTATCGATCGCCAGCCCTCCAGTACCCAGGTCGATTAACTTTGCCTGGTGAAGAATCTCACGCTCTGGATCGTGGTACGCATCCTTGCCCAGCGGAAGGTGGAGAAAACGGATCGGTGCCTCGATGGGGATGCGTGCGAAACGGCGACGTTGCTCGACCCTGATTCGCTCTGGGGTCTCGAAGAAGAGGAACCACTCGCCCAGTTCTCGTTTCTCCTGCAACCGAGTCTCGAAGTGGAGTCCACCCAGATCCTGGCGGAAAAAGACCACCTCGAGATCGTCTCCCACCTGCCAATCAAGATCGGTCTGCGCAGGATTGGAATGCTCGACGACACGAACGGCAATACTATGAGCATCACAGTGAATGGTGACGGTTCGCAGCAAGATTCCGGAAGGCCCCTGAACCAGCAACTCTTCTTCCTCGAAGGGCAGCGACACCCCCTTGGAATTGGAACTGGGAACTTCCCAGCCACGTCGAACTCGAATCCGATCGAGGGCTTTTCTCATCTCGAGATCCCTCATCAATGCTGGATCCTTCTGAAGAGAGAGACGCAGTGCATGCTCGAAGCCGAACCGGGAGTTGAGCAGGCGATCGGGCTCGATTTCCGCCGAGAGCCGCGTCAACTTGACCAGTAACCGAGCCTCGGATCCCTCGATCCCGCGGGCCAATAATCCACCCAAGACCAACGAAGCATCGAATTTGGCAGCGGCCTCCTGGGTCGATTCCACAGGAGCGGCCACCAGCGAACGAAGTGGCTTCGCCAGCCAGATCAGCACAAAAAACCCTGGAATCAGCCAGAGCCAGTCGAATTCAGGGGGCATTGAGGATCCTCATCCATTTCATCGGCACGGAACATTCCCACCCCCTTTTCTTCGGTTGGATGAGACCGATTCTTGAGGAATTTTAGAGATGGGTCTGACCCGTCAACGTCCGGCGACGATGTAACTACCGCGGTTCTGATCGGCCAGTTGCTCCATGAAGGTGGAGGTGAACCCGACGGCGATGGTGTGAATCGTCACCTGGCTCTCTTCGTTGAGGTGCAGGATCTCTTCGAGGATTCGATCGGGGTCGACGAAGGTACCCATGCTAGGAGCCCCATCCGAGAGGAAGAAGATGGTGTCCACCTCTCCCGTTTTCAGCACCTCGGCGAGCGAATCATAAATGTTAGTGCCCCCGCCAGGCTGCAGCCCGAGTACGAATTTCTGCGCATTTTTGACCGACTTGGGAGACAGCCTGACCGGTTTCGGATGAAGATTGATCGGCTTGTTGCTAAATCGAACCAGATTAAAAAAGGTACCAGGCCGCAGTTTCTCGACCACAGTAAGCAATTCGTCCTTGGCCAGGGCGATCCGCTTCATCGTGTCCGCTCCCCCACCCTCCCTTGGCACCGTCACCGACTGGCTCATGCTGCCAGAGCAATCGATCACGAAGGCGATGCGACGGCTGATGATCTCGACCCCGAAGTAGGATGGGGTGCGGGCGGCGGCGGGATCCGCCTTTCTGACATAGGTTTTCCCGCCCTCCTTCTGTGACTCGCGGCGGGCAATCTCGACCGGATCATAACGGTCTCGCTCCCGCTTCCAGTACTTGCGCCAATCGACCACCTCGGGACCGAGATCGGTACCAGTGGTCGCAATCAGGCACGCCACGACCTGCGGTAACAATGCACCCGTCTCACGCTCCATCGCATCGAGAAGGGCATCGATCAATCGCACATCACGTTCCTGACCCAGTGAGCGCAACGCCGCCGATCGAACTTGCCAGCTGGGATCGACCAAAGCTTCGATGCGGCGCACCAGGCTCGCCTCGCTGGAGATCTTGCCGAGTGCCGTGATCACCAGAGTGCGGAGCGGCGCATCCTGGCTATTTCCGAGGGCCAGGAGCATCTCCACGGCCTCGGTCGGATCCAGTCGAATCAGTGCCCTCACCGCCTCCCGCTGGAAGTCGAGGTCTCGTCTCATCTTCCTCGAAGCTCGGGTGATCGCATCGATCGATGAGTTGGATCCCAGGAGCGCCAGCGCTCTCAGCGCCGCTTTTCTCAAGATCGACGACGGATGCATCAGGAGGCCCGAGAGGACCGATTCCGCTGGTCGATAGTGGGCCCGACCCAGGACATCGGCAGAGACGAAGCGGGCCATCCACGGGGCTCGCTCTGCATCCAGCACCTTGTCACACAACCACTTCAAGGCGTTGGGATCGCGCACCGAACGAAGCGAGCGGAGAATCTGATCCAACTTCTTTCTCTGGTTCTGAGGCATCGTCTCGGGATCGGTCCCTTCGGGGATGATGCCCACCATCATCATGACCGCTTCGCGCGTCCCGATCCTTCCGAGGAGATCGATCGCCGAGGCGCAGACCGCCGACTCCGATCCACTAGCCCAGCGCTCCAGCGGCGCCAACTGAACCTTTTTCAGATGTCGTGGACGCATCGCATCGAGTACCTGACGACGCCCGATCGAGGTCAAGGATGGGAGATTTTTTAGGACCAGACGAGCGGCCTCATGATCTCCCACTGAAAGCAGCGGTACCGCGGCGATCGCCTGAATATTCTTGTCTGGATGAGCGAGCAACTGGCGCAGGAATCGCTCCGATTCGCGACAGCGGCAGTCGCCCGCCTCCGCCAGCACTTTTTCGAGATCCTTGACGCCCTTGCTCTTCTCCGCATAGGGAAGAGCACTCCAGCGCGACAACTCCCGTTGCCAATCCCTGACCACCTCGATCATCCGCTCTCGCGGTGGACGAAGGGTCGCCAGCCGATTCTGCGCCTTGCGCGCTGCCCCCTTCCCGGGGAACTGAGCGATTAAACGATTCCAGATCGAGCGAGCCGGACCATACTGGCCCTGCTCTCGCAGACAGAAGCCAGCGTCATAGAGGCATTCTGCCACCAATGGGTGCTCGGGAAACTTCACCGGAACCCGATCAAAGTGGGCCTGGGCACCGGCCCAATCGAAGGACTCCTGGAGACAATGACCCAGTCCATGGAGCGCCACCGCCATCACATCCGCGCCGTCATCGAGGGCCAGATATTGCTGATACCCTTCCATGGCGGGTCGAGTTCGACCCAGCCGTCGCTGGCACTCGGAGCGGTATGGCAGGGCCTGACGGGCACCGGCAGTCTCGGGCCATTGCTGACGGATCTGCTCGAACTGCTCCTCCAACTCGAGCAATCGTTCGGTGCGAGCCTTGCGGGCCCGCGGCAGTGAACCGAGTTTCTCGACCGACTGGTTCAGAGCATCGAGAGCGGCCTTCTCAGGCCCCTGAATCGCATCTTCCGATGGCTCGGCCGATGGCTCGGCCGATGGATCGGTCAATGGATCGGACGATGGATCGAGCGGTTCAGCCGGCTCCGATTGCGCCTGGAGCATCGGCTGCAGAAAGTTCCCCACTGGAGCGGGAGCCCACCCCATGAAAATCATCAGCAACAGAATCATCCACAGGCGATTTCGCTGCAACTCTGGTGGCAGCAGAACCGAGGGACTCGTGACTCGCCAGAAGATGCGAATCATGAAAGAACTCCCTGTTTCTTAGTTTCGCGATGCAAGCATCGTGTCACTCAGGCTGGCATCTCTGCGAGATGCCGAGAGATCACGATGACGGCGATCACCATGACACACGCCAACGCCAACCACATCGGAGCCTTCTCACGAATAAAGGCCAGAGCCGCAGATTTCCCCACCATCGCATTGCCGATGAACAAGATCCCCAACGCCAGCAGAAACTTGATGCCAAACAGCATGTGATAGGGGAGTCCAGCCGCCTCCGTAGATTTCTGCAGATCCGCCTTCGGCATCCCCAGGACCATCAGTTGATAGATCCCGGTACCGATCAACAAGACCGTTCCGATGTGCATCACGGGGGCCCAACGACCGCGAATCGCCTCGCGGATCTGCTTCGCATCGGCTGCAGCAGCGACCGCCGGGTGGACCGCACGCCACTGAAAGAACAAGGTCCCTGCGATGAAAAACGCAACGATCACATGAACCAAGGTACTGAT
>JAPKAM010000021.1 GCA_028825265.1 Planctomycetota bacterium
AGGAACGAAGATTGGTCATTCCAAACTCGATAGGAGTGTACTGGGTCGATCCATCCGGTTGAGCATCGATCGATCCTGCGTACCAGGCGTACTGCTTGGTATCACCAGGACCCGCGAGGCTATCGGGGTTCCAGCCGACGTTGGAGGAGGACCCTGTTCCGACATCATGGGCCACCAGTTGAGGGCTGAGCCCGACGGTGGTCTGAACCGATTCGATTCCGTTGATTCGAGGATCTCCGATGCCGGGTTGGATCACCGCAGGAAGCATGTTGGTGAGAGTCACCTCGATGCACTCGCCTGCGTTGGCTCGGATCACCAGTGGATCCACTTCCTTTTGACCCGTCATGAATGGGACCATGTCTTCCTCATGGATGTAGATGAGTCCATTGGGATCAAAGATGGTGAACTTGTCGTTGTAAACCAGTCCAGCACCACCGAGAAGATCGGCGGCACGCCAGGCCTGGATATGAACCTGTCGAATCGGCGGTGATCCAGGGCCGGTCGGGCACAATCCAGACTGCAACGGGTGCTGTGGACGGGGCGTGGAACCGGAGTTGTTGGGAAGGTAGGCGAGTCCAGGTTCAGGCTCATGATAGCCTCTGAGGATGCCCCAGATCCCTTCCTTGGCACCCTTGTCGACCGAATCGAGATACATGTAGTCGGTGGCACCATGGCTACCGGCGGCGTGTCTCAATCCATCGCCGAGCTGGAAGTACATCTCGAAGTGCTCCGAGACGCCAATGAACTGCGAGTTCGTGTATCCCGAGCTGGGGTTGGAGGCTTCCTGGAGCCAACGGTTGCCATTCACGGTGAAGGAGTGGAACTCCTCCTGCGCTGCGTGGGCCAGGGAGATCTTGATATTGTCCCCCTCATAAGCACGTGCCAGCGGGGTGAACGGATCACCATAGACGGAAGAATCAAACGATGAGTTGGCGGCAGATCCTGCATCACCGCGCGTCGGGGGATCGTTGCGATAGTTGATGGTTTGAGCACCACCGCCCAACGAGATCGCCTCGGGGTTATTCATTCCAGCCATGTTGGGCCAAGTGTTGGCGCCGTCCGTTTGAGCCTGATCCTGAAACTGAGATGTGGGAGCATTGACGGGGTTGTTGGCACCGTCGTATACCGGCATCCACTCTCCCGTTTCGAAGATGAATTCACGCATGCTGTCAGCACCCTGTACCCCAGCAAGAACATTGGCAGCCCAGGTGGTCGGTCCACCGTCTGATCGGGTTCCGAGCAGCGTGTTGCCGTTGGGGTAGGTCCAGATGGAGTCGGTCGGTTCGACCACTAGCAGGGCATAAAGTCCATGCTGCTGGTGTGAACTGGGACCGAAGTGGTCGTGAGTGAAGACCGAGCGGATGGTTCGATCTTCTCCCTGATTGTTGACCAGGGGATCGGCCCACCAGCGCTGAACGGTGGTTTGAGCTCCGACCCACTCATCATTGGTACCGGGACCAAAGACCGGATGGGTTTCTGGAGTCAGCAACTGCTGTCCGGCATTATTGGTGATCTGCCAGACATTGTTGGCGTGGATTCTCTCTCGCACTTCTTCCGGCGAGAAGGTGCCGTCCTCGTAGTTCCAGCCGTTGGCACTTCCGTCGGAAGATGTAACGTCGAACTTCACCAGGTGAATGTGCTGACCGATGATGTCGGTCGGAGTGAAGATCTGGAAATCATCGAGGTTGAGGTTACTCGGCATCAGGTTGGTCGATTCGAACACGATGCACTCGCCGGAGTTGGCCCTGAAAAAGAGCGGTTCCGGTGACCGGGTTCCGTTGAGAGTGGGCATTACGTCCTCATTGAGGACTGCGATGCGAGCCTGACGATCATGCCAGCCGAGTTCGTTGATGGTCATGTCGAACTGGATATAGGCGGCCTTGTAAGTTCGAGTAGCGACCGATCTTTGCAATCCATTGCCGTCGATAAATTGATCGGGACAGGGATCTGCAAAAGGGGCTCCTGCTGCAGGAGCGCGACCGTTGACATGAAACAGCCCGGCGTTTCCAGAACTGTCGAAGGACGGATATCCTCGTCCTGGCCAGTTGTGGCTGGTGGTCACATCGACGGCACTGCTGTTCAAAATTCCGGCATGGAAATTTTGCGCAGCGACTTCCAGTGCGGTTCCGTTGGGCGGCAGCAATAGGATCTCTGCCGATTCGATTACCCTGCTGAATCCCGTCTTGGCTGGGTGTGGGTCGTTGGCCTTGACCCTCTGATGGATCGGATCGATCAGGTACTTAGAGGCAATTCCGCTTTCCCCATCGATCACTGTACTGGACTTGATGCGGTGTCGCTGAAGACCTCCATCGTGGATCATCTCGAGAGGTGGCTGCGGAGCCCGGTGTCCCGCTTCTCCTGCGATGTAATGCGGAAATCCGGGAAATTCTGAGGTGGGCATCGGTGGCATCACCTGGCCCGGGAGCGGAACGATGGCCGGAACCGGTGTACCTTGGGGGATCTCTCCATCGGGGAGATTCCTTGAAGTGGAACCATCCTCGAACACATCATGGGTTCTCCACAGGCTCCACATCCCCTGGGCGAAGTGTGGATAGAGGTGACAGTGAAAGATGCTGTCTCCGGGAGTCTTGTTACGGTTGCCACTTCCATTGTAATTGATCTCGTAGGTGTAACTGCTTCCTGGAGCGATCGACTGGGAATCGATGTAGGTCGAGTTCGGATTCCTCGGTTCGAAGAGCCACTGGTGGGCGTGGAGGTGGAACACGTGAGTTTCGGATCCCATGTGAAGGTTGCGAAACCGTACGGCGTCATTCAGATATGAATGATAGACATTCGATGGATCGTCGGAGTACGAAGCTCTCTCGACGATACCGCTGACAGGATTACGGGTGACAGGCATCGACGGGTCACCATTGGCCCAGGACTCGAGGAAGAATTCCTCGAACTTACATTCTCCACAGTTTCTGGCCGGACCGTCGCCAACACGAGTTGCGATGACCGGAGCGCCCATGCCAGCAGTTCCGTAGTTGATGGCGAAGGCATCGCGAACACCCGCATAGAGTTTGTCCTGCTTGAGTACCGGGTAAGCCTGCGTGATGCCGATCTCATCATGGAAGATGATCACGAATTCGCGGTACGGTTCACCGCAAGTACTGGAGGGAGGTGCGTCGATGCAATTCTCGCCTCCCGGAACCACGATGGCGGTGAGGTCTGAATGAATGGTGTTCAGATTGCCATCGAGAATGCTGAAGAGCGGGTTTCCAGCGGCATCGGTGGTGTTGTAGTCGATCTGGGGAGTGCCATTGGGGTTCACACCCGTGGTGGCCAGAGCCAGTTCGGTGTCGGTGACCTGAGATCTGTACCAAGTGGATCCCTGAGGCTGAACAGTCACCGCTCCAAACAGTCCACGAGCGATGGCGCCTTGGGCCCCTTCTCCTCCGATACTGGACGATGGGGAATGGAAGGCGAACTGACCTTCCGTGGTGCAGTAGTAAGTAAAGGTCGATGACTGCGTGGCCGCCAGAGCAAAGGCTCCATTGGCTCCCAGCGCCAGTCCCTCACTGGCAGGAGAGGTGGGCTCCAGTCCGTTGACATGGAAGGCCACCGTTCGGGTGCCGTTGTTGGTGCCGCCCCCGTCGACCGCGGATGGCGTGGGACTCAACAGGTTGGTGAGGGTGATCTGGAGGCAGTCCCCGACATTGGCCCGAAGAACCAGTGGGCGCGGACGTTTGTCGTTTCGTAGTCGGACATTTCCGGGAGCGATGGCGCTACCCGCGACTCTCGGCATGACATCGTGCGACAAGGCAAAGATCATCCCGTGGCGATCTACAGCGCCGAAGCGGTTGTAGCGAATCACCTGATCCAAGGCGACCACATCGGCAGTGATGGTGCGGTTACATGGAACCGCATAACTCTCGGGGTCAGGACCCTGGGCGTACACAGAGGCGGACGCCACCATTACAGCCAGCAGGCTCGCAACTTGAAGCATGTTTCTTTTCAAGACTCTCCCCATTCAAGTGATGGCACCGGGCAACTACCCGTAGCGACTCACCCGTAGGATTGTGAGCAGACAAGCCCAATGCATCGAAGTCATTGATTTGCACCCCGGGGAAAGGGAAGCAGACTCGACGCAGAACTCGCCGCAAAATAAACACCCCCACAATGTACAAACAGGTTCCCGTGCGGGCCCCTAAAGTGAAGAGAGCCTCGGTACCTGTTTACACTCTACAAGACACGATCCTATTCAAGCATGGACCTTTGGGCAAGGTGGTAAGTGGAGAAGGAGTGATTGGTAATATGTACTACAGGAATTTCATGAGAGTCTTGATAGTCAGTTCATAGAGCGATGGAAATGCCAGTAATCAGAGAAACGCCGCGGTACTGCACTTCGATAGGCATTTGTTGCCAGCAGTGACAGGTCAACACGACTATCGTATCTCTTTTGACATATGGTGGAGATGGCTCGAGTCGCACATGTGGGAGGTTGTTAGTAAGCCTTGTATCGGCTACGATCTGAGCAGAGATCATGAATCCAAGGATTAACTCTCGGGTGATTGGTCTCTAGGTTGTAGCCACCAGACGGAGGTGTCTGGGGAGTCGAAAAATTATTCTAGAAACGGGGTTTAACCCCGATTCACACGGAGGTGCGCAGCCCGGTAGTTCTGTCGGGTCTAGCGAAGACTGAAATGAGATTGCGAATCATGACGAATCAACGATTTCGTCGTCAGGCAACTGATGACTGTATTGAAGGGAGTTTCCGGGCAATGACTACTCATGGAATCAAATACATCGCCTTAATGGTGACCCTGGTATTGGGGTTACCTCTTTTTGTTGCGGCACAAACTCCGGATCTGATCAGTATCGGGGGAGTGACCGAAGGAGTCACAGGAGCGGGAGTTTCGGGGGAGATCGAGTACTTCTCGATCGATGAACCGAACAATCCCTTCTCCGCAGGAACCGTGATGGTGGCTGGCCAGCTGTGGATTATTCCATCAAACCTGGTGGCGGACCTGCCGGCCAATCGTCTGACGATGTGGCAGATGATCCAGCAAGCTCCGCCGGCGGCATACGCGCTGGGGGAGACTGGACTATGCAAAGGTGACAGCACCGTTCGTGGGCGAGGTGGATCGATCATGCACCTGCTCGGGAATCAGATGGCGGATGGAAGAAATATCGCCGGTGATATGTTCGTTGCGAAAGGTCTAGACTTCCTCACAGGAGAAATCACCTTCATCAATTACGACGAGGGTTACTTTTGTATCAATGGAATCATGGGGATCGACCAAACTGGAACCATGGTGCGATTCAATGACCCCAGCGGAATTCACTCGATTCAGTCTGGGAGTGGTTGTGTCGATGGACAGCCCAATTGCACCCCGGATATCCGCTTCGGAAACGATCCGGAAAACTACACCATGGTCTTTTCCAATGGATACCCGATGTGTATTCCTAGTCCCGTCACCGGCGGGGCCCGCACAACTGGATCCGACGCAAATGGCAACGGCGATCAATTCTGTCCCAACTATAATCGCGAGGGACCGGTTCGCGGCAACGGAACCGAAGCGACGGATTCTCGCTTTCAGGCGCCGCTGATGCTCGGAGACATCATCGGAGTCGAGGGTAATATCGAAAACATCGACGGGGTCAGTTTCTACTCCTGTCACACTGCGGTGAATGGACCCGCCATTACCTCTCGAGATGCATCCGATCAACCCTCCTACATCATCGCGGATGAAGTTGAGTGGGATGCTCCTGGATTTAATAACGAGCGGGTCAAAGTGCTACTGATTGGTTTCTCGACGCTCGATAGTTCGCAGGTCGATATTTTTGCCGTCGACCTCGACCCCGCAAACAATGAGGGTCACGAGCGGCTGATGGCCAGTACCAGAAATAACCCAAATACCGTGAACCATGGGATCGGACAGGGTCGTGCCGGCATCTTCAAGGTGGTCTACGATGTGGACTTCCTCAAGGGAGCTCCGGTGACGATTCGCCGCTCACCCTGTGCCAATCTCACCAACGCTGGATTCGATGTTTGCCCCCAGGGGGGAACCATCTCCGAAGAGTTCGCGCTACTCGCTCCCCTCACCAGGGATGTCCAGTTCCGTGCAGTTCATGCAGAGACTCTCGATCCGGGCGTCGAAGCCTACAACATGCAGGGTGATTCCTGGACTCATGACCAGTACCTCACTCCTGCGGGTATCGGCCATCCGGAATGGGATGAGATCGATCTCAACCGCATGTGGATGCCGCTGATCTTCGGCGGAGTCAACTGGAATCTGGATCGACGTCTTGGCCCTGGTGGTTGTCTCGATACGAACGGCGATGAAGTCGTCGATTGTGAAGACAACACCGCGATCCCGGTTGGCGACTTGCACCTCGATCCGTACCCGTACTCCGGGCTCAACCCAACGAATGGAATCATCGGGGGAAGTAATCTCCCGATCGAAGACGGCGGAGGAGTTGCCGATACGGTCCTCGGAGAGATCTGTGATAACGGCATCGATGACGATGGAGACCTTGCCATCGATTGCGAAGACATCGAATGCGATCTCTTTTCCAATTGCGTTCTTCTGGACCAGGCTGGCGGAGAAATCGGCGAGATCGGTTTCTGTGGAGATGCCCTCGACAACGACGGTGACGGGTTGATCGACTGCTTCGATCCTGAGTGTGCTGGTGCTGTCGACTGTGTTGGAATTGGAGCGGTGCTCGGGTTCTCCTTCGTGCCGACCAATATGGAGCGAATCTTTGGCTACTGGCCAATGACCTACGAGGATACTGATGGCGATCCGCTCAATGGTGCGGAAAACCTGGTCACAATGATCCCGTTCACCGATGCGAATAATGCGCTCACCTCGTACGCATTGGATTTGAAGCCTGCCGCTGGCACTCCAGGAATCCTGCCGGGCCTCATCGGGCCCTGTCAGGGTCTCAATGCGGATCCAGTTGCCGCTCTTCCTGGAGCCGCTGGTCTCCCCGCGCTGCCGGACACTGCCGTGATTGTCGCGGAATCCGACATCGCTACTGACTCCGATGGAGATCATCTCACGATCACCTTCAGTGCAGGAAGTGACGGCGGAACGCTGGCGCTCATCGGCGCAGATTATGTATACACCCCGACGATAGGATTCGTCGGAAATGAATCATTCACCTTCACTGCAACTGATGCACACGGTGGTGCGACCACCGGGACCCTCAGTTTCCAAGTGGCGCTGTAGAACGCGATAATATTGGCAATGTGGAATAACAGGAGTGTGCACAACATGTTCAACGTAATAAATAGAAAGAAGGGTAGGATGACATCTCTCACGAGATCCTTTGCCCTGCTGTGCTCGATTGCGATGATTTTCGCAGCGGGAGCAGCACAAGGCCAGGTCAGCGAAAGCCCGCCCCCGACAGCCCGGGGAGTCGTGGTGCTCGCCGAAATCGAACATATCTTTGTCGATGACATGAATGACATGTTCTCAGCAGGCTGGATCATCGCAGACGGTACTGCGATCCGGGTTCCGGCCAACTTACTCATCGACACCCCTGCCAACCGGATGACCCTTCGGGATCTGATGGAAATGGCACCGGCAGATTGCCGTGCCAACGGTGAATCTGGACTTGGGAATACCGAAGAATGTGTTCGGAGTCGGGGCCTCCGGGGAGGTGGATTGCAGGCGATCTGCAACCGTCAAGAGGATGGCTTCACCATTGCTGGTGATATTTTCATCAACAAATCAATGGTAGGAAACGTTGCCGGTGGAATTGTGCCACCGACTCTCGGCGGCTACATTTCGTATGTCGATCACGATCAGGGCTACATGGTGGTCAATGGTGCCCCAGGCGAGAAACCTTTCGTGGATGGTGGTACCGACAAGAAGGGTATCATCGTTCGGATCAACGACCCAGAATCGCGCCATACGATCCAGTCTGGACTCGGGTGCAACGCTGCAAACGCGGCCAACTGCAGCCCAGATGAACGCTTCTGCGTCGATCCTGATAATTACTCGATGACCTTTTCGACCGGTTATCCGGTTTGCATTCCCAGTAGCGATATTTCCGACCCCTCCCGTGATAATGGCGCGGACTCCCTCACGGGAGAGGGTGACGAATTCTGCCCGATGTGGAATCGTAATTTCGTAGGTCCACGGGAGAGAACGGTCCCCGACTCGAGACGCTTCGTTCCGATCATCGAGGGAGACCCGGTTGGTTTTGAAGGCAACTACGAAGTGGTCAATGGTGTACGTTTCTTCTCGACCTATGGTGGAACTATCCAGTTGGGTCTCAAGACCAAAGACCAGCCGGACCAGCCGGACCACATGATCTGGGCTGAGGTGGAGCAGGACACTCCTCCCTTCGATAACGCCAGGATCAAGTCGATCTGCATCGCATTTACAACCCTCGATTCTTCCTGGGTGGACTTCTACAAGATCCACAAAGATCCTGTTTCTGGTGAAGACATGGAGTACCCATGGGGTTCATCGGTGGGCAACATCGGAACTCGTTTCCATGGAATGCCGCCCAACGCGGGTGGAATCATGAAGGTGGTCTACGATGTCGACTTCTTGCTGGGAGCTCCGGTCAGGACCGGATACAGCCCTTGCCAGAATCTGATCAATGCCGGATTTATCGTCTGTCCCAACGGCGGAACCATGGCTGAAGAAGTCGATGTTTCGATGCCGATTCACCGGGAAATGGTCGGCTACTCTCGCCACCGCCAAGAACTACAACCTGGCAACGAGCCGCTCGATATGCTTGGCCGGGTGGCTCAGCATGGGATGTACCTGACCCCCTCGGGAGTCGGGCACCCGGAGTTTGTCGAGATCAATCTCAACAAATCTGCCTACCCATTCGTCTTCGATTCGATTCCTTGGAATCTCGATCGTCGCCTTGGTGTCGGTGGCTGCGCGGAGTCGCCATTGGGCGACGGAACTTTCGCCTGTGAAGATCCCAGTGTGGTTCCCATCGGTACCTTCGCTCTGGATCCGTTCCCGGCCTCGGGAGATCCCGATTGGATTCAGCACACGATCAATAACGGAGCCCCGATTTTTGCGACGGACCGATTCAGCGCTTATCATCCGTTTGGTCTCACCGATATTGCACCGCAATACGGAGCCGCTGCTCCTGCGCGTCAATTTCCACCGGGGCTCGATGGATTGCAGGGAATTCTCTGTGACGTGGCCAATGCCGCACCGATCGCCGTCGGTGACGCACTTTCGGCGACCGAAGATACTGCGGTTGCGATTTCGACGGTTGCTTTGCTCGGCAACGATTCCGATCCTGACAGTGACAGACTCGAGCTCTTCATGGTCGACGGAACGAGTCTTCATGGTGGCTCGGTCAGTTCCGACGGTACGCTGGTGACTTTCCAGTCTGGTCAGGATTACAACGGTCTAGATGAGTTCTACTACCATCTGACCGATGGCCACGGCGGAATTTCAAGAGGCAAAGTCGACGTGACGATTTCTCCGGTCAACGACGCTCCCGTCGCCCAGTCCGATGACATCACCATGGCTTCGGCAACTCCATTCAACTTCGCCGATGCCGTTCTGCTTGCCAATGATCACGATGTGGATGGGGATTTGTTAACGATCACTTCCATCTCCGAGATCAATCCAACACAGTCCCCGGGAAGCGTCACCGGCGCTGCTGGTGGTCCGTGGAGTTTCACTGCGACCGGTCCTGGGCTCAGTTCCTGGCAGTACACAGTGGATGACAGTGCCGGTGGATCGACGATCAGTGCTGTGAATTTCTGGGTCGACAATGCGGCTCCTGTCGCTGTCGACGATCTTGCGAATCTCGACGAGGATACTCCTAAAAGCATCAACGCACTGTTGAATGACAGCGATGCCGATTTGGGGGATACCCTGTCGATCACCTCTGTTTCTGCTCCACTGCAGGGAACGGCTGAGATCGTCTTTGGTAGCACTCTTCTCTACACTCCCGATCTCGACTCGAATGGTACGGATTCTTTCACCTACACCATCACTGATGGTAAAGGGACAGAAGCGACTGCAACCGTGAGTTTGACGATCAATCCGATCAATGATGCCCCGAGATTGTTCAATGATGCGGTTCAGACCCTGGAAGATACCTCTGTTGATATCCATGTGCTGGCCAATGATTACGATCCTGAGGGCCACAACATGACGGTGTCGATTCCGACCACCGCAGCCTTCGATGGAACCGTCACGCTGCTTGCCGGTGGGATACTTCGGTTCACACCGTTGCCTAATACTGCAATCGGACTTCCCGCCAACTTCATCTACATCGTCACCGATGAACTGGGGGCCTTCAGTACCGCACTTGTGGATGTCCTGGTGATTCCGGTGAACGATCAACCTGTGACAGGGATTGATACGATCCTGTTGCTGGAAGACACTCCGTCGACCTTGAATGTGCTTCTCAATGACGTTGATGTGGACAGAGATCAACTGAGGGTCACTTCAGTTACTCCTCCCGCCAACTTCCCTGGCACGGTCACCTGGGATATGAATGGCAATGTGACGATTACCCCCGATCCCGATGCTTCGACCGTCACTCCACTGCTGATCAGTTATGTGGCGTCGGATGGAGCGCTGGAGGATATCGGAACCATCAATGTCGTGATCTTGCCGGTTAACGACAATCCGGTGGCGAACGACGATTTGGGTAACTTCTTGAGCGAGGACAGTTCCATCGACATCGATGTGCTGGCCAACGATACCGATGTCGATACAGGCGACACTCTCCAGGTGGCTTCGGTTTCTCAGGGAACCAGAGGCGTCTCGAGTCTGCTTGCCAACGGGTCGATTCGTTACACGCCGAACCCGAATGTGCACGGTCAGGATCTGTTCACCTACACCATGCACGATGGTAATGGTGGGCAGTCAACTGCAACGGTCGCGCTGACCATCGAGTCCGTCAATGACGTACCCGTTGCTGGTCAACTCTCGATACTCCCGATGGCCGAGGACGGAGCTCGTTTTGTCAGTTCTGTGCTGCTTCTGTCGGTGGCAAGTGATGCCGACGGGGATCCACTGTGGATTACGAACGTGGGACAACCGATCAATGGCCAGGTCACGCTCAATACCGATGTGAACAACCGCATCACGTCATTGACCTACCAACCGAACGCCAACTTCCACGGCTCGGATTCAATTAGCTATGAAGTGACCGATGACGTGATTGAAGGCGGAATTCTCAGCAGTAGCGCCAGCTCCGTGACCTTCAACATCCTGCCGGTGAATGACGCTCCGGTGGCGATCAATGATGCAAATCTGTCGGTCACTGGTGGAGAACTTCTTTCCATTGCGCCTCTGGCAAACGATTTTGATCCTGACGGTGATCCGCTCACGCTGAAAACCCTTCCCAGTGGACCGTTCCACGGTACTGCGACGATCAATACTGACGGCACCCTGGACTACCTTGCAGATGAGAACTTCGATGGCAGCGATACGATTCTGTACGTGGTCAGCGATGGTCACGGGGGTGCGTCCACAGCGAGCATCGTGATCAGTGTCACTGCACCGGTTTCCACGCAACTTTCGGTGATCCGTGGCGATGCCAACATCGATGGCCAGCTGGACGTCTCCGACCCGGTCGAAACGGTTCTTTACCTGTTCGATGCGGATCCGGTGGCATGCTTGCTGGCACTCGATTCAAACGATGATGAGTATGTTGACCTGGGAGATATCATCTTCTCGCTCAATAATCTCTTCAGTACCGGTGCCGATCCGGCTGCGCCCTTCCCCTTCTGTGGTCTTGATCCGACCACTGGTGGCCTGCCTTGTGCAGGATTTGGACTCTGCGACTGATGTAAAGTCAGGAGTTAAAGTCCAGGAGTTAGAGTAGACGATCGGTTCAGGGCCCGCGGGTAATCCCGCGGGCCCTGATTTTTTGCGTATCGGTCGGCTGTTATTTTCCGAAGCTGGGGAAAAGATAGATACTTCCAGGTGGAAATCGAACGATTGGCGAATGAGAGTCGAATGAGATGCGAATGAGATGCGAACGAGATGCGAAGGAGTCGAGCGGTGGGATTTCGCCAATAGCTCGCACCTCGCACCTCTCACAGTTTGCGTAGGTTGCGCAGTTTGGGTGCTGAATTTCCGGATTCGGAGGCACCGTGTTATACTTTCGAGCGCACTGGAGGTCGAATTCCGGTCATGACTGAGAGTGCCGATCGACTGCTGAAGGTAAGAAATCGAAAGTGGTACTAGTGGTAATTGAATCGATGGAAATAAACTGGCCCAGTGGAAGAAGCGAGTGAAGCTATGAGAAGAAGCGCGACGATGACCGCCCTCCTGATCCTGTTCGGGTCTGGAGCCGTTCTCCTGCAAGGTAGTGGCCACTCTGGGGGCGTTTCGAGGGGCAGCCCCGCTGTTCCTGCGGGTCCCCAGATCACCTGTGATGAGCCTCTTGCAGAGTGGGGCGATCTGATCAAGGGATCGCCATTTCAGCATGTCTTCGAGATCAAGAATCCTGGCGATCAAGTGCTGATCATCCAGAAGGTCAACGGCACCTGAGGATGCCTGGTCGCCGATCATGACGACCAAATCCCCCCCGGTGGGGTGGGAACCGTAACTGTGACCCTCGACGCAAAGAAAGCACGTGGCAAGAACATCACCAAGACCGTCACGGTGTTCTCGAATGATCCTGGAAATCCGGAGTTCAAACTCAGTATCAAGGGCACCATCCTGGAGATTCTCGAGACTCGGCCGCTGGCCTTGAGGTTGCAGGGCCTGGCCGGAGGTGATCTCTCCGGCTCCTTCACCTTCAGCGCCGGTTCACCTCTCGATGTTGAGATCATCGAGATGAAAACACGAGGGTCGTTACTTGAGATCGGTGAGTTAGAGGTGGTGACTGCGGGTCGGGAGTGGAACCTGCCGCTGTTGGCGAAGGCCAGTGTTCGGCCGGCCCTGATCAAGGAAAAACTCGTGATGGTGGTCCTGACCAGTGACGGAGAAGAGCGAACCTTGGACTTCTTGGTTCAACTCGATCACCGTCCACGGATCGTCCTCCAGCCGAAACAAAACCTGAAGTTTCTCAACCGGGAGACCACCAAATTGATCGGCGGTGGCGAACCGATCGAGAAAAGCATACTGGTGACCGGTGGCGACAAGACGGTCGAGTTCGAGGTGACCGGAGTGGAACTCGATCCGAAGATTGCCGACGCATTCCAGACCAGAATCGAGGTCGTCTCTCCACAGAAGAGTTATCGAGTTTGGGTCACCCTGTCGGAGTATCAGAGCAAGCCGACGGTGCTGGGGAAACTGATGATTCGGACCAATGACGCGGTTCGCAACGAGATCTCGGTCTGGGTGATGGGGCAATTCCGACAAGCGGGCAAGAAAACCAGTCGCTGATCCATTGCGGTGACTTGAAATTGCGGTGACTTGAAACTGCGACCACTTGAACCTTAGACCACTGAACCTTAGACCACTTGAAACTGCGAGGACGCCGGGGAACTTCATCAGGTTTCCCGGCGTTTTCTCATCGAGGAGTGGTCGCATGAGCCCGGTCTCTGGCCGCCGGTCTCTGGCTTCCGTTGGTGACGTGTCAGACGGGGCATTCCTGTCATGGTGGTCCCGGTTCCGTCGTCAATTGTGTCTGTTTTAATTTCTACTGTCCGATTCACTCCCGAAACAGGATACTGGAGGGGTGATCAAATTCTGGAGATCTGGGGATGCCAGTATTTGACAATATATTTACGGTTCTTCGGTAATTATCTACCGACACGTTTGGGAGTAACTATGCAGACTCTACGAGCCCTGTTGAGGTCCTTGACCCTGTCTTCGATTCTTTTTCAACTGCTGATCTCGATCAGCTGGGGACAGCAGATTCCATTCAATAGCCCGATTCCGACGGTGACCGGGATTTCGATTCGTGACTCGGCCACTGCAGATATCGATGGAGACGGAATCCTCGATTTCATTGCAGTCAATGGCCAGGGGGTCATCTCTATCAACTATGGGTTTGGAAACGGTGCTCATGGTAACCGGCTGCTGATCGATCCCGGAGCTGGAATCGATGGCCTGGTTCGCTCACTCGATGTGGGGGATCTCGATGGGGATCTCGATGTGGACATCGCGATGGCGTGGGCGACACCGAGCGATCCTGGTGGATTTATCTCGGTCTATATCAACAATGGCGGGGTCCTTGGTTCTCGTTTCGACATCCCACTCGATACCCAGTTGAATCGGACTCCCTTTGATCTACAACTGTGCGATGTGAATGGAGATGGGCGAGACGATCTGGTCTGCTGTTCGAACATTCTCAATCTGATTGTACAACCGGCTTCGTTGACGGTGATCCGCTCGCTGGGGTCGGTCTCGGGTGGCGGGGTGCTGTTCTCGGCTCCTGCTCATACAGAGATGTCCTCACTGGCCACCGATGTACTCGCACATGATCTGGATGGCGATGGCGATCTGGATGCCGTAATGGCGTGTCGAGACGGAAACATGTTTGTGTGCTTCGAAAATGATGGCACCGGTTCCTTCACCGTGGCTTCATCCATCTTCTTTCCGCTATTACCCCACCCGTATTCGATGGTGGCAGCGGACTTCAACGGCGATGGATTTCAGGATGTGGTGCTGGGGACCTGGATGACCAAGTCGCTGATCCTGCTCGAAGGCGACGGAACTCTCGGTTTCCTCGAGGGAGATGAGATTCCACTGGGAGTGTTTGGTTGGGGACTGATGCAACGGATCGCCGCTGAGGATCTGGATGGCGATGGCTTTCTAGACATCATCGCACCCTTTTCCGGTGGGGTGGTCGCCACACGCTTCAATGAGGGCGATGCGAGATTTCTCGATGAAGCCCTGTTCAGCAGTTACCAGGGGCCTCTCGCAGTTCACTTTAGTGATCTGGACCTCGATGGAGTGGTCGATCTGTGGATGGATCACAGCAATCTCGAAGTGATGACGGCTTTCTGTGGACCACAAAATTTTACCGGTTACTTCCATTTTGAACCGCAAAGGGTGGCGGCTGGTCTGCCCGCATCGATCCGCTTGCAGGCGGCTGCGAATCGGGCCATCGAGGCTTTTGAGGTCGCCATCGATCTGGATCGAAGTCTGCTCTTGCCGAGCGGGTTGACCCCCTCTGCAGAGGTGATGGCGGCCACCGGGCCAAACGGGCCAAGCGTCTGGGTGGTGGATCTTGGCAGTGCTCCGGGCGATCGGGTCACTTTGAACTGCGATCTGGGGCTCGCTCCTGGATTTGGTCTGGCAGCGGGTGTGGTGTTGGATTGTGCCAACCTACAGGTCGAGGTGGCGATGACCTCGGTCCCTCAACAAACCATCTTGGCCCCGATCGGGATCAACGGTACCACCACTGCCCAGATGCAACTCTCGGGTGGAGTCTTGGTGGCGGCGTTTCTCTCCGCGGCACTGATCGATATCGAGATACCGGTGCCGTTTCTTCGTGGAGATGCCAATGACAATGGCATCATCAACATTGCAGATGCGGTGGTGATCTTACGCCGAATGTTCGGCATCGATCCTCCAGGAACTTGCCTGGCGGCTGAAGATGCCGATGGAGATGGGGGCACGGACATCGGCGATGCCGTCCGTGTGGTGACCTACCTCTTCTCTCTCGGGGAAGCTCCTGTTGCGCCCTTTCCCACCTGTGATCTGGCACCCGATCCACTGATCTTGCCCTGTACCGAACGCGTCAGTTGTCCCTGATGGGGTCGATCTGTCGGGGCCGGTTGCGTCGGGCAAACTGGAGCCAAGCTCTCCGCCTCATCGGGTGACATTGGATGGCATCGGATGACATCGGATGACATCTCGAACGACCGATTTCCACGATCCTCGCGATAGGTCCGGACGACTCCCTCTGGGTCGCCATGGGTTCCTCCTAGTTGGGCTGGATCCCGATGGCTGGGCCTCTTCAAAGGTGGCTTGAGGATCGCGGCGGCGATCGGTCTGGGGTGGGGCAAACTCGGGAGTTGTCTGGATGAACAAAACCTCTGGTCGATCACTGGGGATCGAACAGAGGTTTTGCTTCCGAGAAGGCGGACGTCGTTAGGGATGGTGCCTAGGCGCGGAGGGAGACTCCTGCCATGCGAACGACGCGAGCCGCAAGTTCTTCAGGTTCAAAGGGCTTCGGAAGAATGTCATCGGCACCCAACAGACGAGCCCGGTCCAGTTCGATGTTTTCCATCGCGGAAACCACCAGAATCTTGGTCAGGTTCAGATCGGGAGCGAGACGAACATATTCGATGACATCGAATCCACCGAGACCGGGCATCCGGAGATCGAGGGTCATGACGCACGGCAAGTGCTCACGAAGCAACGACCCGGCGGAGAAACCGTCCTGGGCAACGTACACATCGAAGTTGTGCTTCCGTAGAACGCGTTCGATGGCTTGCGCCACCAGTATATCATCCTCGACCACGAGTACTCTGCGAGCCAGGTGCAGAAACTCTCGTGGAATCGGAATGTTATTCTCTCTGAGGAAGGTCACGAAGTTGTTGATCTCGACGCGGTTGTCGCCACGTCCGGGGAGCTGGTAGGCCCTCAGTTGCCCCCGCTGGATCCAACGGATTACTGTACGGAAATTGACTCCGCAGTAGTTGGCGATCTCACCAGTGGTGAGCGTCCTCTTGTCATGCATCCCACACTCCTCGCTACTCTCACCTGGTCCGCAACAAGGTGCGTTGGATCAGGTTCGAAACTCTTCTTGCTGTAATTCTGTATTCCGTGGTCGAAGGGCAGTCGGTAGAAAAATCACGGGTTGATTGGTCTCTGCTTCACTTCTTTTCATTCCTCTATTGTAATGACATGAGTTATTTTGTCAACTGTCTGGACTGACAAAGGGCGATCGCGGTGATCCTACTTAAATCATTGAATAGTGCCATATATCTGCATTTAAGGATGGCGTGACGATGTGGTAAGTGGGTCGATCGGGGGTTTTTGCTCTGAATTGTAAACCCTCGCTCTGGAGTGGTTTCACTCACGAGCGAGGGCATGGAATTCGAAGGAGTCGGACGAAAGGGTGACCGGATCAGGGGCAGCCGGGCGATCCTGGGCACTCCAGGGCGTCTGCTGTTGGATCGTCACCACAGGTCAGTCCGGGCGCTGGAGGCTGCGATCCGCCGCTGTAGAGGTACAGCAGAAGCAGCAACGGGTCACTGATGTCGAGCGCACCGTCATCATTGGTGTCTTGGCCATCCTGGCAAGTCGATGTGACCTGTCCAAACACCGCAGCGAGACTGAACATGACGTCGGCAAGGTTGAGGATTGCATCCGCATTGGAATCTCCGCGGATGAAGAAGTCGGGCGGAAGACAAGTCAGCTCGCAACTCAGTTGAGGCAAAGCTTCCCCGCAGACGGAGATTCCATCGAGGAGAATCAGACTCGGGAGATTTGGCGCCAGGGTCACGATCGTCGAGGTGGCATCGGCGGTGATCGGATGGTCGACACCATCGACCGTCAATTGTAGCGAACTGTAGAGTTCTCCATTCAACCAGCTCAGCGATGCTTCGCAGGTGTAGTGGTCGACCGAGCAGAGCAGGTCCGATGTGGCGAGCGGAATCGGCAGCGGATCGACGATGATCTCGCAACAAGTTGGCCCCGTCGTTGGAGGTGCACCGTTGTTGATCGGTTCGACGCAGATGATCTGCGTGCCCTCGGTCAGGGTGGTGGGCCAACTGGTCGCATCTCCGGAGAGCACTGCCGCCAAGGTCATGTTGGCAGCATCGGGTCCGACCGAAATCTGAACCTCATCGACATTGCCGCTGAGTGCCCAGCTCAGCTGGTAACTGTTGGTGCAGAAGTCGGTCAAGCTGCAGAGCAAACCGGTGGCAGGAGCTGGAGGGGGAGCGAGACAGATCAGTTCGCAACTGACGGGCGGTAGCACGATTCCGCAACTGGTGGTGGCCACCAATGCCAGGGTGGTCGGAACATCCTGGTCGAGTGCCACGATGGCGGTGGTGGCGTTCGCCGCGATCGACTGGTCGAGGCCATTCGAGGTCAACTGAAGGGATGTATAGTTCTCTCCATTGATCCAGTTCACCGAAGCCGTGCAGGTCTCGTGGTCGAGAGTGCAGGAAAAGAACGAGGTGGGGATGGGATCAGCGATCGGATCCACGACCACCTGGCAACAGGAGGGTCCGTTGGCGGGGGACATGCCATTATGGAGTGGCTCCACGCAGATGGTCGGAGTTCCTGGAAGATCCAGGACGGTGGTCCAACTGGTGGTGGTTCCAGGTAAGGAAGCCACCTGAGTGACGTTGGTCGAATCCGATCCCATCGAGATCAACACGGCATCGACACCACCGGACAGGGTCCAGGTCACGCCGTAAGTGTTGGTGCAAGGATCGACCAGGCTACAAACCAACTCGGTCGCCGATGCGGGACGCTGATCGTGCCAGATGGCACCCATGTCGGGCAAAGTGCCATCCTGATCCAGTGAGGAGAGCGCTGATCCTGCATCGATGCAGGGAGAACTCGGCAGCAGGGAGTAATCACGCAGGGCCGGGTCGGTGAACCCAGGATCTCCATTGATGACCACGGTTCCGGGGTATCCACCCATCACATCGCAGTAATCGATGGTGGCAGGGTTCGGGATACTGATCTCGGCGCCGGCAGGATTCCAGAAGATGGAATGACTGGCAATGACGATCGAGACGGCGGTTCCCGTCGGATCGATCGGAAGGTAAATTCCTGCGGATCCCTGCAGTGCACTGTTGTTGGCGAGCGTCACATGATTGAGATTGATGGTGCTCGAGTTCAGGGTCGAGGCGATGGCCCCTCCCTGGGAAGTGGCGAAGTTATTCGCAATGACGCTTCTCTGCAAGATCACCGAACTCCCATCCATACCGATGGCTGCGCCATGTCCTGCCACATTATCGAAGAAATTACAGGAAACGATATTGGACGGGCTCTGGAATAGAGTCACTGCACCACCGATGAGGGTGGCCTCATTTTCGGTGAAGATGCAATCAAAGATCTGGGTCGAGGTGAGCTTGGCATCGACGGCACCGCCGATGAGTGAACTGTTGTTATCAAAAGTGCAGTTCAGAAGATCTGCACCATTGCAGCCGTCCAGCGTCATACCACCGCCTGCGGTCTGAGCATTGTTGCCGGAGAAGGTGCAGCCATTGATGATGACTGCGCCGACGTCGAGGAAGTAGGCTCCCGATCCTTCGAGGCCGTTATTATCGATGAAACTGAGCCCAGAGAGGTTCAAAGCGACACTTCCCGAGGCATGGAGGCCGGCACCCAGTTGTGCGGTGTTGGATGAGAAGGTGCAATTGACCATGGTGGGGGAGGCTCCCGTGATCAGGATTCCGCCGCCTCGGGAAAAAGTTCCGGAAGCGTCGGTGATGACCTTGCCGGTGCCACCGGTCAGAGTGAATCCATCGATCTGCGCCAGCGGGGATTCTCCCAATTCAAACACCACCACAGAACCTTCGCCGGGTCCGCGAGTCAGGTTACTGCCATCGATGATCGTTTGAGCGGCCCCCCCGGTGGAGCGAAGGGCGATACTCTTGCCAGCGAAGGTCAGATTCTCGAAGTAGGTCCCAGGAGCCACCAGCACTGTATCGAGCAGATTGGAAGCATCGATGGCGGATTGGATGGTGCTGAACTGGGCAGGAACATGAAGATCGGCTGCGATCAGGCCAGTTGAGGCGGGTAGACATAAGATCGCAATCAGACCCATAATTGGTGTGAATCGAGACTGGAACACGGAATCTCCTCCTCTGAAGTGAACTGAAGGTGCGACAGGTGAAGTTCTAGGTATCTGGTACGGAACCCCTAATGTCATTTACTTTACTAGCGTATTGTACTGCTAACAAACGTTGTTTGAACCGTGGTAGCCGAGATCTCGTGATTTTTTTGACTTTCCTGCCTAAATCGCGTCAGATCGGCAATAATAAGCAAAGATCGTCGGTGCTCCATAAATGTCAATATAGACAAAATGACTAACACGGCTACAATCAGCGGTACCTTTCCTTTCCATTTTGCGCACCATTCTCTGGCTTACATTTGAATCGAATCGATCAGTACCTCGAGCTGTGCTCGCGGTACGCAGTGAAATCATGGGCTATAGCCCTGAAAGAGGACCCGATGCCGAGTTCCACAAGCCTCATCGGAAAGTTGCTGCTGATGGCCGTTTTGACCGCAATCATCGGCGGTTGTTTTGGTCGCAGCACGAAAATCATGGCCCCCACGGCCCTCAGTTATCCGACCGCAGAATGGGTCCTGACCGTTGGGGAACCGGTAATCATTCCCGCACCGCTAGTCGAGGGGGATGCCCCCGATCTGTGGAGCGTGACTCCCCAGTTGCCACAGGGTCTGACCCTCGATTCGAAGAGTGGCCTCATCACCGGGACTCCCGCGGAGAGCTGCCCGTCGGCTTTCTTCACCATCACGGCCTCCAACTTCGGTGGAGAAGTCTCGGTCGGATTGGAGATCCGGGTGCTTCCCGAGTCTCCCTGCGATCTGGTCTATGCACTCGATTCGGTACAAATCCTCGCCTTTACCGCCTTTCCGACCCTCGAACCGAGCCTCGGCTGCGGACCATCGAGCGACTACTCGGTGGATCCTCAACTGCCGGAAGGGGTTCTGCTCGATCCCTACAGTGGCGTCATCAGTGGAACTCCGATCGTCAGCCAGGCTGCGACCGTGCACCAGGTGACCGCTGCGAACGAGAGCGGAACTGCCAGTTTCTCGATCCTCATCGAGATCATCCCTGCCGGTCCCTGCGATCTGGTCTACCTCGAAGACGATAAGGTGGTCGCACCGTTTGCTTCGATGGATCCGATTTTACCGTCGACCGGTTGTGGCGAGGCGGACCTGTGGCTGATCGATCCGGCTTTGCCGGAGGGGATCTCCATCGATCCGTCGACTGGAGTGATCTCCGGAACGCCAGCGCTCGAAACTGCCAGAATCGTCTACACCGTCGTCGCTTCCAACGAGCACGGCAGTGACCAGACCGAGATGGCCTTGCGGATCTCTCCGGTCTTCACTTACCAGCTGGATCAGATCAGCGGTGAGTACGACCAGACTAGTGGTGAGGGTGAAGCTGAAGTTCGCATCGTCCTGACCGAGGGAGGGGACAACGTGACCTTCCCGACCCAGATCCTGATGCTCTCGCTGGCTCTGGCCCATGATGTCGACCGTCTCGATCTGATCTCGGTGGTTCCTGGACAGGACCTGAGCGGTTTCAACGACGGCAACGGTCCCGAATTCTTTGCTCCCTTCGAGACTCCGGATGGTTTCACCCTGGGAATCGTCTTCTCCTTCTCCGCCGATGCCGGTGGGCTCACTGCGGATCTTCCGAGAGAAGTCGCCGTGGTCACCTACGGTACGATTCCGGCTGCATTCTCCGGAAATAGCAGCGGGGATCAGTCCGATCTGGGCTGGGGAAATCCGTCAGCCGGCGAGCCCGGAGTTCCTTCTGTGGGGAACACCGTGGTGCTCGATGGAGTGACGGGAATCTTGCCGATCACTCTCGATGTTCAGTTGGATCTCGTACCGACCGAGTAATCACAACGACCTGATCTGGTTGACCGGAAGTGAGGGTGTCCCTCGATGTCACAACTGCGAAGACTACTCCTGTTACTGACCGCCTGCTGGCTCCCCGGATGCGGTGGAGGAGTGGGGAATCAGTCCGCAGTAGAAACTTTCCCTCCCCAGTCGATCTCCTATCCAGACATCGATGGATGGCGGGTCGGATCGACCATCTTTCCCGTCGAACCCGAAGCGCTCGGGGGCCTTCCAGATTTATGGACGGTGTCACCCGACCTGCCGCTAGGGCTGTCCTTGGATCCGAATAGCGGAGTCATCTCTGGTACACCGCTGGAAGTTCATCCGCTCACTCACCACATCGTGGTCGCTCAGAACGAGGGTGGGCAGGTGACCACAGTCATCTCCATCGCGGTGGAGCAAGAAGCGCCCTGCGATCTCGATTACGGTGCCTATCAGTTCCAGTGGATCGAGAATCAGCCGCTGATTCCCTTGGTTCCCCTTTCGGCCTGCGGAGTGGCCGACAGTTGGAGCATTGCTCCGGCGCTGCCGCAGGGTTTGGTCCTCAACCCAATGACCGGTGCCATCCTTGGTACCCCGACCCTATCCAGTGGTCTGGCGGTCTACCTGATCGTCGCTCACAACGTCGCGGGTCAAGGAGCGATTACCCTAGCCATCGAAGTGCTGGCGGTGGCCCCTTGCGACCTGACCTACCCGCAATCGTCACTGGCTCTGCTGGCAGGAGAATCTCTAACTCCGCAAATTCCAGGGGTCGCTTGCGGAGTGGTGGAGAACTATTCGGTGCAGCCAGCGTTTCCGGTGGGTCTCCAACTCGATCCGATTTCGGGTGTGATCTCCGGTACCGTGATGGAGCCCAGCTCACCGACGATGCACCTGATCAGCGCTTCCAATGCCAGTGGGGAATCGACCTTTTCCCTGACCCTTGTCGTGGCCCCGCAGGGGCCCTGCAATCTGACCTATCCCGTGTCCCTTCTGTCGTTGCAGGTCGGGGATGCGGTGGCGGCATTACTTCCGTCGGTCGGTTGTGGGTCGGCGACATCGTATGCAGTGGTTCCATCTTTGCCCCAGGGCTGGACGATCGATGAATTGACGGGCGTGATCGAGGGCGTGGCTTTGGCCGCTTCTGACGCCACTTCTCATCAGATCAGCGCCAGCAATGAAAGCGGTCAAGCCAGTTTCAACCTGGTCATCGAGGTGCTGTCACAGCCTCCCTGTGATCTTCAGTACCCACTCTCGCTCCTGTCGATCCAGGTTGGAGAAGTGGTGGCATCTTTCGAGCCGACCGTTGGGTGTGGCCCCGCCAATCTCTTCAGCGTGTCACCCTCGCTGCCGGCCGGGCTCGATCTCGATGCCTCGACCGGAGTGATCGCGGGTGCTCCGCTGGCCACTTCCGATGCCACGAGTTACCAGATCACCGCTAGTAATGTGATGGGACAGAGCAGTTTTGATCTGGTCGTCGTGGTGATGCCGCAGCTACCGTGCGATCTCCAGTACCCCGCCATCGACTCGATGGTCGGAGTGCCGATGTCTGCGGCTGTGCCGACATCTTCTTGTGGTCCCATCCAGATTTACTCGATCAATCCAGCACTGCCGATGGGACTCGATCTCGATGGGATCACTGGAGTCATCTCGGGGACTCCTCAACTGGCAGGGGGCCCCACGTTTCATTCGATTGAGGGCGGGAATGCCAGTGGCTCCAACTTCACCCAGATCAGTATCACCGTGAACCCACCGCCGCCCTGTTCGCTGCTGTATCCGTCATCTTCGATCTCCTTGATCGTCAACCAGGACACAGTATTGCTCGAAGCGACGGTCGGTTGCGGCAACCCCACGAATTGGAGCGTCAATCCGGCATTGCCGAGCGGCTTGGCCCTCGATGGGGTCACCGGAGTGATCTCCGGTACCGCAACAGAACTGCTGGGATCTCTTCAATACACCATCGAAGCCTCGAACATCAGTGGCTCCTCGACCTTCGCCCTAGTCATCGAGGTGGTGGAACCGGCTCCCTGTGATCTCCAGTATCCGGTCTCTGTCATCTCGCTGGAGGTGGGGGAGGTCCAGCCAACCCTGACTCCTGCAGTCTCCTGCGGCAGTGTCGACAGTTACTCGGTGGTGCCGGCATTGCCGATCGGCTTGCTGCTCGACCCCCTGACCGGAGTGTTGTCAGGAACTGCAGCGGCACTTTCCGATGCCACTGGTTACCAGATTAATGCCCAGAACAGCAGCGGTCAGAGCCTCTTTGATCTGACCATCGAGGTCCTTCCGCCAGCGCCCTGTGATCTCGGATATCCGCTCGCATCGCTTCCATTGCAGGTGGGAATCTCACTGCCGGCACAGTTCCCGACCGTGAGTTGTGGAGCGCCCTCTTCCTTCAGCGTGACGCCAACGCTACCCGCGGGTTTGGTGCTGGATGAGGTGACCGGAGTGATCGATGGGACGCCGCTTCTCCCTTCGGGGTCGATCAGTTACCAGATCAGTGCCATCAATGTCACCGGCCAGGCCACCGTCGAGGTGCTGATCGAGGTCTTACCGCAACCGCCCTGCAGTCTTCAGTACTCCACGGCACTGTTGTCGGTGCCGTTGGCCGCGGCGATCCCCGCCATGACTCCCACCAGTGATTGTGGAGCGGTCGATAATTACTCCGTAACTCCTGCACTCCCGCTAGGTTTGTTCCTCGATGGCTCGAGCGGAGTGCTCAGCGGCACGCCTCTCAGTAGTTCCACTGCGACCAGTTACCAGATCGTCGCCAGTAATGTCTCGGGGCAGACCAGTTTCGACCTGGTGATCGAAGTGCTGGCGCAAGCGCCCTGTGATCTCCAGTATCCACTCGCACAACTTCTGCTCGTGGCGGGTGAGCCGATGTCGGCGCTGATTCCAGCGGTCAGTTGTGGAGTGGCAACCTCCTTCACGCTGTCGCCGCCGCTCCCTGCGGGGCTGACTCTCGACCCGCTGTCTGGAGTGATCGAGGGAACTCCGACCAACGGTTCGGCGCCCACCATCTATCAGATCAGTGCCGAGAATGCCGTCGGTCAGAGCACCTTTGAATTGCTTCTCGAGGTCTTACCGCAAGTTCCTTGCGGACTGCAGTACTCCACCTCCAACTGGTTGCTGATGGTGGGAGAGCCTCTGCTGGCAGAACTGCCCAACTCCGATTGTGGACCCATCGAGCACTACTTGGTGGTTCCAGAGCTCCCACTGGGGCTGCAACTCGATGCGACATCCGGAGCGATCAGCGGAGTCCCGCAACTGCAAGGCGGGCCCACCTCTCATGTGGTCATCGGCGAGAATTCCAGTGGATCCACATCGACGCTGGTGACGATCACCATCGAACCTCAGGCGCCTTGCACGCTGCAATATCCGATCGCGTCGTTGACGGTGGTGGCAGCAGAAGATGCGGTTTTTCTGATCCCAACTGTGGGTTGTGGATCGGTCAGCCAGTGGAGCATCGATCCGGTCTTACCCAGCGGACTGGCCCTCGATAACACTAGCGGAGTGATCTCCGGGGTGGCGACGACGGTACAGAGCCCGACGGATTACCTGATCGAGGCGGCCAATAGCAGCGGATCTTCCATCTTCACCCTCACCATCGAGGTGGTTGGAACGGCACCCTGCCAACTGCTGTATCCAGATCTCAGTCTGGTGCTGTTGCTGGGAGTGAGTCTCGATCTGCAGATTCCGACGGTCGATTGTGGGGCTCCTGAGCTGTTCTCCATCGACCCAGCATTACCCTTGGGACTCACCTTCGACTCCTTGACCGGCTCCATCGAAGGCACCCCTTCGTTACTGACGCCCACCACCCATCACCTCGTGATCGCCTCCAATGGGATCGGATTCACCAGCGTGAATCTGACCATCGAAGTGATCGGGATGGCGCCATGTGATCTTCAGTATCCCCACTCTCCCCTCGCTCACCCTGCAGCGGTCCCGCTGGTGCCAGAGGTACCTCAGGTGGGCTGCGGAAACGTGGAAATCTGGAGTGTGACCCCGCCTCTACCGGCAGGCCTCACCTTCGATGATGCCACCGGTGCGATTGCAGGTCAGGCTCTGGTCGAGGGAGAAAGCACTCACTTGATTCGTGGAGAAAATGGCTTCGGCAGCGTGGAGACCACCCTTGAAGTGATCATCCGGGATGTGTTCCTGTTTCATGCTGAGCCGTTCCAGATCGGATACTCGCCAGTGACCGGAGTCGGCAGCGGTCAGGTGGCCTTGATGTGTGAGGAGGGATCCTCCAATGCTGGTTACCCGATGCCACTGGCCGGAATCTCGATGGCGATTCAGCACGACCCGTCTCTCTTGAATTACGTGGCGGTCGAGCAGGGGCTGGCGATGGCGAGTTTGAATAACGGTGGAGGACCCGATTTCTGGGGCGTGAATACCGTCGATGGAGCGGTGCTGGTCGGAGCCTTGATCTCGTTTTCCTTCGGAGACGTACTGGTCTGCGATGTTGACAGAGAGATTGCAGTGATCGAGTTTGCCACCAATCCCCAGACGTTACAGGGCAACGGATCAGGAGTGACAGGAGTGTTGCCCTGGGGGAATCCAGGAACCTCTCCTCCGCTTGATAATCTGGTCGTGGTCGATGGCATCGTCAGCGTGGACCCGATCTTGAAGCCGGTGGAATTCCAGTTGATCGCACAATAACCAGCGAGGTGGGGCCAGCGGTGAATCGGGGCGGTGGAGCGGTCAGTCGTGAATGTCAATAATGACAACTAGCGTTCGGGGGAGGCGTGCTGTATTATCGGAATACTAGTGTTCTATAGGTGCGGTTTGTAAACTATGCTGTAGTCTTCATACTGTTCTCTGGCTTGTCCTGGGGAACTGGAGATGCACTTTATTCACCGGGGGATCCCGGGAGAGGTCACAAGATGCCGAAATTTTGTTCATTCATCGTGCCTGCGATGATTCTATTGACCAGTTCCATGATCATGGGGCAGGTCCATACCGTCACCGCTTCCAATGAAACCGCCCTGCCGGGAGCCAACGTCACCGCTAGCATCACCCTCGATAATGAAGAGGGAGCACGAGGATTCAGCATCGGAGTGGCGCATTCGGGGGGCATCTTGACTCTCAACGCGATCACTGCCGGCAGCGAGTCTGCGGCCTCCAATGCGGGTGCAGGTCCAGATTTCGAATTTAAAGATCTGGCCCCCGCCGGCGGACCTGGTGGCACTTACGGGGTGATCCTCAGTTTCGGCGCTCCTCTCGATGAGATTGCCATCGGCAACGGTAATGAGATCGCTCTCTTCGGCTACACCTGTTCCGCGGCCGCCGTACCCGGGGCCAGTGAGGCGCTCAGTTTCTCCGATGCCCTCGGGGCACCGGTGGTGACCAACGTGGTCAGCGTGGTGTTGGGGTCGACCTCCATCAGCCGGATCCCGATCAAAGTCTCGGGATCGATCAGCATCGGCACACCTGCCCCGAGTGGTCTCACCTGTTCCATCACCGACGCCTGTGGAGGGGGCGGCTTGGGGGTTGGTACCCTCGTCTGGACCAATGGAGCCACCTACGACAGCGTCGAGGTCCTCGTTGGAGGTGTTGCGACCCAGACACTCGCTGGAACAGCGACCACCACCACCACCACCAACGGGATTGCCGGAAACGTTGGATATTCGGTGCGAGGTGTTCGCAACCTCGTCACCAGTGGTGAGAGCAACAACTGTACCTTGACCTACCAGACCGTGGCTCCTCCTGCGGCTCCTTCAGGAGTGACCTGTGTGGTGGATCAGGTGACCGGTAACACTACCGTTACCTGGACCAATCCTGATCCGGTCTCCTCCGTCGAGGTGACCCTGAATGGAGTGCTGACGGCAACCCTCGGAGCGGGGGCGACCAACACCGTGGTGACCATCGGAGGACCCGGTAGTTACAACATCTGCGTCAGAGGATCGAACCCATGTGGTGCTTTCAGTGGCGATAGTTGCTGCACGGCAGTGCGTGACAACTTCTTCATCCGCAATGATATGAATCAGGATGGCTCTGAGAACATCGCCGACCCGGTGCAGGGACTGAACTACCTGTTCGGCGGCGGCACCATGCCCTGCGAGGATGCGGCCGATGTCAATGACGATGGTTCCATCAACATCGCCGACATCGTCTACAGCCTGAACGTCATCTTTGGAATCAGTATTGGAGGATCCGTTCCGGTGGTTCCCTCGCCCAATGGCGCCTGTGGACCCGATCCGACTTCAGATAGCGTCAGTTGTGCCAGTTTTAACGGCTGTTAAGACTCGGGATTGATTCGGCATCCATTCGCGCCTTACACTCTGCATGAGAGTGTGAGGCGCTTTTTTTTGAGGTGGAGTCAGCGACGATCCACCAGAGAGCGAGCGGGTAGTTCTTCCCCGAGACAGCGCTCCAGCCACAGGCTCGTCTCGATCAATGTTGGACGATCGATGCCACTCTCGAAGCCTTGCTGTTCCAGCACCTCCAGCAAATCTTCGGTGGCGACATTTCCGCGAGCCCCGGGTGCGAAGGGACAGCCGCCCAATCCACCTGCGGATGCATCAAAAGAACGGATCCCTGCATCGAGGCCGGCCCGTGCACAATCCAGTGCCGATCCATGAGTGTCGTGGAGGTGCAGCGATATCTTCTCGATGGGGAGGTCGGTGGCCAGCCGAGCGATCAGGGTTGTGACCGCCTGGGCGGTGGCGATTCCGGTGGTGTCGGAGATGACGATTTCATCGGCTCCGTCGCGCAGCAGGGCGAGCGATCGGAGGAGCACCTGATCGGGATCGATCACGCCTTCGTAGGGGCAACCGAAGCTGCAACTGAGATAGCCGCGCAAGGGCACATCCGATGCTTCAGATCGGAGTTGCCGGAAGTGGTGCAGCGATTGATCGATGGAACAGCCGCTATTTTGTTGAGAAAAGGTTTCACTGGCTGCGGTGAAGAAGGCGAGGTGCTTGGCCCCCGATGCCACGGCTCGTTGTGCGCCCTTCGGGTTCGGGATCAGTGCCCACAATTTCACCGGAGTGACATCTCCCAGGAGGAGAAAGAGCTGATCGCTGTCTGCCATCGCTGGCACCCGATCGGGGCGGACAAAGGCACCCGCTTCGATCTCGCCAATTCCGGCGGCGATCAGTTTCCTGATCCACTCGACCCGTTGCTCGATGGAGAGCTGAATTCCGCGACTTTGCAGGCCATCTCTGGGGCCCACCTCGACCACTCGCACAGCAGGTTTCTGGGTAGCAGGAACGCTCATTCAGGCTCCGGTAGTGGATCCAGTTCGACCAGTATGGAACCCGCCACCACCGGGTCTCCGTCGCTCACCGAGATGCTTCGGATGGTTCCATCTCGCGGCGATCGGATCGCCATCTCCATCTTCATCGCTTCCACCAGCACCAGTATTTGACCGGCACTGACCGGGTCGCCGACAGTGACCTTCACCTCGATCACGGTCCCCGGCATCGGAGCGGACAGGTTTCCTGTAGCCGTCGCTGAAGTTGGATCCGAATCGGTCCGCTGGGCCCCGGTCGAAAAAGACTGGCCACGCCAACCCACCTGGGCCTTGTGGGTCGATCCCGACAGCACAAGGGTTCGAACCTCTCCCTCCACCTCGAGGGTCAACAGAGGTGGATTCCATTCGATCACCTTCCACTGGAGGGGGCGATCGGCTCGATCGGTGGAGTCGAACTCGAGCGCCATCATGGCCACACTTTTCCAGCAAGGCGCTGCCAGCAGCCAGCCACGGTGGGGGAATTGCTGGCGGAGGCTCGGAGGAGTTGGCGTGCCGCCCGATCGATGGCCTGCCGCCAGTGCGATTCGAGTTGAGGAGCTTGCCAATCACTCCATTTCTGTTCCACGGTAGTGGTGTGAGCCGCTCCCGGATGGAAATCGGTCGAGCAGAGTAAATCTCGACAGAATGGCAGGGTGGTCTCGACTCCGGCGATGAGCGTGGCATCGATGGCGGCCACCAAACGTCGAGTGGCGTGCTCTCGGGAATCACCATGAGCGATGATCTTGGCCAGCATCGGATCGTAATGAGGGGAGATTCGATCCCCCTGACGCACTCCACTATCGATGCGAATGCCGTCCATCTGAGGCCACAGGCATCGGTTCAGTGTGCCTACGGATGGAAGGAAATCCGCCGCTGGATCCTCGGCGTTGACGCGCACCTCGATGGCATGGCCGTGGGTCGGTTTCGCCTCGAGATCCGCCAGTTGTACCTGGCCAGTGGCCACTTGCCACTGCAACTCCACGATATCGACACCGTGCACCTGCTCGGTCACCGGATGTTCGACCTGTAGTCGGGTATTCATCTCGAGAAAATAAAACTGTTCTCCATCGAACAAGAACTCGACCGTGCCGGCTCCCCGATACTGCACCGATTGCGCTAATCTCCGTGCGGCCTCGTGCATCTCTCGACGCACCCGGGAAGGAAGAGATGGAGCGGGGGATTCCTCGATCAGTTTCTGGTGGCGCCGTTGTAGGGTGCATTCCCGATCGCCGAGGATGGCCACATCGCCGAGACCATCGCCGATCAACTGGACCTCGATGTGACGCGCCGGTTCGATCAGTTTTTCGATGAAGACGGAGGCGTCTCCGAACGCCGCCAAAGCCTCTCTCTGTGCCGATTCGATCGACTCCTCGAGTCGGTCCAGGTCGCCAACGATGCGCATTCCCTTGCCGCCCCCGCCGCGGGTCGCCTTGATCAGTAACGGAACACCCCACCGTTCCAGTTCACGCTTCCAGGAGGGGTCCTCTGCGCTCTCCGGAGCGGGTGGCACGAGGCTCGGGGCACAGGGAACCGAGCAGGCGTGAGCGAGCTCTCTGGCCTGGGTCTTGTCGCCCAATTGGAGTGCCTGCTGGGCGGTGGGCCCGATGTAGATCCAACCCTCCTGCTCGACTCTTCGGGCCAGTTCAGGACTCTCCGACAGGAACCCCCAGCCCGGATGGAGGGCGTCGGCTGCGGCGTCTCGCCCCGCTTCGATGATGCGATCGATGTTGAGGTAGGAGTGAGCCGCAGTGGCGGGGCCAATCTCTCTGCTGTGATCGGCCGCTTCGACGAATCGAGCGTTGCGATCCGCCTCGGAGTGGACCGCAATCGTCTCCAGCCCCAGCGCCGAAAGGGTACGGATGACCCGGCAAGCGGACTCGCCTCGATTGGCC
This sequence comes from Planctomycetota bacterium, assembly GCA_028825265.1. Classification (GTDB taxonomy): domain Bacteria; phylum Planctomycetota; class UBA8108; order UBA1146; family UBA1146; genus QNYK01. Next base: position 30,528 of record JAPKAM010000021.1, read on the forward strand.
ACCAGAACCCGGCTGGGAGTCATGCTCGATCCTCGTCTACTCGCTGCTGGTCGACGGACTTTTGATCGACTGCCTTCTGATCGACTGCCT
>JAPKAM010000200.1 GCA_028825265.1 Planctomycetota bacterium
TGTCGAGGTGTTTGAACCCGCCACCGTGGCGCTGGAGTGGCAACCGATCTATCCGAAGACGTGCCGCCGAAAAGGGCAACAGGGAGAGGTCTTGCTGATCGTGCAGGTCTCTGCCACGGGTGAGGTGTTGTCGGTCGAGGTGCAGCAAAGCAGCGGCTATCGCCTGCTCGACCGTGCAGCGATCAAGAGTGTCGAGAAGTTGCAATTCATCCCTGCCACCCGAGATGGCATCCCGGTTTCCTCGACCCTCGAATTACCGCTGCTGTATCAGTTGAAACCCTGATCGGAAACCACCCCACGGCGACCATTGTTACCAAAGATCCACGCTTCTCGAGTTGTTTCGGATACCGGGGAGCGCCTCCCAGGTCGGGGAATCGATCAAAGTCAGGTCCCTTCTCGGTCATCCGAGGATCAGCGGTTCTTTTCAACTCGGCAAGAATCTCCGTAGGCGCCGGCCTGAGGCCAGCCCCAGTCGTCGGCGATGGCAAAGAGGATGTTGGGAGTGGATTTTCCGGATGCGACTAGAGCGTCGAGCAGACCAGTGAATGGGAGCACAGCGAGATCAAGCCCATCCGCAAGGTCCTCATGATTTCACTGGAGGCTCGGGCGGTTGCCACAACTCCACTCGATTTCCCTCGGGATCGGTGACCCAGCAAAAATGGCCGTACTCACTGTCCATCACCTTTTCGTCCACATCACATCCTGCACTTTGAAGTTGCTGAAACATCGCATCGCGATTGGCGACCCTGAAGTTGACCATGAACTGGTTATCACGGGAACCGAAGTAATCGGTTTGTTGATCGAAGGCACTCCACAGTCCGCCACTGACATTAGGATGGTCTTCATCCCCGCCCGGTAGGATGGCCCCAAACCATTCCTCCTCGATGGCGAAACCCAGATGAAGTTGATACCAGTGGGCCAGTGCCTTGCGGTTCTTTGAACGAACGAAGACACCACCGATGCCGAGTACTTTTTCCAAGATCAACCTCCAGTTTCCAGATCATGCCTGTCCATCAGAGTCGAGCAGGTTCAGGCAGCACTTCTTGTATTTCCTGCCGCTACCGCAGGGACAGGGATCATTGCGGCCAACTTTTGAGGTGACCCTTTCGATCGGCTCTACCGTACCTCGTTGGTCACGGAGATACCCATCCTTCAGTGTCATCACCAGTGCACCATGGGACTCTCCTCCAGCCAGTCTTCCACGTCGTTGGAGGTCAGCGAGGAAGTCCCCGATCAGTTGCGGGACCAGAGGTTGGCTCTCTTCCGGGATGGCCAGAGCACTCAAACCGCCAAGAAACCCCTGCCGGATGTCTTCTTCATCGAGATCCTGCGGAGCGACCTGTCGAATCGAGCAGGCATGCGAAAAAAATGTCGTGAGGATCTGCATGGCGAAGGGAGCGAGGTCGGCGTGGACGCGGTCTCCGGCATCATCGATGAGGAAATCAGAGGCCCAGTTCTCGATCTGTTCACTGATCCAGCGATCACTCATTCGATGGGCTCCTTCCGCTGCACAGCATCCCCCAGGTGAACCGTGCATGCCAGTCCCCGTCGAGAAGTCGAAACGAAGGAAGGTTGTGGGGGCCGGCTCTACCATCCGG
>JAPKAM010000122.1 GCA_028825265.1 Planctomycetota bacterium
CGCCGCGGCAAAGATCCCCGCCACCACCACACCGGCGACCCCCGATGGCAAGTGCGTGACCACGAACCACGGCACCAGTTGATCGGTCGCCGCCGGCAGCATCGCCTGCTCCAGCGGGTGCGATGTGTAGTAGACATACAGCGCAGTGCCGAGTCCGTAGAAGAGGATTCCCGTCGGAATCGTGATGATCAGATTGAGCCACAACCCCTTGGCCGCTTGCTTCTCGTCGGGGGTGGTGAGGTAACGCTGGATCACCGTTTGATCGCTGGTATAGGGCACCAGGTTGGTGAAGAGGAAGCCGACCATCAGCACCCAGGCGACCATGTCGGAACTACTCCAGCGCCAGTCAAAGATGTGAAACTTGTCAGAGATTTGAGCCGCTTCGATCATCGCCCCTAGACCGCCTACATCCTGGATCGTCACGATCAGGCACAGCAGTGCGCCGCCGATCAACACGAACACCTGCAACACGTCGGTCCAGATCACCGCCGAGATGCCACCGAGCACGGTGTAGATCGTCGCCAGCAGCCCCATCAGGGCGATGCACAGGTAGGTGTCCATCGCCGTCACCGCCGACAGCGCGATCGCCGGCAGCAGCAGCACGATTCCCATCCGTCCCAGCTGGAACAGGATGAAGATGGCGCTGGCGAGCACCCGTACCGCCACCGAAAAGCGCGCTTCCAGGTACTCGTAGGCAGTCGTCACATCGAGACGTCGAAACAGCGGCAGGAAGCAGTAGATCACCAGCAGCATCACCGGCAGCAACATCACCGAGCCGACAAAACGACGCCAGTCGGAGCCGTAGGATGTCGCCGGGATCGCCATGAAGGTGATGGCAGAGAGTTGTGTGCCGAACACCGACAGTCCAGCCGCCCACCAGGGGATCTTTCTTCCCGCCAGGAAGAAGTCATCCGTAGTGGAGCTCCTGCGAGAGAAGTAGATGCCGATCGCCACCATCAAGAGGAGGTACAGACCGAGCACCGCATAATCGAGGGCTTCGAAGTGGGCCACCGCTGCGGTGGGTTCGAGCGACAGCGCCTGTACCTTCGGCGTCCGGATGCCCGGCTGCGTCTCCCCGGAGGGGATGACGATCTGCCCTTGCCAGTGCACCGCTTCGGTGGTCACCACTGCCACAGGCATCCGACCCACATCGCTCCAGCGATCGGTCACGGTGTCGTACGACAGCACCCGGGGTAAGAACTGCGGCCTCACGGCTGCGGGCAGTACCTTGCCGTTGTCGTCGAGGATGTAGCGGTCGGTGGAACCGCTGAAGGTCACGATCGTGCGAGTCCCCACCGCCTCGGCGCAGGAGGCAGAGATGGGCCAGCGTTCGTTGGCGAACTTCTCCTCACCCGCCAGATGCCGCGGATCATCGAGCAGTGGCAGCGAAGCCACCTCACTCCATAGCCGCTCCAATGGCGAATATCGGTAGCCATCGGTGTAGGCATGGAAGCGTGGATCACCCTGATCGGTCTCGCTGGTGCTCGTTCCCGAAAAGAGGAACAGACACGCTTCGCCGCCGGGACCCTGTTGCACTGCGGTGCTCATCTTGAAGCGCACCGGACCCGGATGTTTCGGTAGCGCTTGCCAACCGCTGTCGATGGCGGCCAGGTTCAGTTGCCAGAAACCCCCGGTCAGTTGCAGGTCACTCTTCTGATGCTTGCCCTGGCAAAGATAAACAATATCGCCGATCGACTCCGCCGATCCAAAGGCACTCGCCGCTGGAAGATCGGGTAACGACTCGAACAGGACCTGTTTCGAGTCTGCATCCCAGCGCATCAGGAACACCGTCGAGTAGACCTGATCGGCATCGGAACCACCGACGACGACGACACCTCGCCCTGTCGATGTGCACGATGCGTAGGCGAGTGGCCGCGGTAGCTTCTGGCCGGTGAGCCACTGTTCGGCACCAGGAAGCAGCACGAACACATCATCGTGCCACACCTTGCTGCCGCCTTCGATCAACGGCGTCGGGAAATTGGCACCACCGGCGACGATCAGTGCCCCATCGTGGGTTCCCACCAGCGGCCCGCCGAGTCCGATCGCTGCCGGAACATCGGGCAGCAGTGAAAAACTCAAGCCGGTCGATGTCGGTTCCTGCGCCGTCACCGGGACGACGAGCAGGAGATGCAGCAGAAGATACAGCACGATCGAGACCAACAGCCTACGAATCCCCATCGGCCAGTCCCTTCTCCAGCGCTGCCAGGGAAGTTGCAGAAAGTGCTCTCCACGGCAATCGCGGCGGGCCGCAATCGACTCCGAGGATTCCCATCGCCGCCTTGAGAGCGTTGTGTCCGCCATGACGGAGGATCTCCTCGACCCGTGCCGTCGCCACCGCTTGATACTGTTTCGCCTCATCGGTCTTTCCCGACTTGAAGGCATCGATGACACGGTGATAGTGGGGAGCCATGAAGTTGTAAGTGCTACCCACCGCACCATCGACACCGGTCATCAGTCCAGACAGCAACAGTTCATCACAACCGAACAGGATGTTGTAACGCCCCGATTCGAATTCGACGCACTCCTTGAGGTCCTCAAACTGTGGCGCGCTGAACTTGATGCCGGCCAGCGTTGGCAACGATTCCGCACGCTCTAGCAATTCGATCATCGACAGATCGACTCCAGTGATGGGGGGAATATGGTAGTAGTAGAGAGGGGTTCCAGGGGCTGCCTCTGCGATGTGCTGGAGACAATCGATCAACACCTCGACGGAAGTCAGGGGAAAATACGACGGCGGTACAACAGCGATCGCATCCGCCCCCATCTGTTCGGCATGAACCGCCAGAGTGCGCGCATCGCTGAGGCTGTTGTGACCCACATGAACCACTACCGGCACTCGCCCGGCAACAGCTCGATGATATGCCGCAGCCACTTGCATCCGCTCCTCGGTGGTCAACGACGGGGATTCTCCGGTGCTCCCGCACAGAAACAGACCCGCAACACCCTGCCCCAGTACGAAGTCACAAGCAGCGGGTACCTTGCCCAGATCGATGTCGCCATCGTGCTTCAGAGGGGTGAAGGTGGCGGCGACCAGGCCGGTCAGTAGCGGTGTTGCTGCCGCCATCACTTCTGTTCCCGTTTTTCAGGGAACAACAGTTCCAGGATGGCAGGTTTGTTGACAAGATAGGCTTCAATTTCTTCCCCGGTCGGGACACCGCGCATCTGGAGAGCCCCGTCCTCCGCTTCGCCCACAAGATCGGAGAGATCGATGTCGATTTGTTTCACTTCTTTGGATCCGTCCAGTTGATGATCGATGAAGAAAACGGTGTCGCTGGTAACCGCGTAGCTCTTGACGGGAACACCGATCTGAATACGGGCAAAGAAGGCATCAGATGACTCGAACCGATGGTCTAAACTCATCTTTATATTTCTCTTGTCCACGGAGGACTGAACACTGACCGTGATGGTGCGCTTTACTTCACGCGCATATCGAGAACGAAACCAGAGTGTCCCACCGGCTCCTCTGACACTAGACCCCCCCGAAACAACCCGCACATTAGAATGCTCCCCGGGCTTCAACTGTTTTCCGTTCACATGGTCGATCACCAGCACTGAGAGTCCATCCGGCCAGCCGTAGTAATGGTAGGAAACTCTCACACTCCCTTGAAGAGCCGATGGCAACGGTTCCACGCGCCCCTCCCGATGCCGGAGGCGAGCGGCTGCGGGGTTTGAGATGATGGCCATCGCCGTGAGCGCCAGCAACAATAAAGCCATGATCGTGAGCGCGATCACGTTTTTCTTCTGCACGGACTCGATCCCTTCTTCACGTTTCGACGATCCACACCGCTAGTTCCGGTGGCGCGGGTGGATTGTTTCAGATCATCCCTGACCGCGAAACGGGCTTCTTCACCGGTGCTTCTTTTCTTTCTCGTCAACAGTCAACAACTCCTCGAAGAGTGGACTTTCGAGGACAAGGCCACCTGTGTCTTGATATTGTTCCAGCACTTCGCTCACCAGACCGGAGACGTCGGTTTCAATTATTTTCACTTCGTGGGTTCCATCCAGTTGATGCGCGATGAGAAAGACGGTGTCACGGGTAACTTCGTACTGGACACCCTTAACGAACATCGTGACAAAATTGGCGTCGTTTGAAATAAACTGATGAGCAATCTGTACATCTACATCGCGCAATTCACGGGAAGGTTGGATGGCGACTCCGAAATCCTGCTGGACTTTGGTCCTGTAGGAAATCCGCTCCCATCCTGCAAATAATCCTCGGTCAGTGATGGAAATACTCGCTCCTGGTTGAGAGGCACTCCTCCAAACATGGGCACTCTCGCCGGGCTTCAACTGTTTCCCGCTCAACTGATCGATCACCATGACCGAAATTCCATCGGGCCAGCCGTAGTAATGGTAGTAAACTCCCACACTCCCCTGAAGAGACGCTGGCAACGGTTCCACGCGGTCCGCCAGATGCGTGAGGAGAGGGGCTGGGGGATTCGAGATGATGGCCAGCGACGTGAGCACCAGCAACAGTAAAGCCATGATAACGAGCGCGATCACGTTTTTTTTCTGCACGAACTCGATCCCTTCTTCATGGGCAATGCGCTGCAGGTCGATGGCACGATTGCTCTTCATCGGCGTGAAGGTTGCTGCCACAAGGTCGGTCGGCAGCGGTGGTGCTGTCCCAGTCATCGGCGATACCGCTCCTTGCACCGATCATGACGGCCCGCCTCCGGAGTCGGAAAACCACTCCACCCCACACATTGAACAGAACCTCATCGATCCTCTGTCCGAATGCGGCCAGCGCCGCCGTCCCAGCCAAACGTTGCAAGCAGGACAACGGTTTTCTGTGAGATTTTGTCTTGCAAGAAACAATACACCTAAAAGAAGCAATCCAGTACAGAGATACTGCATAATTTCAGTCGTGGAACTCTCACTAGAAGGATCACGGATGACAAAGATGATCATCACGAACACTGCAAGAAAACAAACCGAGATGACGCGCCAACGAGCTCGAAAATTTACCCGGCACTTCTCGGAGAACTGATGTTTTTGATCCTCGTTCAGATGTGCCATCACACCTCAACTGTCGGCACCCACGGCCATCCGACCAGAGAACCAGCCTCCATCACTTCTGTTCCTGCTTCTCGCCACCCAACAGTTCAAGGATGAAAGAACTCTCGAGAAGATAGGTCTTGATGTCATCCCGGTCTGGAACTCCACGACTCCCGGGCGGCAACTCCTCAGGTTTTCCAGAGAAACCGACAAGAGCGGTAAGGTCCGTTTCGATTTGATTCACCGTGAAGGACCCATCCAACTGATGATCAACAAACACGATGGTGTCTCTGGAGAGTTTCAGGGTGCGGCCTTCGATATTCAGGAATGCCAAGAAGGGCTTCTGGAAATACAACTCGTGATTGGTACTAATTTGTATCCATCGTCTTTCCTCGTGGATTTCAACATAGAACATCAACTCAATGATGTTAGCTTCACTGTTCCGAAAACGAGAACGCCCCCAAGGGTGGTTCTTGCCACGGCGTTCGAAGTTACCTCTTACATCCTGCCGATGTGAGTACTCCATCTTCTCGCCCTGTTTGAGCTGTTTCAGGCTCACATGGTCGACCACCAGCAGCGAAATTCCATCCGAGCAGCCGTAGTAATGGAAGTAGAGATTAGGCAGTTTCACAACATCCGATCGATGGACAAACAACGAGGGCAGCCGGGCCTCATTGATGACAAAGATGGCGAGCACCAGCAACAGTAAAACCATGATCGAGAGCGCGGTCACGTTTTTCTTCTGCACGGACTCGATCTCCTCTTCACATCACCGTCATTCTTCATCTCGATCAATGCTTTGTAGCCGTCGTCCCGGCTCAGTGGATGATGGAAACCAATCCACTCCACAACGGGAGCAGTACCTGTGTAATTTTTCGTGCGGAAGCAGCCCACGCATTTCAAAAATGTCGCGACAAACGCAGCAACGCTTGAACAACACGTGATCGATCCCTAGCCACGCTATACAAAGAAAGACAGCCCCTCCCCAGAGATACACGGAAGTGTCCCCCACGAGAATTGTGAAGTCGAAACCCAAACTGCCAAGGCCAATTAGTATCAGAGGAAAAGCAAGCAGCGTCAGGGTTGTGAAAAGGATCCGACGGTTCATCCGACGCATTCACTTCACTCTATCTGCATATTCCGCTTCTTCTATCTCACTCAGTTTGGTTTTCATGCTTCTACCTTCGGCACGATGTCGGTCTGCAACTGGGGCACAACGGCACGGATGTCGCTGGTGGGGAGTCCCAGTTCACCCCGGATGATGTTAACTCCCTGGGCGATGGCCGTTGCCTTGAAAAAGGCGATGTCACGGTTGCAGCCCTGGCGACCGAAGCCGCAATCGCTGGAGATGATCAGCTGCTCGGGCGCGATGTACTTCAAGGCATGGCGGATGCGCTCGGCGATCTGCTCGGGGCTATCGACCTGTAAGTGCCGATGGCTGACGACGCCGATGCAGACCTTCTTCGGCAGGTTGCCCTTTCCCTTGCCGAACATCTCGATCTCACGGAAGCCGCGATCGGTCATCTCTACGGTCCACACATCGCCCTTGCACTCGTTCATGTACAGGTCGAAGGACTCCTCGTAACTGTCATTGTCGATGACTCGCTGCATGTTCGGGTTACCCCAGCAGGTGTGGATCCACAGTTCGATGTCATCGAGGCCTTCCACCTCGCGGTTGAACGCCTTGAGCATGAACTGGACCTCATCGCTGTCCTTGCCATAGGTATTGGCCCAGAAGTGCAAGGTCGGTTCCTCGATCTGGATGCACTGGCAACCGGCATCCTTGAGCCGATGCAGTTCGGTGTTCATCGCCACCGCCATGTCCCAGATCAGTTCCTGGTTGTCGCTGTAGTGGGGGGTATGGATGTCGAGGAACAGCCCCATCACTTGTGAACAACAGGTGCCAAAACGCACCGGCTTGTCGGTCTTGGCCTGGGCCATCCGCCAGATCTTGTCGTAGTCGAGGGGGCGGTGTTCGATCTTGCCGACCACCCGCGGCCAGCGCCAACCGGTGTAGATCTCATTGAGCAGGGTACCGGGCGGATAGCGCAACCATGGCGAGCGAGTCTCTTC
>JAPKAM010000123.1 GCA_028825265.1 Planctomycetota bacterium
GTGAATTACAGTAGCGGTGAATCGGCTCCGACTAGTAAGGATCGGAGCAGGGAGTCGTTTCCAGCGATCCCGGCGCCCCGGGATCTTGAACCGATCGGGTCGGCATCGATCCGATGTCCTGGCGAAAGATCTTCCCCTCGAAGTGGATCTGGTTCGCTTTCTCGTAGGCTTGGTCCCTGGCTTGTGCGAGCGAATCTCCGAGAGCCGTGATCCCCAGCACCCGACCGCCCGAGACGACACAACGATCTCCATCATGGCGGGTCCCTGCGTGGAAGACTTGAACTGGAGAATCGAGGTCACTGTAGAAATCACCTTGCAGTTCCTGACCTGAGCGAGGCGCAGCGGGATAACCTTCCGATGCGAGGACCAGGCACAGAGCAGGACGTGGATCCCAGGTGACCGAAGCCGAGGACGGCGAGTGATCGGCGGTGGCTTCGAGGATATCGGCGAAATCGCTGGTCAGGCGGAGGAGCACCGGCTGTGTTTCGGGATCGCCGAGGCGGCAGTTGTACTCCAAAACACGCGGACCCGAAGCCGTCATCATCAATCCCGCGTAGAGAACTCCCGAGTAGTGGATCTGATCGGCGACCAGCCCCTCGAGGGTCGGTTCGATGATGGTCCTGCGAATGGCATCGAGATCGGAGGGCCCGATGGCGGTGCCAGGACAGAAGGCTCCCATTCCACCGGTATTGGGGCCACGGTTGCCATCGAGAAGCGGTTTGTGATCCTGAGCCGTGGGCAGCAGCAGTGCATCGGTTCCGTCGACGATGGCCAGAATCGAGACTTCTGGCCCATGCATCCTTTCCTCGATCACCACGACCCGGCCGCTCTCTCCAAAGGAATCTTCCACCAGCATTGCAGTGGCCGCTTGCCGTGCTTGCTGGCGATCGTCGCATACGATCACTCCCTTGCCGGCGGCCAGGCCACTGGCTTTCACCACCACTTGCGGTGGCAAAGCATCGAGAGCCGCCTCGAGATCCTCGATTCGGTCGATGGTGCGATGATCTGCGGTGGGAATCTGGTGTCGTTCCATGAACTGCTTGGAGTAGGCCTTGGAGCCCTCCAGGCGCGCTGCAGCCGCGCCAGCGCCAAAGGTGGGTATTCCAGCACTCCGGAGTCGATCTGCCACTCCTGCGACCAGAGGGGCCTCTGGTCCGATCACCACATGATCGATCTGCTGCGCCTTGCAGCGCTCGATGAAGGCATCGAGAGAAGCGATGGGGTCGCAATCAGGCCAGCAACGGGCGATTTTCTTCATGCCTGGATTTCCGGGGCAAGCGAAGACCTCGGAAACACGTGGTGAACGCGCCAATTGCCAACAGATGGCATGTTCGCGACCACCAGAACCGATGACGACGACCTTCATCGAGACCTCCTCGAGACGACTACTGCTTGTCGCTGCGCAGATTTAACGTGAACCATGGTCTGACAGCGAGCCAGGCCACTAGGTGCAACGATGCGATCCAGGTTTGAGAGTAGGTAATGGAGGCTCTCAGATCAAGTAACGGTAAGGCCATTAGCATCGCAACGGTGCACAGTGCGGGGGAGACTCCGTGTCGAAACGCCCGTCCTCGGTCGAGGAATAGCAGGATCAAGAGCATCAGGATCCACGTCGCTACGGCGGAACCGCCTTCGTTTCCTGATGGGATGAGAAGTGTCGAAACGACCACGAGGATGATGAGAAAGTGGCGTGATCGAAGGGTCTTCTCTGACCCACGTTCTTCCGCTTCAGAGAAGTAGGTGATCGCCGCAGTGAAAGCTCCGATGGTGAAGGCATGGCTCCAGGCGAATTGCGGAGAACCTGCGAAAACGGCTCCTAGCATCACGATGGAATAGCGCACGCCTCCCATCAGAAGTGGCCCCACAAGGGCCACTCTCTTCAGCGCCAGATCGTAGAGAAGGGCACAGGCGATCGCCGTATAGGCGTATGGTTGTGCGGAATTTGGCATCCAGAGCGGTAGCAGCAATAGTGGAATGGCAAGCAGTAACAGGACTGCCCGGGCCTGTTGAACCGAGATCGCCCCCGACGGCAGTGGTCGATGAGGCGCTGTTTTTTCATCGCGAGTCTGGTCGACAAGATCATTGAATCCCATGCCGACCATGTAGAGCACCAAGGTCCATGTCAGAAGGACGAGCCACTGGGTGCTGCCCAGTGTCCAGCCACCCAGGGCAACTCCTGCCACGACGTTGGAAATCGCTGTCGGAGCGAGCCTCAGGCGGAAAAATTGCAGCCAAGCACCGATCATCGAAGTCGAAGTAGGTCGTTATAGGTCACGAACAATGCCAGCGAGATGAGCATCAAGAAAGCCACGAGGTGGACGTAGTGCTGGATCTTATCGGAGACAGGACGGCCTCGGATGCCTTCGATGGCGAGAAAGAAAATGTGTCCGCCATCCAGGATGGGGAAGGGGAGCAGGTTGAAGACACCGAGGTTGATACTGATGAGCGCCAACAAGAAGAACAGATTGCCAAATCCGACCTCGGAAACCTTGCGACCCAGATCGATGATTCCGACCGGCCCATTCAAGTTTTTGCCATGTACGTCGCCAGAAAACAGTGCTTTCAGGGTCAGGAATATTCGTCCTCCCCAGATCCATGACTGGCGTGCGCCCTGGACCACCGCATCCTGAATCGAGTGTTTTTCGGTGAACTGAAGCGCAGACATGCGGATCCCGAGAGGCTCCAGCAAGACTCGTGGCGCCACCGAGAGTTGTTGCGATTGGCCCGCCCGATCAGTGAACTGAATCTGAACCTGATCCTCGTGGCTCTGAATCGCGCCGATCAGGTCTCTCCACTGATCGATACGGATGCCGTTGATATCGTTGATGATGGCGCCCGCTGGGATGCCCGCTTTCTGTGCCGGGGATCCGAAGAGGGAGCGACCGATTCGAGCGGGGGTTCCTAGCATCAGTCCGAGAGAGATGGGATCTCCCTCATGAGTGACTTGATGCGTAGTACCTCCCGCATCGATCCAGGCGATGGGTGTTGAAGCGGAGATTTCTTCATCGATGTATTCGGATGCTCCGATCAGACGGTTGCCGATCGATAAAATTTCGGAACCGACATCGATGCCCAACTCTTTGGCTGCCGGTGCACTCTGCATGACGGTTCGAATCCCGGAACCGATGATCAATTCCTCACCGATCCAGTTCCGCAAGGACTCGCTCTGAACCGTCGATTCAGTTCCATCTCGTGAGGTCAAAATCATCTCGACATCGGAATCTCCGACCAATCTCCCGATGGACAAAAGATCGAGAACCTCGAGGGGAAGCGACTTGCGTTCGTTTGGCAGTCGCATCGAGATCAGTTCAGCTCCGATACTGAAATGCTCTTCGGCCGCAGAGCCGGGTTGGATCGCCAGCACTGTTCTGGAGCGAGGAACCACTCCGATTCCTCGTGGGCCGGTCAGTGGAGATTCCGATTCGGAAATGGAAGGTGGGGCCAGTTCGATGGTGAAGACCCGCGGCTCGTTCCCACGCAGGATGTCGAGACTCAACTTTCCTTCAACCGTGGTATTGCGGAGGTTCCACAAACTCATCAGAGTTCGATCCGCGGAGAGGCCGTCGGCAGTAACGATGACAGTTTCCTGTCCTGGAATCGAGATTTGTACTGCGCGCAGACGGTCCCCGGCTTGTAGTCCGACGCCTGCCGCAAGGCTCCCCGGTTCGACCAGACCAATTTGGTCAGAAATCGCCGGAACGATGCCGATCCTGAATCGTCCTGCAACCGGATCCCAGACCGGGTCGATAGCAATGTCTCGGACCTGATGGTTTCGCTCGATGGTCAGAGTGACTGGCTTCGAGCCACCCGCCAGTGCGATGGCTGTTGCGACATTGGAGTAATCGCTCCAGGATTCGCCGTTGACCTGCTGGATCAGATCGCCGGAACGTACCCCTGCCGTCCAGGCGGGTCCTTGCTGCGTTGCGTTGCCGACCACCGGAGACTGTTGTTTGACTCCTGTGGTGAAGGCGAAGATGAAGAGCAAGAAACCGAAGATCAGATTCATGGCGGCGCCTGCGACCAGGATCAACAAGCGGCCAGGAATTGACTTGCGATGGAATTCGTCGTTGGAGTCGGTTCGCTCCTGTCCCGCTTCTTCCCCTGCCATCTGGACGTATCCACCGAGGGGAATCAAACCGATGACGTATTCAGTCTCGCCGTAAGTAAAGGCCAGAATTCGGGCTTTCCAGCCGAAGATGGTGGGTTGGAATCCCACTGCAAAGGTCTTCACGCGAACGCCGACGAACTTCGCCGCGAGGAAGTGGCCCAGTTCGTGAACAAAGATGAGAAAACCGATGCCGAGGATGGCCAGCAATAGATTCAACGGTACCAACTCCTGACTCGTTCGCGAGTTTCGCGATCTGTTTCGATGACCTGTTCCAGACTGACCAGCGCTTCGGGCTGATGATCCTGGAGTGCCTTTTCTACCAGCGGGTAGATCTGCAGGAATCCTACACTACCGGACAGGAACCCCGCGACCGCTTCCTCGTCTGCAGCATTGAGAACTGCACCGAGCGTGGTACCGGGATGATCCAGCACCACTTTTCCGATCTCCAGCGCCGGGAAAGTGGCGTGGTCGACCGCTTCGAAGGTCAACTGGCCCCTCTGGACCAGATCGAGGGGGTGGAATTGCCCGGCAGTCCGGATTCCCCGATGGAGGGCGTGTCGAATAGGGACCCGCATATCAGGCTCTCCGAGATGTGCGATGCTGGTGCCATCCTGGTACTCGACGATGGCATGAACGATCGACTGTGGATGCACCAGCACCTCGATGCCACCGACCGGCTGGCCAAACAGCTCTTGCGCCTCAATCACCTCCAGGACCTTGTTGAAGAGGGTCGCGCTGTCGATGCTGATCCTGGGGCCCATCTTCCAAGTGGGATGCTGGAGCGCTTGTTCGACGGTGACATCTTTCAATTGTTCGCGAGTTTTGCCGCGAAACGGCCCACCGGAGGCGGTCAGGATGATGCGTCGAATCGTGGCCGGGTCCGAATCTGCGATGCATTGAATCACTGCCGAGTGTTCAGAGTCTACCGGAATGATGCGTGCCCCGCTGGCGCTGGCACTTCGCTTGAGAAGAACCCCTGCAGTGACCAGCGATTCCTTGTTGGCGAGGGCCAGATCAATTCCAGCCTCGAGGGTCGCGATGCTGGCGCGGAGCCCGGCAGCACCGGTGATTCCGTTGAGTACCAGGTCCAGGTCCAACTCGGCGATGGAGTCGAGTTGGCGCTGCTCTCCGACCTGGAATTCGGTGCCATGTTGGTGCGCAGTCGCGAAAGCGGCATGGTCATCAGGATCGATCACCACGCAACGTTCCGGTGAGTGGCAATGGGCCTGTTCCAGCAGCGGAGCGACCCGTTTTCCCGCGGTTAATAACACCGGATGCCACGGCTGCGGTGCTTCCGCCATCACCTCGAGCGCCTGGCTGCCGATCGATCCGGTACTCCCGAGGATGGCGATCCTGGGGTGCGGCGTGTTGCGAGCGTTGGTCATGCTGATCGTTTCCTCTCGGTCCACAGGGTCATCGGACCACAGGACATCGAGCCACAGGGTAACGGAACTGCAACGCCGTGGGCATGGAGGATCGAGCATCATTTGACCGTAAGAGCCAAGCGGCTCGGCGACGGCATCCTTGATGCCGTGCAGTTGCTGGGGTACGCCAGGGGCAACAATGCCGGATGGAGGAAACCCTGCTCAGAGAACTATTTCGCATCCCTACACCTTTTGGTGATTTTCCCGTGTTTGGCTATGGCGCAATGGTTCTGCTCGGGGTCTTGAGCGGCCTCTGGCTCCTCCGAGCGGGCGCCCGACGCAAGGATCTGGATCCCGACTCTCTTTCCGATTTGACCGTCATGCTGGTGCTCTTTGGGATCCTCGGCGGCCGGATCTGGTACCTGATTCAGTTCCGGGAGCAGGTTTATGCAGAGGGGGACTGGCTCGAGACTTTTCGCCTGTGGAATGGTGGACTGGTGCTGTATGGAGCCATCGGAGGCGGATTGATCGGCTTTTACCTGATGCAAAGGCGCCGGGAATTTGGTCCGTGGCGGGAATTGCTCGATCTGATCGCACCGGCACTGGCGCTGGGAATCGCCTTTGGCCGTCTGGGATGCTTCCTCAACGGCTGTTGTTTTGGGCAGGTGTGTTCTCCCGACTGGCCACTGGCTACGATATTCCCGGCGGGAAGTCCACCGTCGCTGGCCCATGGCGACGGGCTGCACGCCAGCCCCGCATTACACCCAACCCAGATCTACTCCTCGATCCAAGGGGCGATCCTGGCCCTCTTGTTGTGGCACGCCGGTCGCCGCCTAGCGCTTCGACCGGGCCGTACCTTCGCCCTGTTTCTGGGACTCTATTCGGTCGGTAGGAGCCTCGTGGAGTCGATTCGCGGCGATCACGGAGTGGCGGCAGGGGAGTGGACCGTGTCCCAAATGGCCTCGATCCTGGCCTTGGCCCTGGGCGCTTGGCTGTGGTTTTCTGCCCCGGATCAGGGGCGCCACAGCGGGTCCAGCCAAAGGCGCAACAGTGGGTCCCAAGGGGACTGAACTCCGGCGGGCCCCAACTCCGTATTTGCAATGGAGTTATATTTCGGAGAAAATCGTAATTCACTGTTGATGTTCCCGGGGGGATCTGTAGTATTCCGATCTGCTCGCGGTTCGCCCTTTGGGACACTCCCAGGCAACACCAGATCAGACCGGACCGAGAGAGATCTCGAATCGGAACTGAATCGTGTGTTTGATTGAGGAGACTGTCCCGAATCGAATTTGCGAGTTTGCTCTTTGAAAATTCGGGCCCGTGACGCGAAGAAGGTCACACATCATGCCTCCCCGGGTGTGATGTGAGTATGACCTGAACGCAAGTTCAGTGAATTGACATTTTGTTTTTTGATAATAGTAACGCGAAACAAACCGGCTGGGTTTTCTTTGTTCTCGCCTTAGTGCGGGTTCATTGGATTCACTGTCGGAATGCCAGAGTATAAAACTGAAGGGTTTGATACTGGCTCAGAACGTACGCTGACGGAATGGATTAG
>JAPKAM010000124.1 GCA_028825265.1 Planctomycetota bacterium
CCGAGTTGGAGAAGACCTCGTTGAGATCCCACAGGTGTGATCCCGGAAGTACCGATGAGGCACTCAAGCCGGTCGAGAGAAGAAGCACCAGCACCAGTGCAAGTTTGATTCGCGTTATCATGAAACCCTCACTTCTGATTTGTCCATGCAAGTCTGATCACACAGGACAGTAATATTAATAGTCATATCGAACCGAACTGGATCGGGGCTCCTGTCCCCATCTGAATAGCATCGACACTTGGTGCAAATTGTAGTGCACCAACCCAACACCGAGTCCTTCCATCTTATCGTACCGAGAACGCCCTTCAAATCGCTAACTAGTCACAGACAGCGCCATATTGTGTTTCTCTTGTCACTACTGCAGAGGAAGGCAAAGAATCTGCTGCTGGCCAGTTGCAAATATACAGCCGATCGAAGAGATGTCCGGGAATCCAGTTCTGCCCCGACACTCGATCGGTACCTCCGATCGATCCTCCCACCTCCTCGACAAACATCGGCACGGTATTCTGATGGCCGCAGATCACCACACACTGCCCCGCTCCGATGGTCGCGATGGCATCTCGCCACGCCGGGGCATCGCCCGCCTGGATCGTTTCGATTTCTACACCGACCCTGGAAGAAAGCGGTTCCAGCGTCTGCCGGGTTCGCCTGTATTCGGTACACAGCAATCGGTGGACCGGCTGCCCGGAGAGTCGCTGTGCCAGCGCCTCCGCTCTCTGATGTCCCTCCTCGGTCAGATCCGGATCGGCCCCCGATCCCTTCTCTGCATGACGAAGTACCATCATCGTGCAATACCCTGATCGGCTCTGGTCTTCCATCGGCGACTCCTCTGCAACTCCATCTTTCAGTCGTCCCTGCTGGACACAACCCAAACAAAGCACCATCGAACCGATCACCGCGAGGTTACGCCATCGATGATTCCACTGCGGCACTCGTCCGCCGCGAAACTGCGGCACTCGTCCGCCGCGAAATTGTGCCATCATTCCAGTCATGGTGCTCCTCACTGTTAATTTCCTTGTCCCGTATAGAATCGACCATCTCACGGAGCGGACCCCAGCCTAGGCCCGCTTCTCGGCTGATGAGGTCTCCTCGGTCACCAGATCGACCTGAACCGCTGCGCGCTCGAACGATCTCGCCTCGTAGTACTTTCTTCTTCTCATCTTGACCAACGAACCAAAGAATCGATCGGGAATCCGTTCAACCCGCTCATTGTTCTCTTCCACGATGTCATTGTAGTAGCCGCGTGCCAGCGCCACCTTTTCCTCGGTACGGATCAGTTCCTCGTGCAAATCGATAAATAAACTGTTCGCCCTCAACTCCGGATGGGCCTCCTTGAGCGCAATCAAAGAAGGGGTACAGGCGGTCGCAACCTCACCTACGGCGACCTGCGCCTCGTTGCGTAACAGAGCCAGGTGCTGCTGAAGACCCACTTCATGCTGTTGATATCCCTTCACCACCTCGACCAGTTGTGGGATCAGATCGTGACGCCTCTTCAGCTGAACATCGACATTGTTCCAGGCCTGTTCGACCCGATTCTTCAATGCCATCAAACTGTTGTAGACCATCACTACCCAGCGTGCTGTCCAGTAGCAGAAGAAAACACCTCCCCCCAGAACTCCCGAGATCCACCAGGGGCCCGGGACTGCTCCAGCGAGCAGCCACGCTGGAAGTGCCACTGCGGTGACGAAACCGAACAGAAACCAGCCCCAGAATTGAAAACTGTAGCTGCTCGACTTCTGCTCCTCCGACTTCACCGAGATCAAGAAAAGCGGTGATTGTGGATCGCTGGCGATTTCCGGAGCCACCACATCTTTTTGTAACCGCGATGATCCCATCACATAGATTCTTCGGTGTAGGGGAATTCCATTCTCGACGAACCTTCGTGTCCCTGTCGAGCCGAAGACGCTGCTCTGCGGTCCCTTGTCGTAATAGAGGGCATCCCCCTGGCCACAGCTTCTCGAAAAGAGAGCTGCGCTATCGATGTCGGCTCCTGCCGGGAGAACCCTCAAGAGTCCGGTGTCGTCCTCGAGGTAGAAGGGGCACGATCGGGTTCCCTGATCGACCGTATCCCAACCCGTCTTCATCCGCGTACGAGTACGGGTGTTACCCTTGCTATCGGTGTAGGTCTCGGTGACGAGACGACGCCATTGTTCTGAAACCGTGTAGGAGTAATGAATGCAGAGGCTTTCTGCCAGATAACTGACCAGTGGATCATCCGACTCTGCAGTTCCCTTGACCTCGACCAGTCCGATGAAAACCCCTGCCGTCTTGCAGGTGGGAACATCGTCGATCAACCGCTGCTTGCGCCGCGCTCTCACCGAGAGTTCTGCCAGCAAGATCCACAGCGCCACCGCTGCGAACCCGATGGCCAGCGGCTGCCAGGGAATCTGTTCCAGAGATCCCAGCGATGAATCGATCTGTGCTGCCAGTCCCCGGAAAAGGAAGCCGCTCTCCAGCAGATCCATACAAGACACCAGTTCCATCAGGAAAATGAGACCTTGGGTGCTTCCCGTTGTTCCGGAGCGTCCACCACGAACAGTTCCGCAGCATCAAACTTGAACATTGAAGCGATGATCAGGTCCGGAAAAGACTCCCGCAGGATGTTGTAGCGGGTGACGGCATTGTTGAATCCTTCCCTCGCATAGGAAACCTTGTCCTCCGTCGAGGTCAGTTCATCTTGAAGCGAGAGCATGTTGGAATTGGCTTTCAGGTCAGGATAGGCCTCTGCCAGCGCAAACAACCGACCCAGAGTCCCGGTCAATGCCGCCTCTGCCCCCATCAACTGCTGCATCGCCTGCGGATCTCCAGGGGCCCTGGCGACCTGCTGGGTCGCAGAAGCCGCCTGGTTACGCGCTTCGATCACAGCCTCGAGAGTTTCTCTCTCATGCTTCATGT
The DNA here is from genome assembly GCA_028825265.1 of Planctomycetota bacterium. Classification (GTDB taxonomy): domain Bacteria; phylum Planctomycetota; class UBA8108; order UBA1146; family UBA1146; genus QNYK01. Next base: position 2,896 of record JAPKAM010000124.1, read on the forward strand.
ATCCCTTGGCGGTCTCCACCAGGTTTGGAATCAGATCGTACCTGCGCGTCAGTTGCACATCGATTTGCCCGAAGGCGTTTTCAAATCCATTGCGCCCAGAGACCAACTTGTTGTAGATCCGAATACCCCAGATCAGTGCAATCACCAGAATCAACAGGAAGGATCCGATGATCGACAGAAACACTACCAGTGAATTTCCAGTTTCCATCATTCTCCTGCTTTCCTGAACCGAGGATCCTGCGACTCGCCCAGATCCACCGCACAGCGCATTCTAGGTAGAGATGTGGCTCGATGCCACAACTCGAACCCGCGCTTCGCACTCTCGAATTCGCCGTAACCACCCACTGCGCTCACGCGGATGTCGCACTCAAGAAGCGCGAAGCCCCACCGCAGCAGAAGTTCCTCGTGGTGATTCGATCCCTCGACTACCCTGAAGTCAGATCCACGAACTCGTTGCAGGAGGTGACCGATGCTGGAGCAGGACTATGATTTGCAACGAAGATCGCTGCTGCTTCCTCGGCGCCAATTCTTGCAATCGATGGGAGCCGCCGCATGTTTGCTGGCGCTGCCGACCACTGCACGATCTGCCATCCGACAGCTGGATAAACCGGTGCAGATCGGCCTGATCGCCGATCTACACCACGATGTGATGCATGACGCCCCGGCCCGGCTCGATGCCTTTCTACAGGCGATGGCTGCCGTGGGGCCCGATGCCATCGTTCAACTGGGAGATTTCGCCCAGGCCAAGAAACAGAATCGACCGATCCTCGAGCAGTTTCGCAAGGCTCATCCACTGGCACTTCATGTCATCGGCAATCACGACACCGACGGCGGCGTGAGTTTTGAGCAACTGCTCGAAGAGTGGCAGATGAAGAGTCGTTACTACACCAAGGATGTGAAAGGCCTTCGCTTGATCGTCCTCGATGGCAACGAGCGACATCCCGCACACAAGGGTGGTTATCCATCTCACATCGGCACGGAGCAGATGGAGTGGTTGAAGAAGCAACTCGAGAGCCACCAGGGTCCGATGCTGGTCATCTGCCACCAGCCACTGGCGGGGCCTTCCTGCATCGACAATGCCGCGCAGGTGCAAAAGATTCTCAACACTGCTGCCGATCGAATCGTACTCGTCATCAACGGTCATACTCACATCGACGACCTGATTCGTATCGGCGACGTCAGCCACTTGCATATCAACTCCGCCTCCTATCAGTGGGTCGGAGGAAATCACAAGAACATCAGTTACCCCGCAGAAGTTCACGCCGCCCATCCGTGGATCGAATACACCTGCCCCTATCAGGATTCCCTCTTCACCACCTTGACCTTCGATCCAAAAAATGGCTCGGTGCAGTTCTCAGGGCAGAAGACCGAGTGGGTCGGAAAATCTCCAGAACAGGTGGGAGTCGCCAACAAAACGGGTGTCATCGATGGCCAGCAGGTGGTCCCCGAGATCCGACCAAGGACGATCGAACGCTCGGCCATTAAATGAATGCCGATGAGTTCATCGAGCAGTTCATCCAGTAGTTCATCGAGCAATATGGCACGATGTTGTTGGAGGAATACGACCCAAATTGACAGCCAACGAGTCGATTCCACGCTATCCTGATACGTCATCAACGAAACTGATCGTCGATTTCTGATCGACCAGGACCGACCAGCAAACTGGATCCAGTATTGAGGAGTAACAACGATGGAAGCCGGAATAGTTGGATTGCCCAATGTGGGCAAGTCGACTCTCTTCAACGCGCTGACCGCCGCCGGGGCTCACGCTGCCAATTATCCCTTTGCCACCATCGAACCCAATATTGGTGTCGTGCCGATTCCCGATCCCAGACTGGCCATCCTCCGTGACCACATCGAGACGCAGAAACTGATTCCCACCTCGTTGAAGATCGTCGACATCGCGGGCCTGGTGCGCGGTGCCAGTACCGGGGAGGGTCTCGGGAACAAGTTTCTCAGCCATGTCCGTGAAACCGATGCCATCATCCAGGTGGTGCGTTGCTTCGAGGAAGCCCCGGGCGGTGAAGAGATCACTCACGTCGATGGCACCATCGATCCACTGCGAGACATCGAAACCATCGAGATCGAACTGGTACTGGCCGATCTTCAGACGGTCGAAGGCGCCCTCGATAAAGCGAAGCGTGCGGCGCGCAGTCGCGAAGATGAAGCGATCCTACGACTGGCTCTGCTGGAAAAGTTACAACCGGTACTGGCGGAAGGGCGCCCCGCCCGAGAGGTCGACCTTGGATCCGATCCGCGTACACCCGGAGTGCTCAAGGGACTCGGACTGATCACCACCAAGAAACAGATGTTCGTCATGAACGTCGCCGATGACGACGCACTCGGTGAAGGAGCGATGGCCAAATCGGTGCGTGAACTGGCCACAGAACGCGGCAGTCAAGCGGTGCCCGTCTGCGCCCGAATCGAAGAAGAGTTGTCGGAACTCGATGAAGCCGATCGCCTCGAGATGCTCGCCGACTACGGCATGAACGAGCCGGCACTGGCCAAACTGGCACGTGCCACCTACGAGCTGCTCGGCCAGCAGTCCTTCTACACCGCCGGCGAGAAGGAGATCCGCGCCTGGACCGTGGCCAAGGGAGCCACCGCACCGGAAGCCGCCGGTGTCATCCATACCGATTTTCAGCGCGGCTTCATCCGTGCCGAGATCTACTCGATCGCCGACATGCAAGAGTACAAATCGGAAAAGGCCATCCGCGAGGCAGGCAAGCTACGCGTCGAGGGCAAGGACTACATCATGCAAGATGCGGATGTGTGCCACTTCCTGTTCAATGTTTGAGAGGCTCACAGAGTGATTCGTTTCTTGATCCTTTTCTTGGTCCTCGGTTCATCCCTTTGCGGCTGCGCCGGTAGTCACGATCTCGTCGAACAATATGGCGGCATGCGAGATGTGCTACGAATGGGGAACACACAATCGCGCATCTCCTTCGAGCAGATGCGCCAGCAGCCCCATGCCATCGGCGTCGGCGCACTGACCGATCTGCAGGGGGAGATCACCGTCTTCGATGGCCAGATATTCGTCGCCACCACGCCGGATGGAATCAGCGCTTCCACCACCAGAGACGATCCGAACCCCGGTTCTGCAACCCTGATGACACTCGCCCATTTCAATACCTGGCATCAAGACCCACTCCCGGACTCGCCTTCACTCGAGCAGTCCATCGAGGAGGTCGCCAGATCTCACGGCATCGACACCGCCAAACCCTTTCCATTTTTCATCGAGGGAGTCGCAAGTAGTTACCAGATGCACGTGATCAACGGGTACTGCCCCGTTGCAACACCCGATCTGGCTGCAGAGGAACAACCGTGGCGGCAGCATGGCGTATCGACAGCGCTGCGGGTGGTGGGTTTCTTCGCCAGGGATCAACATGGGGTGATGACCCATCACGGATCAAATCTACATATCCACGCCATCATCGTGAACGGGGACGAGTGGATTTCCGGCCATCTCGATGAGGTCGAGATGGCCGAAGGTGCCACCCTTTCGGTTCCGGTCGTCAGCGAAGCCAGGCCCCGCTACTGAGCCACCCGCTCCATCGGATGCAACCAACTCAATCTCCGGCAACAAGCACCGCATACTGGGGAACACCACAGCCGTAGATGTCGCACCCTCCCATCAACTGGCTGAGTTGAGCCTCCAGAACTGCTGGATCATCGGATGCTGGTCCATGACTGCGAACGAACAGATGAATCTCGGCATTGTCCATGTCGGTCAGGCCAGGCCCGGTAACAATCTCACCGGCAGGTTCGTTTTCGATGACCAGCGCTTCGAACTCGAGTTCTCCATCTTCATCGGCAATCAGGCCAACTCCGGTCCACAAGATCGACCACCCTTCGACACCGAAATCGGAGATATCACAGTCCCCATCACATTCTGTCGGATCATTGAAAACCCCGGCCCAGATGGTGTAGGTGAATCCAGGCTCAAGACCGGAAGTTTCCGCCTCGATGAAGAATCCATCATCGAACTGCTCGAATTCGATCTTGGATCCACCGATGGCACTTCCAGAAGCGGAGCTCTCGAGAGGACTCCCCATCATGAACTCAA
>JAPKAM010000125.1 GCA_028825265.1 Planctomycetota bacterium
CACTTACCTATCGCAGGCGATCCGCATCAAGGGCCGTGATCTCGCTCAAGCATTGAGAAAACAGCCTGACTTCCAGGACCTTCCCTGGCCTAAGCCCATCCCCGCCTCAGAGGATTCTGCAGAGACTAATCGAGTTCCCCCGGAAAATCTGGTAGATGAGCACCCTCTTCCCCCATCGGTTCCTCTAGATATTCCTGGCGGTGATTTCCGTCAGGCGCTGTAGCGTTTTCTCAGTTTGGCCTGGGGGATGCCGGCTCGTTCTCGGTACTTGGTGACGGTTCGGCGGGCGATTTTGATGCCGCTGTGCGTCAACTTGTTGGTGAGTTGCGTATCGCTCAGTGGGTAGTTGCAGTCTTCCGCCCCGACGATGTCGCGGATCACCTCGCAGATGCTCTCTCGACTCTCCACCTTGCCATCTTCGCGGGTCACTCCTCCAGTGAAGAGGCGACGCAACTCGATGACTCCGTTACTGGTCTGCATGTATTTGCCGTTACTGGAACGGCTCACCGTCGAGATGTGGACTCCGGTGACATCGGCGATCTCCTGCATGGTGAGTGCTTGGATCTGGCTGATTCCATCTCGGAGGAAATCTTGTTGACGATCGACGATCGCCTGGGCGATGTCGAGCAAGGTCCGACGTCTCTGATCGATGGCATGAATCAACCATCGTGCGCCCTCGACACGGGTCCGGATGTACTCGGCGACTTCCTTCTTCACCTCGGGCTCCTTGAGGATGGCGGTGCACGCCGGAGAGATGCGAAGATCGGGCAAACGATCCTGGGAAAGGCGTGCGACAAAGCCATCTCCCACCTCGTCGATGGTGATCTCTGGCACGATGCCGAGATGGCTGGTATCTACAAATCTCGATCCTGGATCGGGATCGAGCTGACGGATCAGATCGCAAGCTTCCTGCACATCTCCCAGAGAGACTTCCAGGATCTGAGCGATGCGTGGTATCGAGTTCTCGAGTAGATCCTGCAGGCACTCGGAGATGATGCGGTACTCGATGGCATCTTCATCGCAGCCCAGTTGCAATAGCAGGCAATCGCCGAGGTCGATCGCGCCGATTCCCGGAGGATCGAGTTGGCGCACTCGCTGCAACGCCTGCTCGATGGCATCGACCGAAACTCCCGAGCAAAGCGCCAGGTCCTCACACGATCCGATGAACCAGCCCCTCTCATCGAGATTGCCGCACACCAGTTCGCAGGCGCGTTTCTGAGATGCATCGAGATCGACCATCTGTAGTTGTCGAAGCAAGAACGCCTCGAGTGATTCGGGGCGATCTGCGGTGTTCATCAACGCTTCATGCTTAGCATCGGATGCCTCGGAGGAACCGACTTGACGACGTTCTCCCGTCATCGGCTTTTCCCAACGATCGACGATTTCCAACAAGCGGCGCGTTTCTTCATCGGTAGAGGAGGAACTACTGGTGTTTTCTCCAGGGGTGGGTTCGACCAGTTCGAGGGCGGGGTTCTCGGTGAACTCCTTCTGGATGCGAGCCTCTAGATCGGCCACACCCAGTTGAAGAATCTCCATCGATAGAATTAATTGTGGCGCAAGAACCTGCTGCTGTTCGAGACGACCCGATACCTGTAGACGCACACGTCCCCCTCTCGGACTCCACTTGGGAGTCACGGGTTCGAGGTGCGAGAGACGTGGTGTGGGTCAGGGGCACTCGGCCCCCCCTCGCAGACACCCGGACACCAGTCCGAGTTCATCGATGTGGATCGGCACCAGCCGATCTTCCGTCAGAGGCGCTGGCCGCCGACCGGACGCCCTTGGCCGGGGTCCCGGAAGACACGATCGAGCTTCCGCTCGACATACAGCCCTTCATCATCGGGTGCGAACCAGATCCGTTGCCCCTTCGAGAGAGCCTCCACCACCTGCATTCTCAGCCGTGGCGGAACCGTCTCGAAATCCTCCGATAGTGCGATGCGACGCATTTCCCACGAAAGATCGTAGCAGTGCTCTTCATCACTCATCGTCGGTTCCATCCTGGCACACAACCCATCGAGTTGTGCTGGATCTGTCGCTCCATGATCCGAGAGGAACTGGCCGCAAAAACCGATCAATACAGACGATGCTGCGATCAGCTCTGGGTCAGGGAATCCCTCTCTTCACTTCGAAGGATACCCCGCTGTAGCAGAGGCCGTCAAACCCCGAAAACGGCGGCGGGCTGTAACAGGAAAATCTTGCCGTCTCCGATTCTGCCGGTCCGTGCCCCGCTGGCGATCGATTCGACCACCTGTTCGCTGAACAACTCATCCACCAGTAGTTCTAGGCGTATCTTCGGCAGAAATGCCAACCCGGCATCGTCTCCACTGTAGTCGTCGAGATGGTCCTTCTGCCGCCCATAGCCACGCACTTCCTGGAAGTGCATCTGGTGGATCGAAGGCTGCCCCTGGAGCTTTTGGAGCACATCTTTGAGTCGATAGGGGCGTAGGATGGCGACGATTCTTACCATGACTTCTGATCCCCCCCTTCGACCAGTTGCGACCATAAACCCTGCGCCTCCAGTAACTGCTGGAGCCTGACCGGATAGCCCTCGATCTGGAAGGTGACATCTCGATCGGACGCTTCGCGGGCAAGGGCCACTAGGCCGAGAGCTCCGGTCAGATCGACCGATGTGACCGCGCCGAGGCGCACCTCGACCACCGTTCCCGCCCGGATCGCCTCGAATCCTTCCTGGGCCAGATACTCGACCTGTTCCGCATCGAGAACTCCACGCAGGTCGAGGATCTGGCGATCGCCATCGCTTCGACGCTCGACGATCAACTTCTCACTCATCGAATCTGCTCCCTTCTCGCCACCACCAGCGTGATGTCATCGCTGGCCTCGGCGCCGGCCACATGACCGGCAAGGTCGCCCAGCACTCCCTCGACCAGTTGATCGGGAGTGGCCCGGTTGAGCTTCTGGAGGATCTGAGCAAAGCGTTCCAGGCCGTACTCCACTCCCTGGGAATCCATCGCCTCGACAATACCATCCGTGTAGAGGATCAGCGAATCGCCGGGAGCCAGATTCACATCGGCGACCTCCAGCGAACTGCAGAAGATCGGTCCCGAATCCATGCCCAGGGCAATCCCTCCCGGTTGGAACTGCTCGACACGACCCGATTCTCGCAGGATCAACGGTGGATTGTGCCCGGCGCGGGCGATCCGCACCCGTCCTCGATCATGATCGAGTTCCGCCCAGGCGAGCGTCACGAACATACCCTCGGTCATGTCGCGCGACAGGCTGGCGTTGACCTCATTGAGGATGGAAGCGGCATCAGGCTGGATCCTGGCCGCCATCCGCACCAGGCTGCGAGTCATCGTCATCACCAGACTGCCCGCGAGTCCCTTGCCCGACACATCGGCGACGACGATCCCTGCGCGATCTCCGGGGAGGTCGATCACATCGTAGTAATCGCCTCCCACCTCCTTGGCTGGCTGGTAGTAACGAGCGATCTCGATGCCTGAAATTACCGGTAACTGATCGGGCAACAGCGCGTTCTGAATGCGGGTTGCGATGGAAAGATCTCTCGCTACCGCCTGAGCATGAAGTTCCTGTTCCCGGGCATCGGCCAGGAATCGAGTCATTCGATTGAAGGAGGAGGCGAGGGCCCCCAGTTCGTCGATGGTCGAGACGGTCGATTGGTGATGAAGATTTCCCCGCGCCACCTGAGCCATATCTTCTCTCAACCGGCGCACCGGACGAGTCAGGAAAAAACCGACGATCAGCACGAATGGAATCCCCAGCAAGATGACGGTCCACAGTTGTTGAGAGTTCGCTTGCTGGAGACGACCCGCGAGGCTTTCGATCACCACTGCACTGAGAAACAGCTGGACCGTACCGATCACCTGCGCCGCTGAATCGGTGAGAACGACCTCGAACGATCGGACCGGTTCAGTGCTGCTGCCGTTGGAAAGGGTGCCCTTGCGCACCCGGACTCCCGAATCTTTGAGTAACGGAGGTGTGATCAGATCTCCCAGAGATATCTTGAGTCGATCTCCGCCGCGGGCGCTGGCGATCAGGGTCCTTCCACTGCCATCGAGCACCAGCACATCGAGGATGGTGTGTGGACCCGGTGCCTGGATGAAGGTACTCAGTTGCTTGGCCAGTTGCCTTTGAGCCTGCTGCTGTTCGGTATCGCTGATGGTGCGATCGGCCCAGAAAGGAGTGACCAGGCAACGGATCAGTTGAACCTGTTCGGAGCCCGTGCTGTTGACCTGATCGGCGGTCGACTGCAAGGCCAGATGGGTCGAGGTATTGCCCACCCACAGCACGAAGGCCAGCAAGATGATGCCGGACACAGCACCGTACTTGACGGCGATGGGGAAGATCTGGCGTGGTGGCCTCTCGGCTGATCGAGATCTGGCGCTCGCACCTCGAACCAATTTTCCTCCGCTTCCTGCGTGGGAATCCCCGGGTCTGCTTGCTGCATCCTGACCGGAAGCCTACGGTAGCCCATGCTCGGGACGATACCACATTCATTGGGTCTAGATCGATCCCGGCGGTCGGTTCAGGAGGCTCGTTGACGCTTCAATCCGAGGACAAGGATCCCCGCACCATCTGGTTACTGGCCAGTTGCCGATTTGGCGAAGCGGTGGCGATTGGTATGCTGATCCCGACCCTGCCGCTGTTTCTCGGAACCCTCTCTTCCACATGGGTCGATGGACTGTCCGGGAGACTCCGCAGCAGCTTCCCGCTGCTGGCTGAATGGTATCCCGCATCCGTGACCGCGACCGATGAGGCGAAGACTGCTCTGCTGTTCTGCTTCACCGGCCTGGCGATGGCGCTGATTCAGATCTTTGCCGGCCGCGTCTCTGATCGGCTCGATAGTCGCAAGCCGCTGATCATCATCGGCATGGCACTGGGATCGATCTGCTCGCTGGTGATCCCGCTGCTCGAACACTTCTGGCAGTTGCTACTGCTGCGAATGCTCCAGGGTTCTTTTCTGGGGCTGACCTTTCCGCCGATGATGGCGATCATCGCCCGCCATGCCCCAACCTCCTCGGGCGGAAAGGTGCTGGGAATCTACACCACCATCCGGCTGGTCGGGTTTGGCCTCGGGCCGATTCTCGGCGGAGTGGTGGCGGAGTACGCCGGCTACGATGCGGTTTACCTAGTCTCCGGCGCGCTACTGATGCTAAGCGTGATGCTGGTGGCCTCGCGGGTCAAAGATGAAAAAGAATTCAAACACGATGCACAACGGGTTCGAGTCTTACCCCAGGTGAATCCGATCTTCCGGCTGCTGGGGGCGGCCATCTTCATCATGATGGTCGGAATCAGTGCAGTGATCTCGCTGTTTCCCTACTACCAGCGTGAGTTCGGATCGAGCCAGACGCAACTGGGAACGATGTTTGCCATCTTCGTCGCAACTCGCTGCATCTGTCAGTACCCGTTCGGCTGGATCGGGGATCGCTTCGACAAGAAGTGGGTGCTGGCGTTTGGTCTGCTCTTCTTCATTCCACTGGTCTGGATGCAGGGACATGTTGAAAATCTGACCGAATTGACCTGGCTGAGGATGGGCCTGGGAGTGGTCTCCGCCATGATGAGCACCGCTGTCGGTGGCATCAGCGCGGAACGAAGTGAAGCGGGAAATCGCGCTCGGGTGATGGGAATCAACACCCTCTGCTTCAGCCTCGGTACCGCAGTGGGGCCTTCTCTGACCGGCTTCATCCACTCGCAGCAAACCGCTTTTGCCATCCCCGCGCTGGCCGCCTCGATCCTGCTACTGGCGTTGCTAGCGCTGCTCCCCTCCGATCGAACCGCTCGGTCCGCTCGACGGCTTCAAGAGAGCGGCCCGTAGCGCACCCCGATCCACAACAGCGGGGCCACCACCAGACCGGCGGCCACATCATCCAGCAACACTCCCCAGCCTCTCGGCAACGATTCGAGTTTTCGGATGCCAAACGGTTTCAGCACATCGAGAACTCGGAATCCGAGGAATGCAGCGGCCCAAGGCCAGACCTGATCGACCGCCTCTGGCGGCAACCACGGCAATGCACTGAGTGCCAACCACTGCCCGGCGGCCTCGTCGATGACTACCGCCCCGGGATCCTTTTGGCCAAACAGCGCCTCGATTCTGTCGCCACAGATGACACAACCAGCAGATGCGAGGATTCCCATCAGTGGGAACAGATAAGGCTGGAAGGAAGTCTCGCAGATGTTCCAGGCGCCCCAGCCCACCACTAGGGCTGCGAAGGATCCTGCGGTTCCAGGAGCGACCGGAAATCGCCCCGATCCAAGGAAGGTCAGGATGCTTCGATCGACGGCTTCGGTGAACTTCAAGCGGAGTTCTGCTTCTGCTGGCCGGAACGAATCGCCACCATGATGTAATCGGCAGCGGACCAGAGAGTGGTGATCAGGGTGCCCCAGAAGAGAATCTCCATCACCACATCGAGGCTGCCGAGAATCCACGGGTAGATCCCGCTGCTCGCGTTGGCCTGCTTCAGCATCACTGCCGGAATCAGCATCGATTGCAGCACCATCTTGATCTTGCCGCCGATTCGGGCGCCGAACTCGATGCCCTGACTCTCCATGTAGGAACGGATGCCGCTGACGAGGAATTCTCGCGCCACGATGATGGCCACGAACCAGGGTCGGATCAGTTCGGGAGTGAGGTGAACCAGGTAGATAAGTGTGCCGCAGATCACGATCTTGTCGACGAAGCTATCGGCCAATCGACCGAAGACCGTGACCATCTTCCAGCGTCGTGCTAGGTAACCGTCGATAAAGTCGGTGGTGACACAGAGGATGAACGCCAGCGCAGCGAGGTTGAGGGCCAGATGGCGATCTCCGATGATTCCCCAACCACGGATTTCGAGGGTCAACATCACAAACAGGAGGAAGGCGATGGCGAGACGACCCAGCGTGATCATGTTGGGTAGATTACGCCAATCTTTTCCCTGGCTGCCCATCATTCCCACTAGCCTCTCTTGTCACACAATCTTCAACGGTTCTGTTTTCAACGG
>JAPKAM010000022.1 GCA_028825265.1 Planctomycetota bacterium
CAGAAAGGGGATTCAATGTCCAAGGAAATGCTGCTCGTCGGAAGTAAAGCGAAGGCTGCACTCAAGGAGCACGATGTGAATGTCGGTGGCGATGCCCTCGACGGACTCAACCTGATCCTTCACCACGCCATCGAACAGGCGGCCAAGCGCGCCAGCGAGAATGGGCGCAAGACCGTTCGCTCCCACGACTTCATCTGCTAGTCGACAAGAGTTTCGTCTTGTCAGAACAATGGGCCTCAACGCAACCGGCGTTGAGGCCCATTTTCTTTGGCCATCGATCGCTCAAGAGATCAGGAGGTACTGTTACCCTTTCCTGAGTCCCCTTCAAAATCTTCCTTGCGGATTTCATGGCGCTTGAGGAGATTCGATAGTTGAGGCCGGTGAATCCCCAGCGCCTCGGCAGCCCTGGTGATGTTTCCTCGTGAGCGGAACAACTCCGCAATAATGTATCTTCGTTCGAGGGCGGCCTTGGCTTCTCGTAAGGTCAACTCCCCTGAAGTCAGTCTAGCAACCTCCTGGTCGAGATCTGGTTTTTGCGAGGATCGAAACAGGTCGGCTCTACCACTGCTGAGTTCAGTCACCTCATCCGATCCAACGGGATACCATCTGGGCAAGATGTTGATGGTCACCTCCATTGGCAATCCAAACTCCTGACGAAGATCATGGAGTGCGTGCTGAAGGTCGCGGCTTCGCTGGCGCAGGTCATCTTCCCCAGGCCCAATCAAGGCACAGACGAGATGATCCCCTCCGGTATGGTAGACCCCAGCGTTCGGTAGCAGCATCTTCAACAGTTGTTCGATAAAGGTCTCGTCTTGACGTTCTTTCACCAGGATGTCGAGGCCCGGAAAACTCATCTCAAGGAACCCGAGGGGCTCCTTGTCTCGGTGATGGCGAGCGAGCAACCGCTCAAGGTCAGCATCGAAGGCGGCCACTGAACCGATCTCACTCTCCTGGTACTCGAGCAACTGCGCATTCTCTGCCAGCGCCCGCATCTGGCCCTTCACCATCGAGAGCAAACGGACCACCTCGAAGACATCCTGCTCCTGGAACGGATTCCCTGCGGTCGGGCGCTCCAGCACCAAGGCAGCCGAGAGAACCCCTTCTGCGCAGAAGGGGATCGCCAGCAAGCTTCGCCCCCGGACCGAGCCTCCCTGTGGGTGCGAACTGATCCACGACTCCCAGCCTTCGGCTCCACTACGCATCGGAGCACCGCGATCCAGACACTCCTGGGCCAGCGCCCCGAGAACCTGATGCGGGGGAAGCCAATCCCCTTCCAGCCCCATGTCTATATCCGCAAGGCTCTGCCAGCGACGTTTCCTGAGCGCTGCAACGAAGCCACGGGGGCTCGGTACCATTTTCCTCGATTCCTCGAGGACCCCCCCCAGGAATGACCGGAGTTCGGTTCGCTTTCCCAGTTTGGTCACCGATTGCACTGCAGCAGCCAGCAGGTCAGATCCAAAGTCCGGCCCTCGATGGATGGCTCCGTCAGGATCCGGGGCTGAAGGAACCACCGGCCCCGGTCCCGTCGCTGGAGGCAGCGAATCGGACTCCCGCCTGAAGCGCTGGAGGTCGGCAAAGAAATTCTTGCGCCGACGGTCATCGAGGTAGACGACCCTCATATCCTCGGGAAGTCGCTGTGAAATCCGTTCGATGATGGCTGCTGCGCGATCGTAGAAAACACGGGCACCCTCGAAGTCATGAGAACTCTGCTGAACCCTGGCCAGCGCGTAGTGGATCTGCCACTGAAGCGGCAACAGCGAATCGCCACTGATCATCTGAAGTGCTTTGTTGTAGTTCCCGAGTGCCTTCTCCTGCCCCTCCTCATTTCGCTGCAGGCTGATGACTCCCTTGACCAGCAGCCCGCGAACAATCAGCGGAACCAATTGAAGGGACTCGGCGGTGAGCAAGCCTCGACTGACCAGTTTGAGCGATTCCTCGTACTCTTCCCGCTCGGTTCCCAGCTGGGCGCGGTCAAAGAGGCTAGCGGCCACTACCCGATCGAGCCCCTGCTTCTGGGCCAGGTCGAACGACTTCTTCAATTCACGATCGGCCACTTTCCAGTCTCTGCGCAACAGTGCCAAGTTACCCAGCAGGCGATGCCCTTCCGCCTGATATTTAGGCAATTCAAACTCCTGGGTGAGGATGAGGATCTGACGAGCCAGATTCTCGACCTGCTTTCTTTCCCCGAGAGCGAACCAGACCCAGCCCAGGTGCAGGAAGGAGCGAACGATTCCCTCGGTGCTACCATATTTTTCGCTATTGGAAATACTGCGCTTGAAGAAGCGAATCGCCCGAGCGTAATCTCCAGAATGAGCATGGAGACTTCCGATGGAGTTGAGAGTGGAAGAGATCTGGTGGCTGTCACCGATCCGTTCCCTCAATGTCAGAGATCGACGGAAGTGTTCGAGACTGCGTGAAAAATCGCCGCTATTTCTATAGACCTTTCCGAGTAGTTCGTAGGTCGCTGCGAGAGATCTGACATCCTGTGATCGGTCGACCACTTCCAAAGCTCGGAACAGGTACCTGGCGGCACGAAAGTAATTTCCTCGTTCGTAGTACACTCGCCCGATGGTTCGAAGTACCGAACCTAGCGCGACCTGATCCTGACCTCGCTCCACTTGATCGAGTAACCGCTGGTAACTGTTGAGCGCTGCTGCTGAATCTCCTCTTGCGAGATGAGTCTCTGCCAGAATCTCCAGCACCTGACAGTGCAGCGAGTCCGCTCCCTCTTGCTGCTCGATCCCTGACATCTGCTTCTGCGCCTGCAAGCAATGGCTCATCGCCCTCTTGATGTCTCGTCGTTGCAGTCGAAGTCGTGCTCGCAATACCGTCATCCTAGGATGATTGAGCGGCCCGGCAGCGGCCAGTTCGGCGGAGCTGATCCGGTTGAGGGCTCGAATCCCCTTGAGGGGCTCTCCCAGGCGATGGTAGATCTCGCCGAGGAAGAATCGGGATTCAACCCTGTCCACCGGAGCCAGCGCTGAATCTTCCAGCAGCAATTTGATGTGAAGTTTGCCCGACTCCAGCTGACCCACCTCGACCTCGAGGCGAGCCAGTTGACTGAGGATTTTGCAGCGAACCTCAGGATCCACATCGACCCCGAGCGATTCGAGCATCCTCTTGCCGATGCGAATCGCCAGTGGCTCGGCATAGGCCCCGGCAAAATAATCCATGGCGATGAACCCGTACGGGATGGCCAACGTCGGTTCATCCGCGGCTGCGAGCAACTCGTGCACCTCGTAGGCACGAACCGGATCCTGGCTTCTCGCATCCTCGCTGAGGGTCAAGCCCAGTTCTTTTTGTAAGTTCTTTGCCGCCTCGGGGCGAATCGCGGAGCGGATTCCTCGCATGTGGATCTCGTGGCTGATGTGGAACCGAACCGTTCTCCTCGATTTATGGCGGTCGACAAATCCTCGCTGGATCAATTGCGCCATCGCCTCTTCCAGTCGTTCTTGGGAGACCCCACAACAACGAACCAGAAACAACAACTGAACCGGCCTTCGTAACATCGCCAACTGCTCCAGCAATCGTCGCTCCAGCGGTGGTAGTGCTGCCACCCTGCGCTCGATCAGAATCTGTGCGAGATCGCCTCCTCGAGCACTGTCGAGCAGCGCCTCGACACTCTCCGCTTCCAGCGGCGAGGCCACGCCTCCATCCTGGAGCAACTTACACATCTCCAGCACCAGTAGGGGATTTCCCTCACAAACATCGGTGATGGTCGCAACGAGCCCTGCGGGAGGCTCGCTCCCGAGTTGCTGGTGGACCAGATCAGACACTTCTGGTTCGGTCCATGACGGAAGATCGATGACTCTACAGAAGGGCTGACTCGCCAGCCCCTGCAGTTCGGGAGCCGTGGCAGGGAGACCCTCGGAACGGTGCCCCGCTTCGGAACAGTGATCTGCGACGATGAGGAGGCGCCCTCGGACCGGTTCTGGAGGTGAAGAGGATTTCTGATCCGGTTCCACGATGGAGCTGGCAAACTCTCCTGAGCGCCCCTCCCTCGAGCGAATCTGTTTCCAGTCCCGGGCACCCTCGACTCCCTCTGAGCTCACCGACCGCTGGGCGGGTTCACTGGAGAGGGCAGAGTTTCTAGCCAGGTATTCCACGAATTCGATGGTCCCGGGATCGCTTCGATGCAAGTCATGGAGGACCAGAACGAGGGTCCGATCCCTCGCCAGTTCCCAGAGAATTCCTGTCAGTGCCTGGTGAAACTGAATCCGACCACTGCTGCCCGACAACGGCTCCTGGTCGACGACTCCCTCGACCTCCTTCTGCAACTCCGGAAAAACCCGCACCAGCACATGGGCGTACCGACGCCAGAGTCCTTGAGTCTCTCCATGCTCGATGATGAGATCCTTGACCAGACGCAACACCGGGAGAAATGGAATCCCCTGACGTTCGTGGCAATGGACCCGGCAACTGAGGATCGATCCGGTATCTTCGGGTGGTTCTGACAGCGCCTCTGCGATCAGGCGTGTCTTGCCGATTCCGCTGGCACCGCTGATCAGCAACAGTGAACAGTGGGTCGCCCCTTTACGAGGAGGCACAGACTCGGGATCCAGACCCTGCTGGATCCAGTCTCGAAGTTGGGTCTTCGCCTGTTGGCGCGGGGTCGCTTCCAGCGCATCTCCGCTCGAATCGACCATCGGGTTCTCTCGCTCCATCGAATCCACCTCCTCAATCGGGACTTCCAGAGCCTGCCTGGCAGCCGTAATAAATCCTGACGGTTAGGATATCGGGGGGGGGCGGCCCCGTAAAGAAAATGAACGGTGGAAATTGGCGATCGGAGGGTCAAATAAGCTCCTCGCCGTCCCTACTCGGCGAGGAGAAGCTTGGGTCTGAATGTCGCTAGGACATTGGGAAACCTGCCCTGGAAGTGCGTAGGGACGAGCAGGCCGATGTGCGTGAAATTTACAGGAGCCGATTAGGGAACAGGCCGAAATCACCGGATGGGAGCGGCACAGAGGAATCCGCACAGTGGAATCCGCACAGTGCAATCCTCACAGTGGCACCGGTCAGGTCACAGGCAGTGAGCGACCTTGCACCGCCCTCGATCTAGCAGGGTCGTGCGAGGGTCAGAGGCGGGTCCGAATGGAACCGACCGTGAAATGGGTGGTCTGAGCCCACGTCATTTCTCTTCCCCACACTCCTGTTTTCTCGAGTGCACGTGCCTAGCACGCTCCGGCTGATTCACCAGCCCCGACTCCCCAGTCGGGTCATCCAACCGCCTTCAGGCGAGAGGCGTATCGATCCCCCGCCTCGTTCTTTCCCCAATCCTCGACCCACTTCCGCCGATTCCCCCATTCTCTGGTTTCATTCACAGGCGGAATTTGGGGCCTTACCCCCTGGATAGGTTCCCCCCCCTGGGAAACCACTGAAACATGCCACGGATTCGGATTCGTGATTCGAATCTGAAGTGGCGTCACTATTTGATCCACTAGAGGCGGTAAGACTCTCAGAGCGAGTGCGGAAGCAGGCGGACTCACAAACTCTCGCAGGTCACGATCGGTCCTTCGACAGCCAGAGCCGGAGGGATGGGTCCGGATCTTGGGTTGGCAGGAATATGAGGGGTGGTCAGGAACAGGTCAAGGTGTGGATAATGAAAAGAGCCGGGGTCGACGGTGACGACCGTCGACCCCGGGAGCACAGGGGAAGGACTCTACTGAAAAGAACCCACACCGACGAGCCCACAATCGGGCTTCTGGAGAACCCAGGCCCCGGCGACATGGACCCGGTGCGCCACCTTGCGTACCCGACCTGGAATCCGGATCCGTTGCTGGTATGGCCTTCGAACAGCCACTCCACAGCGAAATACGGTGCGGAAACGGGTCACGGTGCGGAAGCGATCGGGACTACAGACCTTCCGGTAATCGATATGCGAGGTCGCCGGTCTCCACACCTGCCTCATTCCGTTCGAGAAGGTCCGGACACATCCTCCACCCCGTGCGGAGTAAACGATGCCCGGCACGATGTTGTGCCGATGGGCATGAAGGGTACAGGACTCGATGGCCTGTCGTCGCATGGTGGAAACACCTCGCAGCCTGCCGGACGAGGAGGCCTCGACCGTCGTGGCTGCCAGAAGTATCGGTGACACGAACAGGGCCATTACCAGGAGAGAGCGATTCGACATTTCCGACTCCATTCTCGAGTGTTTCACGAAGCGGAATCGCCACGTTTATTCACTCGATAGGGATGACGGCGAGCGAGAGCGGATATTCAATCAATTGTGATCATCGGGCGGAGCGGGGGGGCCCAGCATCATGTGATCTCGCCCCTGCTCGACAAATCGACCCCCTTCTCGCCACTCTCTCTTGGGAGCGTACATGCGCTGAAAGTCTGCCCGCCGAATCCACTCCCGCCCCCTCATCGGATCCCCCAGGCGCTGCCACAGCGATCCGATGCGCACGGCTAATCCAGCGGAGGAGGAGAATCGAGCGGTGGCTTCCTCGAGCACTTGGAGTGCCTCTTCATCCTTCCCCTTGGCATGAAAGATCTCTGCAGCAAGCCAATCGATCCAGCCATCGAAGGGACGAATACGACGTGACCTAGCCAATGCATCGGAAGCCCCGTAGATGTCTCCACTTCGCAATCGCGCGAGGGCCAGATGAAACCAGGCATCCGCATCGCCGCGATTCTGCTCGGCGATCTCTGAAAATGTCATCGCAGCCGCTGAATAGTTGAGGAGATACATCTGAGCTGCCGCTCGACTCCAGCGATCGAATCGATCGATAGGTTCCAGTTCCAGACCCCGCTGAAGTTCCACCAGTCCCGCCAGATCGCCCAGTTCCATGGCGGCGATCCCCAGTGCGGTCCAGGGGCCAGGACGGGTCGGATCGACCTGGATGGCGTGGCGAGCGGCGAGACGAGCCACCTGAGGTTTTCCGGCACGGATCGCCACCCATGCCAGTTGACGCTGTACATCCGGATCGAACCGTAACAAAGCCGCCTCCTCGCCGTACAGATCGAGCAATGTTTGGCCCAGTGAATGCACCGGGGCATCCTCGGCATGGCTCGGCAGCGGACGCACCAGCATCGCCGCGGAGAGGTTTCGAATCAGATCCTCCGTCGCTGTGCCTTCTGCGCTCGATCGTCCCAGCCATGCGGCCAGAAACAGCAGAGCGATCACGCCGATGTATGGGACCCATCGCGATCTGGAACGCTCTTCCTCGACGGGACCGTTACGGCGCGATCGGGGTCGGGCTCCATCTCGAACCGCATCGAGCATGCTGGCAAAACCTCGGAGAGTGGCGGGGCGAACCTGAGGATCTCGAGAATGTGCGTCGCTCAGCAATCCGCTCAGTCCAGGAGGAGCACTGACCGGGTCGGAAGTGAAGTAGCCCGGATCTCCCGAAAGCCACCGATCGGCGACCTCCGTCGCGGTTCGACCCGCCCAAGGAGGAGAGCCATGGGCGCACTCGTGAATCAGCGAGGCCAGCGCGTAGACGATCTGGTTCTCCTCAAACGGGATGGGATCTCTCGAGAGGAGGATCTCGGGGGCGATCCTGCAGGCCATCTCATCGATCCTGGCAGCGAGATCGACCACGATTAAATCATTCCTCACGAGAAGTCTGCCATCACTCCCCAGCACCAGTGCCGCAGGTGGAAGAGCGTACAGCACCACACCTTGGTCCCTGAGGAATGCCAACAAACGGGCGAGGTGTGCAAACTGCTCCACCAGAGCTCTCAATCCTCCCGGCAGCATTGTGTTCCAGTGGTCGCCAGATGTGGCCCGCACTCGATCGATAAAATGCTCGAGCGAGGTGGTCGAGATGCCAAGGAGCTGGCCTTGTTGATCGGAGTGAATCAGTAATCGACCCTGATAATAGGGATCACCGCAGTTCTGCTGAGCAAGCCGGTCGAGTCGATCGAGACGATCCTCGCCCCCGACTCCACCCCCGACTCCACCGAGGAGATCCGAGTCCTCTTTCGCTGGCTGGAAATTGTCGTGGAGCCGTTCACTCATTTGGCCGTTCCCCCACCCAGATGCTGCCCCTGCTTCATGGCAGGTGCAACCGGCAGGGAGGCGATCATCGAGCCCACAAGTGATCTCGAGCCAGCAGTCTCAGCGCAGCAGTCCCAGCGCAGCAGTCCCAGCGCGCGAGTCTCAGGAACCCTCTAGGCCTAGCATCCCAGGATCCACATCCTTGGGCAAGTTCGGCTCCCCTACCGCATCTGGCTTCTTTTCGGTGGATGATCTGGTGGATGAGGAGTCGTCAAATCCGTCGATCATCTCGGCCAGTTCCGGGGGGACCTCAATGCCCATCAGGTCATAGATCTCTCGATCATTAAGAACTTCCTTCTCCAGTAGCTCTTTCGTCAACAATTCGAGTTTCTCTCGTGACTCACCGAGGATCCTCATCGCTCGCTGGTAACCCTCTTCGAGCATCGTTCGAATCTCTTCGTCGATGAGCATCGCAGTGTGCTCACTGATGTTACTCGATTCCCCCAGTTCACGTCCGAGGAAGACATGCTCCTCGCTACGTTTAAAGGAAACCGGTCCAATCTTCTCACTCATTCCCCACTGACAGATCATTCGCTCTGCCAGATTGGTGGCCTGTTCCAGATCATTCTGTGCGCCCGTGGTGAACTCCTGGAAGACAAGGTCCTCTGCCGCACGCCCTCCCAGCAGGATGGCGATTCTGTTGAGCAGATATGTGCGAGAGTAATTATGAACATCTTCGCGGGGCAGTTGCTGGGTGACCCCAAGTGCACGGCCACGGGGAACGATGGTCACCGAGTGCACCGGATCCGTTTCCGGTAGCAACAGCGCCAGGAGAGCGTGTCCCGACTCATGGTAGGCGGTCAATTCCTTCTCTCGTTCACTCATCGCTTCATCCCGGAGGGTACCGAGTTGGATCTTGTCCTTGGCTCGATCGAAGTCGCCCTGGGTGATCTTGTTGTGGCCCCTGCGAGCCGCCATCAAAGCCGCTTCGTTGGCTAGGTTTTCAAGATCGGCTCCAGAGAATCCAATCGTTGCTCTTGCCAGCAGTTCCATGTCGACATTCTTGTCGAGAGGCATGTCCTTGCTGTGAACCTGCAAGATCGCACGACGGCCATCTCTTTGCGGTTTTTCGACCACCACCTGGCGATCAAATCGTCCCGGTCGGACCAGAGCGGCATCGAGGACATCCGGTCGATTGGTCGCAGCAAGAACGATCACGGCCTGATTCGACTCGAATCCGTCCATCTCCGACAAGATCTGATTGAGAGTTTGCTCTCTTTCGTCGTGCCCCCCCCCGAGACCGGCTCCTCTCGATCTTCCGACCGCATCGATTTCATCGATGAAGATGATACATGGAGCACTGCGCTTGGCCTCTTCGAACAGTTCTCGAACCCTGGAAGCTCCGACCCCGACAAACATCTCGATGAATTCTGATCCGGAAATCGAATAGAAAGGGACCCCGGCTTCCCCGGCCACGGCTCGTGCCAGAAGGGTCTTGCCGGTACCCGGAGGCCCGACCAGCAGAACACCTTTGGGGATCTTTGCACCCAACTTGGTGAATCGTTCCGGTTCTCGAAGGAACTCGACAATTTCCGACAGTTCCTTCTTCACATTTTTCAGGCCCGCGACGTCCTCGAAGGTCGTCGAATGCTCATCCTTCTCGAATCGTTTCGCCTGATTACTGGCAAACTTCCCAAAAATTCCAGGACCACCCATCTGGCTGCGGACGCGGTTGCTCATCCACCAGAAGAACCCGACCAGGATGATGATGGGTAGCAACCCTCCGACGATCACTTGCCATGCAGGAGAGGTGGTGGCCAAGAAGACGACCTCACACTGAGCAGCAGTGGTGACCTCGAAGATCTTCGCCTTGAGAGCCGGCGGAATATTGACTCGCAGACTCAAGGTCTCGACCTGGCTTTCCCCCGAGAAGTCTTTCACCAAGACCTCGATCGGGGTCTTGAGCGTGGCCACGAAAACATCCAGTTCGACCTCTTCGAGTTTCTGGATGTTGCCCCGGCTCGCCTGGGTGAGCAGTTGCGACGCGGGAACCTCTTGAGCATTTCCGGCCACTCCGGAGCCGAACATGTTCATCAGCGTCACCACGAACATCAGCATGATGAGGAACCAAACCCAGGGTCTCTGACTCCAGACACTCTTTTCGGGCTCGTCGGGATCCCCCGCTTCGGGGGGGCGTTCATTCTGATTCTGAGATCTCAAAGATACTCCTCAACTCGGGTTTTGACGCTCTGGACTCCGCAGATCGAGCCCTCAACGACTCCAACGGGGATATCCCCTGCAAGGTTCCTGCAGATGGCCCATCAATACAATGCCAGATTCCTGGCCGCCTTGACCACCATCTCGGGCTGAGGGAGGATTTTTTCCTCCAATTGCGGTGCATAGGCGACAAAACAGTCCATCGCTGCCACTCTGCGCACCGGGGCATCGAGGTGGTCAAAGAGCTCGTCTTGAATCCTGGCGGCGATTTCTGCGCCGTATCCCCAGGACCGGGTCTCCTCGTGGGCAATGAGAACCCGATTGGTCCGCATCACCGACTCCCGGATCGCTTCCCAGTCGTAAGGAGCCAAACTTCTCAGGTCCAGGATATCCGCCTCGATTCCCTCCTGAGCCAGCGTCTTTGCTGCCGTCGAGCAGCGCTGCACCAGTGCTCCATAGGTGATGATCGTCAGATCTTTCCCTTCCCGCACCCGGGCCGCTTTGCCAAACGGGATCATGTAATCGGGGCCAGGATCTACACCCTTGTTGTGTGTCTGGCGATAGAGATGCTTGTGCTCGAGGAAGATCACCGGATCGTCGCAGCGGATCGCTGTTCGAAGCAAACCATTGGCATCTTGAGCGTTGCTGGGCATCACGACGCGCAATCCAGGAATATGAGTGAACATCGTCTCGGCCGATTGGCTGTGGTAGATCGCACCTCCACGTAGATAACCACCACTAGCCACCCGGATAACGACCGGGCAGCGATCCACCCCGGCGGATCGCCAGCGTAGCAGCGCGAGCTCTGAACGGATCTGGTGGAATGCTGGCCAGATGTAATCGAGGAACTGAATCTCGACCACCGGCTTTAATCCGCGAACCGCCATGCCGATGGCACGTCCGACGATGTTGGCCTCTGCCAGCGGTGAGTTGTAGACGCGATCACCACCGAACTCCCTTTGCAGTCCGGCTGTCGCCTTGAACACACCACCCTTGCCCTTCACTCCGGCAAGCACATCTTCGCGACTGGCATCCGCAACATCTTCACCGAAGACATGGATGCGGGGATCCCGACGCATCTCGTCGCGCATCGCAGAGTTGATCAAATCGACCATCGTTGTCGGCTTCGCCTCATCCCGTGGTGCCGGCTCGGTCTCGAACTCGGCGCCAGTCGGATCCACATCCTCCGAATAGACATGTTCAAGGATGGTGTCTGGGTGTGCCTGTTGTGTATCTACCGCAAGATCGGAAGCGACTCGTACTTCCTTCTTCACCTGTGTGCGAATCTCTTCTAACTGCTCTTCAGTGGCGACCCCTTGCTCCTTCAGAAACAAGGGGAAAGCGTACAATGGGTCCCTCAGGGCGTCAGCCTCGAGTTCCTCGGCGGGTCGGTAGGCCCGCTCATCATCCGAGAGACTGTGGCTATACGGTCTTACGACATGAGCGTGAACCAACGCCGGCCCATTTCCATTACGCATGTCGGAAACGACATCCTTGAGCAAGGTGTGGCAAGCCACCGGATCACAACCATCGACTTCGTGGACATCTAGCCCCGGGAATCCCAGCACCAGTTTGGAGATGGAGCCTCCGGGCGTATTGACTTCGACCGGAACACTGATGGCATAACCGTTGTCCTCGACCACGAAGAGAACCGGCAAATCGAGGTTGCATGCAGTGCTCAGTGACTCCCAGAATTCGCCCTCGCTGGTGGTACCATCTCCGACCGAAACAAAGGCGATCTCTCCATCGGTCCAGTTCCTCATCCGCGCCCGGAGATCCTCGTTGCGGTGCCCTTTCATCCAGGCTTCAGCACAACCAACCGCATGAAGACACTGGCTTCCGGTACAGGAGGATTGATTGACGACCTGCAGACGTTCGCTGCCCCAGTGGGATGGCATCTGGCGACCGGCTCCAGCAGGCTCATCCCGCGCCGCGGTGGCACTTTTCAGCATCTCCTCTGGAGTCAATCCCAGCTGTAGCATCAGGGCTCGATCACGGTAGTAGGGAAAAAACCAATCCTTGCCCGCTTCCAGCACCATGCCGAGCGCGGTGTTGACCGCCTCATGTCCACAGCCATTGATCTGAAAGAAGATCTGCCCCTTGCCCTTGAGCCTGATCTCTTCATCATCGATCTCTCGACTGAGGTACATGTTCCGGTAGATGGCCAGTAACTCGTTGGAATCGAGACCCTCGATGCGGGGCTTCTCATCACGGTTCTTCCGCGGTCTACCTCGAGGATTTGCAGATTTGTGGCTCTGGGTCGACATTCTGATCCTGACCTCGCGTGGAGCCGATCCGCAGGGATCGGCTCATGGGCTTAGGGAACCTCGATAGGTGCCTGTTGTGCTCATTCTAAAGGGGAGGAGCACTTCATTCAACGAGACCGCTGGTTTCTCGCTTCGCTGGATGGCCGAGGGGTTCTGCGGGTATCGTCTCTTCTCTGTGCACTGGAATCCGTAGCCGCGGAAAGTGGCCAGATGGGGGACTCCCCGTCACCTCTGAGGAGGATGACGGGCAGACACGAGACTCGAGAAGGGAAATCGAGAGATGGTCGAAAAGATCGGCAGTTTCGATGTCGCCATCATTGGAGGCGGCCCAGGTGGATATGTGGCCGCCATCCGAGCTGGCCAGCTCGGGCTCAACACGGTGCTGATCGAGAAGGATCCGCTTCCAGGCGGAACTTGCTTGCACCGTGGATGCATTCCAACGAAGGCACTCCTCCAGAGTGCGTATGTACTCGACACCGCCAGGGAAAGTGCCTACTTCGGGATCAAAATTCCTGAAGCCGAAGTGGACGTCCCAGCAGTTCTTTCCTTTCAGAAACGAGTGGTGAACAAGAACGCCAAGGGAGTTCAATACCTGCTCAAGAAGAATGGAATCACCACCGTCCACGGCATCGGGCGCCTCGATGGGCTCAACACTATTCGCGTCGTGACGGATCAATCCACCGAGAAATTGATCGATGCCAAGCACATCATCATCGCCACTGGATCCGTACCCACCAAACCAGGCTTCCTCGATTTCTCCAGCCCCTTCATCATCACCAGTGACGAAGCCTTGAGGCTGGATCATGTCCCGTCCAAGGTGGTCGTTCTGGGTGCTGGTGCCGTCGGTTCAGAATTCGCTTCGATTCTTCGTTCCTTCGGCAGCGAGGTAATCCTGGTCGAGATGCTCGACCGTCTGTTGCCCGTGGAAGATCAGGACTGCTCTGAAGAATTGATGCGTGCCTTCAAGAAACGTGGCATCGAGAGTCGAGTCTCGACCCGATTGGAAAAAGCGACGCCGACAGACTCGGGGGTCAAGATCGTCCTCAAGTCCGAGGACGGCAAGGAAGAGACGATCGAGGCCGATCTGCTGCTGTGTGCCGTCGGCAGGAAGCCGGTGACCGACAGCCTGAAACTGGACCAAGTAGGAATCAAGACCGAGCGCGGTTTCATTCCGGTGCAACCGAACCAGAGCACTAGCCGCCCCCACATCTACGCCATTGGGGATATCGTCCTCGGAACTGCCCAACTGGCACATGTCGCCAGCGCAGAAGGGGTCATCGCCGTCGAGAGTATTCACGGTATGCAGACCCAGCCGATTCGAAATGACCGCGTCCCCAATGCGACTTACTGCCACCCCGAGGTGGCCAGTGTAGGACTGACCGAACAAGCCGCGCGGGAAGCCGGACACGAAATCAAGACGTCAAAGTTCCCCCTCTCGGCACTAGGGAAGGCTGGAATCATCGGCAAGGGAATCCCCGGATTCTTCAAGATCATCGCCGATGCCAAGTACGGTGAGATTCTCGGAGTCCACATCATTGGCCCCCACGCCACCGACCTGATCAGTGAAGGCTGCGCCATCCTCGGTCTCGAAGGTACCGCTGAAGATTTGGCTCACGTGATACACCCCCATCCGACCCTCGGCGAGGGAATGATGGAGGCCGCACACGGCCTAGTCGGCGGCGCCATCCACATGTAGGAAGGACTCAATTGTCAGAGCAAGTTACCTACCTCGAAGCACTCAAGCGAGCGTTGGCACACTCTCTCGATGCTGACCCTCGGGTCGTGTTACTCGGGGAAGATATCGCGACCTATGGTGGAGCCTTTAAGTTAACTCAGGGCTTCCTGGAACGATTCGGACCGGACAGGATCATCGATACTCCGATCGTCGAGACTGGCCTGGTTGGAGCCGCCATCGGTGCAGGAATGGCGGGGTTGCGCCCGGTCGTGGAAATGCAGTTCATCGATTTCATCTCCTGTGCCTACAACCAGTTGACCAATTTTGCCGCCACCTGCCACTTCCGCTGGGGACAATCGGTACCGATCGTGGTTCGCGGACCTTCCGGAGGAGGCGTCCATGCGGGTCCCTTTCACAGCCAGATGGTGGAGTCCACATTCCTCAATACACCTGGCCTGAAAGTGGTGGTTCCCGCCACCGTCTCCGATGCCTACTCGATGTTGCTGGGGGCCATCGAAGATCCCGATCCGGTGATCTTCCTCGAACAGAAATCTCTTTACCGAACCCTCAAGGGTGAACTCGATGAAGAGACCCCCCCGGTTCGCCCCGGTATCGCAGCACTCCGTCGTGAAGGAGATGCCATCTCCATCATCAGTTGGGGAGCGATGCTGCATCGTTGCCTCGCGGCTGCAGAATCGGCCGCCAGTGAAGGGATCGAGTGCGAGGTGCTCGACCTCCGCTCCTTGTGCCCTCTCGATCTCGATGCGATCTATCAGACGGTCCGCCAGACCGGCAAGGTACTCATCGTCCACGAGGATAATCTGACCGGCGGAGCCGGAGCCGAGATCTCTGCTCGTATCTCCGAACATTGCTTCGAGGATCTCGATGCCCCGGTACGGAGACTCGCTGCGCTCGACATCCCCATTCCATACGCTGCATCTCTTGAGGACGCATCGCTCCCAGGAGAGAGCGACATCCTCAATTCGATCCGCTCCCTCTGCAACTGGTAGTCACCTCTCCACCACTGACGGCCACGAATCACCGCCAGGAATTCCACCGCATTTCACCGCAAGGAGTTGTTGGAGATCGGTTTTCCGTTGGTGGTCAGGATCTGAAAGTGATGAAAGCCAGCGCTCATTCCCGAGTAACTCCACACAACCTTCTTCTCGCGAGTCACTTCGATGAGTTTCACCTGGCCCACTCCAGCGTGGTAACTGGTCACCACTGTGTTCCCGTTGGGTAATCGCTGAACCCCGCAAGCATCGGAGATCACCTTCTCCTCGAGATCTTCATTGGACAGGCTCCACACCGTCTTCCCTTTTGAATCGATCTCGATGACCCGGTTTCCATTGGTACAGCCGATGACGGTGTTGCCATTCTCCAGACGAATCGCTGTGAAGGGCCAGTCTCTCTTGTCCCGGCCCCGCTCATCGGTCATCCACACACGGACCACCTTGCCCGTCTCTGGATTGTATTCTTTCACCGCAAAATCCAGCAGATGAGGCGCGATGTAATGACCATTGGGTAACAGGCGAAGCATCCTCGTCTGCATATGAGCGTTCGCGATCTGGCATTCCAGAGCCGTGGTCTTGACCACCTCGCCCGATCGCTGGACCACGATGGCTCGAGGCTTGGGGCCCAGTTCTGTCACCAGGAACTGATCCCCCGCAATCGGCTGAACCGTGCTGATCTCTTTTTGCTGCCCCTTGTACTGGAACACGATCTTCTTTGTCTCACGCTCCACTTCGACCACTCCACCGCCTGGGAATTCATCGGTGGGGTACAATGCGAGCAATACGTTGCCATTCTGCAACACCCAGCCGTCACTGGCCGGCATCTCGAAACGCCATTTCTCGGTGCCATCCTCACCCACGATGACCGCCTTGTTGGCATGACCGACCCCGAGGAATGAATGGACGATCGGCGGCTCTTCCAGCAACTCGTCGGAAGTGAGCCGTGCGCTGGAAAGTTGGGGGACGAGAAGGAGCGCAGGCAACAGCAGTAGCGTGAGTAGAATTGGCCGATTTCCAAAACTCGTAGAGACCACTTTGGGCATGTTGGCCCGTCCTTTCCCGACTAGATCCAAGATCTGGAAGCCATTCTACTCTCATCGCCCAGCGATCGCCAAAGTAGCGTAGTCGAGTCGATTTCAGCCCAAATTCGGCGCTCCAGATTTGCCGTAAATCGCCGATTGAAGCCACGCCCTCGACCCTACGGGACCGTTCCGAGCCTAGGTTCACTTCATCGAGCGTCTCTTCCCGTGTAGACTTCTCAATTCCGTGGCGTGGGGCCACGCTCCATCTGCAGGAGGAACTACCGCCATGGCAATAGAAGTCAAGATGCCTCAGATGGGTGAATCCATCGCAGAGGGAACGCTGACCCGCTGGTTCAAGAAACAGGGCGACAAGGTCACAAGAGATGAACCGCTGTTCGAAATCTCTACCGACAAGGTCGATGCAGAGGTTCCAGCTCCTGCAGATGGGATCCTCGAACAAGTGCTGGTCGCAGAAGGAACCACCGTCGAGGTCAATACGGTGGTCGCTCTACTGGGAGATGGCTCGGCCAGTGGCCCGACGGTGCCCGACACCGCCTCAGTCGAGCCGCCCCCGGTCGACCCTCCTGTGGCGGCTCCAGTACCCCAACCGGTTGAAACTCCCGTTGCAGAAGTGACCCCCACCGCATCCGCGGACTCGGCTAGCGGCCACCTGATCGATGTTCCGATGCCTCAAATGGGCGAGTCGATCGCCGAGGGAACCCTGACCCGATGGTTCAAGAAAACGGGAGACTCGATCGAAAGAGATGAACCACTGTTTGAGATCTCCACCGACAAGGTCGATGCTGAGGTCCCGGCCCCAGCGAATGGAGTGCTGGCCGAGATCCTGGTGGCAGAAGGCACCACTGTCGAGGTCAGCACGATCGTGGCGAGGATTGGAACCAGCGCCTCGAGTGCCACCGCTGCACCCGTGTCCGTGGCCGCAGCAGCGACGCCCCCGGCACCTCCGCCAGTGGCCCAGCCCCATGTTGAGGTGGCTGCCAGCGCCTCTCCCGCCACCAACGGCGCGGGTCGAGTCGTTCGATCCTCTCCGCTGGTGCGCAAGATCGCCCGTGAACATGGCATCACCGATCTTTCGATCATCCCTGGAACCGGTGCCGGTGGCCGGGTGACCAAGAACGACATCCTCGGTTTCATCGACCGTCCAGCGACTGCGCCGGCGAGCCCGGCAGCAAATCCTGCTGCGGCCCCTGCGGCCAGTCCCTCAACGCACAGTCCCTCAACGCACAGTCCCTCAACATCCAGTCCTGCACCGACCAGAACGACTTCCGCTCAAGACGGGGTGACGGTCGAGAAGATGTCTGTGATGCGGCGCAAGATCGCCGAGCACATGATCGATTCCAAACGCACCTCTGCTCATGTTCACTCCGTCTTCGAGGCGGACATGACCCAGATCGTCTCGATCCGTGCGAGCAAGAAGGACGAGTTCCTGGCAGCCAACGGAACCAAACTCACCTTCATGCCCTTCTTCCTCAAGGCGTGTAGCGATGCGCTTCGGCTTTTCCCCCACGTCAATGCATCCATCGACGGCGACGAGATCCTGGTCCATCACTCGGTCAACATCGGCATCGCTGTGGCGCTTGAAAATGGACTGATCGTTCCTGTCATCAAGGGTGTGCAGGATCTGTCGATCCTAGGCATGCAGAAAGCGGTCAGCGACCTAGCAAATCGTGCCAGAGGGAAGCAACTGCTCCCCGACGAAGTCGCCGGCGGCACCTTTACCATCACCAATCCTGGTCAATTCGGCGGCCTGTTTGGAATTCCCATCATCAATCAACCTCAGGTGGCCATTCTTGGCATCGGTGGGATTGAAAAGCGTCCGGTTGTGATCGATGGGGACAAGATTGGGATCCGCGACATGACCTACATGTGCCTCTCCTATGACCACCGGCTCGTCGATGGCGCCCTCGCCGATCAATTCATGGCACAAGTGAAGAAAAACCTCGAATCCTTCGAGGCTTCTTCCGTGGTGTAATGATGTCCAGCAACTCTTCACTGGCAACAACGCTGCCGGCAGTGACCGTACAGCACCTGGGGGCTGTCCCCTTCACTACGGCTCATCGTCAAATGCTCCAGCTCCAGCGAGAGTTGGGCGAGGCTCGAAGCGACCGCCGTGAATCGTTACTACTGTTCGATCCCTCCCCGGTGGTGACCCTCGGCAGCAAGAGCGATGTAGATGCACTGCTCATGTCGAAATCGACCCTGGTCGAACGGGGCCTGGAGATCGAGGTGGTCGACCGAGGAGGCGAGGCCACCTACCACGGCCCGGGACAGATTCTTGCCTATCCGGTCCTGCGGCTACCCGAATCGATGCGCGATCTTCATCGCCTGCTGCGAGGACTGGAAACTGCGGTCATCGAGACCCTCGCGAGGTGGGATATCAACGCTCGTTGCGATCCCCAGCACACTGGAGTCTGGGTCGAGGATCGCAAGATCGCCTCCATCGGCCTTAGCGTACGACGATGGATCACCGGTCACGGCCTTGCCCTCTGTTACTGCGGCGATTTGACTCCGTTTCAATGGATCATCCCGTGTGGAATTCGTAGTTGCCCGATCACTTCCATCGAGAATGAACTGAAGACCCTCCCCCAGCGCGAGGAAGTGGAGGCGGTACTGGCAGATCGACTGCTCGATTTCTTCGACAGGAAGGCAGATAAATGAGCGGCTCCCACTCCCCCACTCCAAAGCACAAAAAAGCTCCATTGCCCAGACCCCCATGGATCCGAGTCAACGTACCCAAGGATGGCTCACTTCAAAAAGTAGGCGAACTGATGAAGCGAGGCGGACTTCACACCGTCTGCCAGGAAGCCCACTGTCCAAACATCTTTGAGTGCTGGCAGATGGGTACCGCAACCTTTTTGATCCTGGGTGAAGTCTGCACACGAAAGTGCGGCTTCTGCGCAGTGAGCAAGGGACTCCCTTCCCCTGTCGATCCCGATGAACCGATACAACTCGCAGAAGCGGCCGCTCGACTGGAATTGAAACATGTCGTGATCACCAGTGTCGACCGTGACGACCTGCCCGATGGAGGAGCACGACAGTTCGCCCGATCCCTCGAGCAACTCAGAAAACTCTCTCCAGAGATCACCACCGAGGTGCTGGTCCCCGATTTCCGTCCCGACCCGCAAGGGGCTCTGGAGATCGTACTCGAAGCGGATCCGACGATCTTTTCCCACAACGTGGAGACGGTTCGAAGGCTCTACCCGGCAGCGAGGCCCGGATCGAACTACGACCACTCCGTATCTCTGTTGCGAGACGCGGCAGATCGAATCGGCGGTGACCGAGTCAAATCGAGCCTGATCCTCGGGCTGGGCGAAAAAGAGGACGAGGTCAAGGAGACGATCCAGGACCTCCACGATGCGGGGGTCCGAAGACTCAATATGGGCCAGTATCTGGCCCCGTCTGATCGCCATATCCCGGTGAAACGCTACTGGACCCCCGATGAGTTCAAGCAACTGGGTCAGTTTGCTCGCGAGGCAGGGTTCAACCGGGTCGAATCAGCGCCCTTGGTTCGCTCCTCCTACCACGCCAGCGTTTGACCCCGCCCTGAGTGGGTGGCACCATGGCGCAACGGTCACCGATCCCCTCGACGAATCGGCCAGATCACCTCTCGCTTCCGGTTGGAGTCGAATTTGCCGATCCAGATCTTTCCCATCGATGGCCAGCAGCCCGCTGCGGATGCAATTCAGCAGGCCGCCGCGGCACTGAAGCCGGATGGGCTGGTGATCTTCCCGACTGAAACGGTCTACGGAATCGGAGCCATGGCTCGATCCGAAACTGCAGTGGCAAGACTCAGAATTGCAAAAAAGCGCGATCCGCAGCAGCCGTTCACGCTTCATATTTCTGACCAAGCACAACTCGCCGATTGGATGGCTCAGCCTGGAGAGACCGCAATGCGCCTGATGGATGCCTTCTGGCCAGGTCCGCTGACCATCATCTTTCCCGCTGGAGAGCAGGGCCCCGCTGGAGAGCACGGCCTCGGTGTCCGACTTCCTTCGCACCCGGTGGCCCGAGAACTGATCCGTAACACCGGTCCGCTGTTGGCCAGCAGTGCCAACCGCACTGGAGAAGATCCGCCAACCACCTTTCCCGCTGCCGTCGCTGCGGTCGGCAGCGATGCGGCGATCGGCATCGATTCCGGTCCCTCGTCGCAGGGAGAATCCTCCACCGTACTGCGACTTCTTGGGGGAACAGGATTTGAGTTGCTGAGAAGTGGACCGATCACATCGGAGCAGATCAAAAGTGCCCTGACCGATACCCGAAAGGTACTATTTGTCTGCACCGGAAACACCTGCCGCAGTCCTATGGCGGAGGCGATCTGCAAGAATCTACTGGCCAGCAAACTGGAGTGCTCCATCGAATCCTTGGAAGCACACGGATTTCAGGTCGAGAGCGCAGGAATCGCATCGGGTGGAGGAGCGGCAACCGAGCCCGCCCGACAGATGATGGCGAGCATGGGACTCTCCATCGACCAGCACCGCTCGCAACAACTGTCGGCCAAAGCAGTGGAGCAGGCCGATCTCATCATCGCCCTCGCTCACTCGCACAAAGAGGTGATCCGAAGTCACTTCCCGGAGGCGATGGATCGCGTCCATCTCATCCACGAGACAGGAATCAGCGACCCCATCGGAGGCAGCCTCGAGGTCTATCGCCGCTGCGCCGAGGAGATCGAACAAGCACTAAAGAGTCACTGGATAGAAGGGATCATCTCGAAATGAAAGCCATCCTAGGATCGGATCACGCCGGAATATCAGGGCGTAAAGAGGCACTGCGACTACTCGAACAGAGAGGGTGGGAGGTCCATGAAATAGGCCCCGAAGGAGATCCAGAAAAAGCGGATTACCCTGACATCGCCCATCAGATTGCACAGTCCGTCACTTCCAACGAATCCGAGATGGGAGTTCTGGTGTGCGGCACCGGCCAAGGCATGGCGATGACCGCCAACCGATATCCGGGAGCCCGGGCTGCAGTGATCACAGACTCATTCACTGCAGAGATGTCTCGAGCTCACAACGATGCCAACATCGCCTGTTTTGGCGAAAGAGTGGTCGGAGCCGCTGCGATCGGGCAGTTGCTCGCCCGGTTCCTCGACACCCCGTTCGAGGAAGGTCGGCATATGACGCGTGTAGAGAAGATCGACCAGGTCATCGGAGAAGTGTGAGCGGTTTCCTCGACTTCGAACTCGCGCTTCTGGCCTCACCCTTCTGACTTACTGAGAGCATGAAGCCACCCGCACCAAATAGAACCAGGGCCGTGTCCTCTCCATCTGCTGGAGAAGGACACGGCCCTGGCTTTTTTCTGATTCAGTTCAGATCGATCAGCGAGTCCCAGCACCCTCGGGGTCTTGCGCCGCATCCTCGACCAGTTCGCTACGAAGACGTGCGGGCCCTTCGTCCTGGTACACCCGGATATCTGCGGCAGCCATCAAGTTGGCCTCGAATGCGTCGAGTAATGCCTGCCGCTTGGCGTTGAGCAATCTCGTCTCGGTACTGGCTCTCAGCGCCTCGAACAACTCCATGTCTGGCGTCTCGATGCTCTTGAGGCGAACGATATAACCGGACTTGTCGGTCGCATTCGTGACCGGTCCAACCACCGCACCCTCTTCGAGAATATCAAAGGCTTCCGCGATGACTTCGGTTCGAGCCAGAAGTATTCGGTTGTCGATCTTCAAGTTAAAGGACTGGCTGCGAGAGACAGGATCCATCTCGTGAATGGTGAAGTTATTTTCCAGAGCCACCTCCTCGAGGGACTCTACCCCGGAATGCACTCGCTCCAGTAACTGTTCGATCGCTTCAGACATCAGTTCCTTGGCCTTGGCTAATTCAGTGGCCTCGAGTGCATCGACGATCGCCTCATCGAAGGTCATGGTGCGCTTGGGCAGCATTTCGACGACTCGGAAGATGAAGTTTCCTTGGCCATTGGCCGCGATCGTATTGCACAGATCTCCAGGCTTCACCGATCCAGGAGCCGTTCGCTCCTGGATGAAGAGTGTGGCGAAAGCGGCTGGATTCTTGATATCGTCTTCGAGCTCATAAACTTCCCTCTGGATGAACGGCTCGACGATTCGGACTTCGACGTAATCGATCCCCTCGGGGAACACTTGCTCTAGCGGCACTTCCTCATCCAGGTCCTTCAACGCCCGGAGTTGGTCGAGAGCATCCTGGAGGATTCTCGCCTCCTCCTTCTGAGCATGCTCACGGCTCAGCACCCGTATCACGGACTCGATGATTTCGGCGAGTGGTCGGTAGTCATCCTCGGGTACCGCATCTTCTGGTGGAACGTAGCCTTCCGGCCGACGAACCCGCCAGAGGGTGTCCTTGTCCGCCTCGTATCGAGTCTCCACCTCCTCGACGGTGGGCTCGTATTCGACGACCGCCTGGAGACGGGCCCGATCGATTCGCGCCACTTCGATTCCGAGACGATTTTCCAGCACGAATTTCTCGGGATCATCTTGATAGGTCGCCTCTACATCATCCGGCGTAACCAGATCACTGGCCTCTTCCAGATAAGAGTCGTGGGGCACCTGAATCAACTCGAGAACTCGACGCTCGTTCTGGGTCGAAAACTCTTCAAAAGCTTCCTTCTCCGACACCACTGCAGCCTGGGTCACCGCACTGACCAGTTCTTGCACCCGAAGACTCAAGATGACGGTATTTTCGAATTCCTTCTTCGACATCATGATCTGGAAGAGCGGGTCCTTCAGAGCTGCGCCATAAGTCGATTGCTCCAGTCGAGCCGTGGGTCGAATACTGTTGAACTCGGGAGTTCTCTCCTGGTAGGTCCCAACCCATCTGGCATTCTGCATCACTGTGTACCAAGTGCTCACATCGAGGATGGCATCTCGTACCGCCTGATCCTTGCTCTGGTCACTGGGTTCGATACCCCGCCGAATGATCTCATCCTCGAAGACCAGTTGCTTGAGCACATCATCCACGGTCGCCTGACGGTACCGATCCGCCCTGGCACCCCACCATCCAAATCTCCGGACATTATTTAGCCACAGAGTTTTCGACAGTTCCCGGCGCTTCTCGTCGAAATCCGTCCTCGTGACGTCCTCGCCGTTGATCTCATAAGATGCGGTGGCAGAGGCATCTCTGGCATACCAACTGATCAGGCCGGTAGCGGCGAAAGTTGGTGCGATAAACAGCAACAGAAGGGTCATCACAACCCGCTCGTTACGTTTGAAGAAGCCAGTCGACATGTCGCGAACCTACCTCTCGGCTGGATTCAATGTGATCTCCACAATGAAATACAAACATCCGCTTTGGACCGAAGATTCTAGGTCCACCGCCATGATCCTGCAACGTGACATGGAGATCGACTCCCCCTGTCTCTCGTAGAATACGATGTAAAGCAAGGCTCAGCACATCCGTGGACCTTGCGTATTTATCGGCTACTGGACGATCTCGAGCAATTCCACGTCAAAAATCAGCGTGGCACCTCCCGGAATTGTCGGCGGACGACCATTGGCTCCGTATCCGATGGCTGCAGGAATGATCAATTTGCGCTTTCCGCCCACCTTCATCGATCCGACTCCTTCAGTCCAACCCGCGATCACGCGATTGAGGGGAAATTCAGCGGGCTGTCCACGATCCAAACTACTGTCGAACTTCGTCCCATCGGTGAGATATCCGGAGTAGTGGACCTTGACCGTGCTAGTGGTCTCGGGTGGTGATTCACCAGTTCCCACGACCAGATCGATGTAGTGCAGCCCGGAGTCGCTGATTTGCATCTCTCCATCGGTAGCAATTCCGGGGAAACGTGGAACCACGACCATTTCGACCACCTCACCACTCCCTGTCATGATGATTCGTTCGACCTTTTCAGGGGTCACCGAGATGATCTCGAACATCGGATTCGCTGATCCCGCATTGAGAACTGCTGAACTGGCCAATCCACCTGTCAGTTTGGTCGCTTTCTCGACCGCTTCCTGAAGGGTGATCTGGGATTTAGAGAGAGTGGCATGAAGATCCTTCGCGGCGGGCGGAATCAACATGAAATCTTGCACCATTGCAGTCGCCGCCATTCCAACCAACAACACCATTGCCATAGCAACGGTCACCGGGACTAGTTTTATCTGGATTGCTCTCATCTACTGTTCCTCTCTGTCGATTATGACGCTTCATCGATGGCCCGATTGGCGAGCGCATCACATCTTTCGTTTTCTTCGTGACCCGCGTGGCCTTCGACCCACTTCCAGTGAATCTGTATCCCCGAATTGGCCTGTACCAATTGCTTCCAGAGATCATCATTGAGTACCGGCTTGCCGTCGGACTTTCGCCAGTTACGACGCTGCCAGCCTTTCACCCATTCGCTCATCCCCTTCACCACGTACTGGGAATCACTGAACAGAGTCGCTTCAGCCCCCTCCGGTACAGATCTTAACGCTTCCAGTGCTGCGGTCAGTTCCATCCGGTTATTGGTCGTGGTTGGCTGATGATCGTAACAGACTTCCTCTGATCCGTCTCCAGCACGAACGATATAGGCCCAACCACCCGGTCCAGGATTCCCTCGACAGGCTCCATCGGTCCAGATCTGGTAGTGTTCATGGCTCATTGGTGGGTCCTCCGCCGGCCCTTTCCTGGGCCACCTTTTTTCTTCCCCGACCGCCCCTGCCGATGGCCCCCTTGGCCAGATTTCCGCAGGCTCTTCTTCTCTTCACCACTGTGATTGGGCCGACCGTTCTGGTTTTTTTTGGCCGCAATACCATCGGAGCCTCGACCTCGCTGAGCTCCGGCTCTGGTGTGAAAATACTTCAGATTGATATCTCGATGGAGCGGATCTACCGATTCCAATTCCACTTCGACCGGATCTCCGAGGCGAATCATGTTCCCGGCATTGGCCCCTCGCAACGCAAACTGGGTTTCGTTGAAGTGGTAGTGGTCATCCAGAAGCTTGGAAACATGGACAAACCCATCGATGAGAATCCCATCGAGCCTGACATGAAATCCCTGCTCCCGCACCGAGGTGACGATTCCGGTGAATCGCTCTCCGACTCGATGACCTAGCCAGGAGATGGCTCGTAATCGGGACATGTCTCGCTCTGCACTTTCGGCCGATCTTTCCCGAGTACTGCAGGATTCCGCCAGTTCCAGCAGGGACGCCGAGTCGGTCTCGATCCGCGGCCCCCCCCCCGAGAAGAGATGCCGATCGAGGGCTCGATGAACCTGAAGATCCGGGTATCTGCGGATCGGCGAAGTGAAGTGGCAATACTCATCTTTCCTCAGGGCAAAGTGTGACTCACGTCGTGGGCTATACTGTGCCCGACTGAAGGTCTTGAGCAGGGCGAAGGAAACCACCGGAGCCGCTGCAGTTCCCCGCACCGCTTCGATCACTGCCGGGAGATCATCGATCCCTCGAACCTTCGCTTCTGGAGCGAGTACCCGACACAATCGGGCAAAATTCTGCAGATCTTCCTCCTCCGGCGGAGAATGGACCCGGCGGAGAATCGGGATCTCGCGCTCAGTGGCAATGGTAGCGACCGCCTCATTAGCGATCAGCATGCACTCCTCGACCAGTTTGTGAGCATCGAGCCGTTCCTTCGCCTCAACACCGATCACCTCACCCTCGTCATCGAGGACCAGTTTCATCTCTTCCAGATCGAGATCGATGCAGCCCGATCGCATCCTCCGATCTCGTAGTTTCGTGCGGAACTCTGCGAGTTGGTGCAACATCGCAACGATGGCATCGGTGGTGATGCCCGTCGATTCTACTTCCCCGTCGATGATCTTCTGTACCTGCTGGTAGGAGAAACGCTGGGCGCTCCGGATGACCGCCCTCTCGACAAACGCATCGATGATCTCGCCTTCATCTCCGATCTCGATCCAGACAACCTTGGCGAGTCGATCCTCGCCCGGTCTCAGAGAACACAATCCATTGCTGAGTCGCTCGGGAAGCATCGGAATCGTCTTTCCCGGGATGTAGACACTGGTACTTCGCAAGATCGCCTCGCCATCGATGGGATCTCCCGCCTCGACATAGTGACTGACATCTGCAATCGCAACTCCGAGCAACACCCGGCCATCGGAATGCTCTACGAGCGCGATCGCATCATCGAAATCCTTGGCGTCCTCAGGGTCGATGGTGACGAATGGAATCGCACGGAGATCGGTACGCCTGGAGATCTCTTCCTCCGAGATCTGATCCGGAAATCCTTCCGCCTGTTGCAGTACCTCTGGTGGGAAATCCTCACGCAGTTGATGCTCGGCACAGACCACCTGCAAATCCGCACGCCAGGTCCCTTCCGGAGCCCACAGGCAAATGATCTCTCCTGGTGGCATTCCATCGACTGCCGAGCCATTTCGTAGACGTGCCAGCACTCGATCTCCATCCGCGACTCCATTTCTTAAGCTGGAGTCGATCCAGATCTGACGGAGGCTGTCATGACGCGTCGGCTCCACCACCCCTGCACCATCGCGGTGTTTCCAGTACTGCCCGGGGATGACTCTCGGACTCCGAACCAGCACCTCGAGAATCTTGCCGCTACGGCCTTCATGGGTAGATCCAGAGCGACCACGACCAGGAGGGGTGATCCCTGCGAGGACTCGATCTCCGTGATGGGCATCCTTGAGACGGCGGGCCGGAATAAAGGCATCCCCCGCGGGATCCTCGACCAGTGGTCGGACGAACCCGAAACCACGTCGTGTGACCGTGAGCGTGCCCACCAGCCAGCGTTCTCGATGAGGAACAAACCAACCTCGAGCAGGCAAGTGGACCGTTTCCCCCTGCTCTTCCAGTTCTTCCAGTAACTCCTTCAAACGTGGGTGGTTCTTGGCCTTCAGACCCAAGGCGGTCGCGACATCCACCAGCGAAGAAGCGTGGTAATCGGGCCCATGGCTCCAGACTCGAAAAGAATCGAGCCATTTTTGGTCACTCGCTGATCTCAACGATTGCCCTTTCAAAATTGAAGAAAGGCCGTGAGGGGGAAGTTACCTTCTCCCTCACGGCCTGAGAATCTTCGACCAATGCTACCAGGATGCTGCGAACCGTTTTATCCAACCGTCTGGATGATCGACAGCAAGGGCATAAACAGTGCCACGACGATGAAACCGACGGCACCTCCCATGCCTACAATCAGCAAAGGTTCGATCAGGCTCGACAGCGATTCGACCAGAACGTCGACATCGAGATCGTAATTGTCGGAAATCTTGTTGAGCATTTTGTCCAGTTCACCGGTTTCCTCACCGATGTCGATCATGTTGACCAGCAGTGGATCGAAGACTCCAGATGCACCGAGTGGCTCAGCGATGGTCTCTCCCTCTCGAATCGATCCGCAGACCCCTTCGATGGCATCAGAGATGACCCTGTTTCCGACCGCAGCCTTGACGATCTCGAGGGCTTCAAGGATGGGAACTCCGGAGGAAATAAGAGTCCCTAGTGTGCGGCAAAAACGTGAAATCGTCGACTTCCTGACGATCTGTCCAAAGATGGGCGCATAGAGTTTGGTCTTGTCGACCATCAATTCCCCGGCAGATGTTCTGGCGACCATTTTCAGGGCGCTGTATCCGCCAAAAATCACCACGGGAGCGAGGAACCAGTAGGACTGTACTGCATTGGCAAAAGCCAGCAGTGCTTGAGTGGGAGCCGGCAGCGCCGTTCCCATGTCGGCGAACATCTTCTGAAACTGCGGGATCACCGAGGTCATGATGAAACCGAGAATCAAACTCGCGACGCAGATCACTGCGATCGGATACACCATCGCTCCCTGGACCTTCTTTCGCAGTTTCATCGACTTCTCCTGGAAGTCAGACAAACGCTGCAAGATGGTATCGAGAACTCCACCGATCTCACCGGCCTTGACCATCGCCACAAACAAGTGGTTGAAAGTCTTCGGGAATTTCTCCAGCGCTTCCGAGAAGGTCGCACCACCCTCGACATCTTCGGTCACCTTGATCAACTGATCCTGAAATGTGCCCGGAGTCAGCTGGTCGGCAAGAATCTTGAGTGAACGTACGATGGGAAGACCTGCATCCTGCAGTGTCGCCAGCTGCTGGGTGAACTGCACCAGTTCAGCCTGGGAGACTCGTCCTCCAAAAGGATTAAGGTTCATCTTCTTCTTCTTGTTACCCGGTCCAGCCTTAGCCCCACCTTTGTTCTCTCGAATCTTCGTCGGTTTCAGACCTTGAGACCGCAGTTGCTTGATCGCCTCCTGCTGATTTCCGGCCTCGATGGTACTACGCTTCTTCTGCCCTCCCGGGCCGACTGCTTCGTATTCGAATACCGCCATCTGTGCTGCTCCTTCTGGTGAGGCTCATCTGGGAGCCTCGCTTTCACATCTTAAGGGACGATCCGCTAGGAGACGATGGTCTCCTTGACCACCTCTTCGATGGTGGTCACTCCGTCGTAAATGTGGATCAATCCAGCATCTCGAAGGGTCTTCATTCCCTCTTCTCGTGCCAGTTTCTGAACTTCCTGGGTACTGGCTCCGGTCATGATCACGTCTCGCAATCGGTCTGTCATCTGCATGATCTCGAACAGAGCGACCCGGCCCTTGTAGCCGGAATTGTTGCATTCCTTGCACCCTTTTCCGTAGAAGAAGGTGCGACCCTGAACATCGGACTGGGTCAATTCCAGTTCCATCAACATCTCGTCTGTCGGTGCATACTCGACCTTGCAAGCCAAACATACCCTTCTCACCAAGCGCTGCGCCACCACGGCCTCGACCGTTGCTGTCAGCAGGAATGCTTCGATCCCGAGGTCGACCAGGCGGATCATCGAAGAGGGCGCGTCGTTGGTGTGTAGGGTGGAGAACACGATGTGACCGGTAAGGCTCGCTTCCACGGCGATCTGTGCGGTCTCGAGGTCACGAATCTCACCGACCAGGATCTTGTCCGGATCCTGTCGCAGGATCGCACGCAGACAAGCCGCGTAGGTGACTCCGATCTCCTCGTTGATTGGAATCTGGACGATCCCATCGATGTTGTACTCGACCGGGTCCTCGGTGGTGATGATCTTGGTGGTCGGATCGTTGGCCTCGTTGAGGCACGAGTAGAGCGTGGTGGTTTTTCCAGAACCCGTCGGCCCCGTCACTAGGATGATTCCGTTCGGCTTGACGATCAGTTTCCTCAGCAAGTCGAGGTCCTTCTGCCGCAGACCGATATTTTCCAGATCGAGGGAAACCTGACCACGGTCAAGCACACGCATCACCACCGACTCGCCATACATCGTCGGCAAGGTGGAGACACGAAGGTCGACCGGACGCCCGGAGATGTTGAGTTCGATCCTGCCATCCTGCGGCAGGCGGGTCTCGGCAATATCGAGGTTCGCCATCACCTTGACCCTCGAGATCACGGCTCTGGCCAACTGGATCGGAGGAGGCATCATCTCGTAGAGCACGCCGTCCACCCGGTAGCGGATCTTGAACTCCTTCTCGAAGGGTTCGAGGTGAATATCCGAGGCACGGTCCTTGATCGCGGACAGCAGCACCATATTGAGCAGTTTCACCACCGGAGCGGCATTGACATCCTGCTCCAGTTGATCCATGTCCATCA
>JAPKAM010000023.1 GCA_028825265.1 Planctomycetota bacterium
TCGAATCCGGTCAGTTTTAAGGGCAAAGCGATCAGTTCATAGTCCCCCGCAGCGACCGACTCTAGCACTAGCCCTTCCAAAATTAACACATCGTGACGACGGCACGCATCGTGCGCGGGCAATTCCTTCGAGTCCGCTACATCGACGCTCGGCGTATCGATTCCGATGAGCTTCACTCCGAGTCCTGCGAGATGCTCGATCAATCGTGGAGACAGTCCGGCGAAGTCGCCGCCCCATCGATCGGGATCGGGATGAGTGCCGGTGGCCAGCAACAATCGTTCGGTACGCGGTGTCGACGGCAGATGGTCGATCTCGATCTGGCCGCTCCGCTCGACTTCGATCTTCATCACCTCACACGGTCCGATGCAGCGCTGTAGGTCGACCTGGTCGATGGTCGCTCCATCGCGGTCGTAGTGACTGGGGGCATCGAGATGGCTGCCGATGTGAACCGTCGAACGAAGGGTCGACAAGGTCAGGTGATCATCGTTTCGAAGATCGAGCAGCACCTCGCGAGAAAGCGGTGAATCGCCCGGGAATACCGCGATCGAAGGGGAGAGTGCTGGAGAGATGTCGATCAGGGTCACGTCGCCTCACATCTTTGCGCGGATTGCCCACAGATCGGGAAACATGGGGCGAAAGAGAGATTTCTTGAGGAACTCGATTCCATCGCTACCACCCGTGCCCTGCTTGGTGCCGATGGTTCGCTCTGCCAGTTTCACGTGGCGATATCTCCACTCCTGAAGCCCCTCATCGATGTCGGTGAGCAACTCGAGCATGACCGTCACATCGGGTCGCTCGCGGTACACCCGTAACAACTCATCCTGCACCGCCTCGTTGGGTGCCACCGGTTCCTTCACATCTCGTTCGAGTACATCCTGCGGGATCTTGCAGCCGATTCCTGCCAGAAACTGGTGGAAATGATCCTGCAGAGCCGGAGCTGCGAAAGCCGCCACCACTTCATCTCTCAACGGCACACCTTCTGCGATGGCGTCCAGCATCCGGGCTCGCTTGTGGCCAAGCCTGAATTCTAGAATCCGGAACTGGACCGACTGAAATCCACTGGCGGTATCGAGACGATCCCTGAAGGAGACAAAGGAGAGCGGCGTCATCGTCTCCAGGATGTCGACCTGTTGCACCAAGGTCTTCATCACCATTCTCATTCTCTTGAGTGTCGCCACACAACCCCACAGATCTCCATCGGTCATGCACTGTTCCGCTCGATCCATCTCGTGGAGGAACTGCTTGAACCACAGTTCGTAGGTTTGATGAATGATGATGAAAAGTGTTTCATCGTGTTCCGGCGGGTCACTCTTGGGCACCTGGATGTCGAGCAGGCTGCCGATCTTGAGATAGTCGTGGTAAGTGAGAGTCATCCGTTCCTCGCGATCCAAGATGCCGCCCAAATCAGAGCGACAAGAAGAGTGGTGATCAACGAGTACTTGAGTACTCGTTGCTGCTTCCGATGAATCTCGATGGCCTCGGTGTATGGCGTGTTTGAAAAGGACACCATCGAGTAGAGGGGACGGTACCAGCCCGGCAGGATCTTCTGCAGCAGATTCGAGAATTTCTTGGTCAACAAGAACCACCGGCTGGCGACGTGATCCTGCATCTCATGAAAATTGTCCACTGCCAGCTTTGCAATGGCATGACCATTCTCGATCCTCAGTTCCTGGTAAGATTCCAAGGCGGCCTTCAAATGACCCCTGTTGGCTTCCAGGCACTCGCACAGGATTCTCACGTCCTCGAAACCAGCGTTCATTCCCTGGCCATAGAAGGGCACGATGGCATGCGCCGCATCTCCGACCAACACCGTGTTGCCCACCACCCACGGCCGGCAACGGATCGTCACCAGCGAGGAGGGACTAGCCGCCAGGAACTGCTGTTCCAGGTCAGGGACCAGATCGGGAACATCGGGAAACCACTGCTGGAAAAATCGTCGTACCTGTTCGGCGTCTTTCAACTGCCCAAATGAAAACTCACCCTCCAGCGGCCAGAAACAGGTTCCGGTGAAGGAACCATCTTCATTGGGGAGCGCGATCATCATGAAGGTATTTCTCGGCCAGATGTGAAGTGCATTCTTCTCGATCCGAAATTCTCCTTCCGGACCCGGTGGAATGTACAGTTCGATGTAACCATGACTCAGGTAACTCTGCTGGTAGTCGAATCGATCTCCGATCATCAATGAACTACGCACGGCAGAAAATGCACCGTCAGCCCCGATGATCAGGTCTCCGCTGGC
Organism: Planctomycetota bacterium; assembly: GCA_028825265.1. Classification (GTDB taxonomy): domain Bacteria; phylum Planctomycetota; class UBA8108; order UBA1146; family UBA1146; genus QNYK01. The sequence goes on from JAPKAM010000023.1 coordinate 2,240, forward strand.
GACGATCTGCTCCCCTGAACGATCGTCTTTGAAAGTCACACGGCTCTTCTCTGAATCGATATCGACGCATCGGTGGTGAAAGTGCAGCGTGACCAGATCGGAACGATCCGCCTCTACCAGGAGCATCCGGTTCAGTTCTCCCCGAGAGATGCTGTAGATCTTGTCATCCTCATTGCCGGAGTAACGCTGGAAGGAGAGTTGGCTCGACGGATCGTGCATCTGTCGCCCGCGCATCGGAACCGAGATCTGGAGTGCTTTTTCTCTGAGCCCGACTCGCTCCAGCGCGGTCAAACCTCTTCTGGAAATCGCCAGGTTGATGCTTCTTCCTCGCACCATCTCCGCTTTCCGAATATCTCCTCTGCGTTCGTGAAGTTGCACTCGATGACCATCGCGAGATAGAGAGAGAGCTGCCAATGCTCCCGTCAGCCCTCCACCGACGATCACGACCGACTGGGCAGGCATCTCAGTCTCCCCCACGCGGGGTCGAGGATGTGGCGACCTGTTCCAGAACTGCGGCGAAGCGGGAGATCTCCTCGAAAGTGTTGTACAGAGGAGTGGGTGCCACCCGCACCACATCGGGAGGTCTGAAATCTGTGATGATTCCCGCCGCCTGCAGTGCTTCCTGCAGGGCACTGGCATCTCCGATCACCCGGATCGAGATCTGCGCTCCCCTTCGGTGCTCTTCGCGTGGTGTGACGATCTGATAATGATCCGAACCGATGGCATCGATGCACTGCACCAGATATCCGGTGAGTTTCTTCGATCGATCTCGAAGAGCCCCGATCCCCGCCTCATCAAAGATCGACAGGGAAGAGTGGAGCGGAGCCATCGAGAAGATGGGCGGATTCGAAACCTGCCATCCTTCAGCTCCAGGCTGCGCGATGAACTGCGGGTTTTCATCCATCCGGAACCGAGTGGCAGGTTCGTTGCCCCACCAGCCCGCCAGACGCACCAGTTGCTGATCGTGGGCATGACGCTCATGTACGAATGCGCCCGCGACTGCACCGGGGCCACAGTTGATGTACTTGTAGGTACACCATGCTGCAAAATCAACTCCATGATCGTGTAACTGAAGATCGATATTGCCGGCGGCATGGGCCAGATCCAGTCCAAAAGTGATGCCATGTTGCCGACATCGATGACCGATGCTCTCGATGTCATACGCCTGTCCGGTGAAGTAGTTCACTCCCGAGAACATCACCAACGCAAGTTCATCACGATGCTGATCGATCGCCTCCAACACGTCGTCGTCGCGCAGGCAGTTCTCTCCTTCTCGTGGTTGCAGTACCACCATTCCCTGTTCGGGATCGAATCCATGCCAGCGCATCTGTGACTGCATAGCGTAGGTATCGGAAGGAAAACCTGGGGCATCGGAGAGGATCTTGAATCGAGTGGAATCGGGTTTGTAGAAGGATGCCATCAGCAGGTGGAGATTGGCGGTCAAGGTGTTCATGAAGACCACCTCGATCGGCCTGGCACCGACCAGGCGGGCTCCCTGTTGCCTGAATGACTCGTGATAGGGCAACCAAGGGCGCCGACCTTCGAGGTGACCTTCCACCGCCAGATCGCGCCAGTCTTCCAGTTCAGCAGTCACATCATCGAAAGCCGTTCGCGGCATCAATCCGAGTGAGTTCCCGCAGAAGTAAATGAGTGCTTTCCCATCGGCTGCGGTCGGAAGATGGAACTGGTCTCGGAAGCGACTCAGGGAGTCCTTCTCATCGCACTGGATGGCTTCCTGTAGGTTCATCGGAGTTCCGGGTACCATCAGTGGGCTCCCGTCGATCCGTGTCTCAAACTCGATTCAGAAAGGCCCAGGAACTCGAGCGCAGTCCCGCCGACTAGCCGTTCCTTTTGATCGGATGTCAGTGAATCCATCTGCTCGATCATCAGGCCCGGGTGATCCTCACCCAATGGGAACGGATAATCGGTTCCGAGAGCCAGGTGATCGGTTCCGAAGATATCGATCACGAATTCCAGTGCTTGTGGATCGTGGACTAGGGTGTCGAGGTAAAACCGATCGATGTATTCCCGAGGTGAGCGACAACCGTGGATTCCACAAAGATCAGGACGGGCATGGTATCCCTTTTCGATCCTCGCCAAGGTACCGGGGAAGGACCCTCCGCCGTGTGCAAAGCAAATTTTCAAATCGGGCAATCGATCCAGCACTCCCCCGAAGATCATCGAGCAGATGGCAAGACTGGTTTCCGCAGGCATTCCCACCAGCCAGGGTAAGAAGTAACTGCCAAGCCGATCCGCCCCGAGCATGTCCCATGGATGAACGAAGATCGAGGTTCCCCAGCGCTGTGCTTGCTCAAAAAACCGGAACAACTCCGGTGCATCGAGGTTCCACTCACCGCAATGAGTTCCGATTTGTAATCCTGGAAAACCGAGCTCATGAACACAGCGCTCCATCTCCTGAATGGCAAGATCTGGATCCTGTATAGGTACCGTTCCCAAGCCGATGAAGCGGTCGGGACGATCCTTCACCACCTCGGCGATCTGATCGTTGAGTAATCGAGATAGATCGAGAGCATCTTTCGATTTTGCCCAGTAACTGAACATGATCGGCACGGTAGAGAGCACCTGCACATCGACACCGTGGCGATCGCAATCCTCGATCCGACGCACGGGATCCCAGCAGCGGTCATCCACTTCGCGGAAGAACTGGCCGTCTTTCCACAATTTGGCACAGCACGGAGCGTGATGCTCGATGCTGACGAAGCCATCGTAGCCATATCTCTTGGTAAGATCTGGCCACTGTTTTGGCAATATATGAGTGTGTAAATCGATCTTCAGTGCCACGCAGCCCTCCCCCAGGGCAAGATTACTCGCTCACCACCGAAGGTTGGACCACGGTCCCACAACTGGAACAGGTCCGATTCTCCTCGCTGGACCAGAAATTTTCCATCAACGGTTTCAACTGGCGAACGATGTCTTGCAGATGAAACTGAGAGTGAAATACCTGCTCATCGCATTTTTCGCAAAATACGACGAACTGATCTTCCATCTCTGCAGAACGTTTTCTCTCCACGACCATACCCACGGTGTTTGCGCCTCGCTGGGGAGAGTGAGGAATCCCCGGTGGTAGCAACATCACATCCCCTTGGCGGATTTCGATGTCTCGGTACTCACCGTCCTCCTTCACCCGCAGGACCATGTCGCCCTCGAGTTGATGGAAGAATTCCTCGGTCTGGTTGATGTGGAAGTCTTTTCGCTTATTCGGCCCTCCGACGATCATCACAATCGTATCGGTATCTTCCCAGACCACCTGATTTCCCACCGGAGGCTTGAGTCGATGGCGATGTTCGTCGATCCATTCCTTGAGCGAAAATGCAATGGGACCGGCCATGGTAGGAAATCCTTCCTCAAAATGTTCATAGATCCAAGAAAGCACCCTGTACGAGGCACTCCATGGAGAATACCCTAATGCGTGCAGGGTGCTGCGGCAACGGTTGCCAAGCAGGTCCAGCGCAGATCTAGCGATGATCTAGCAATGATCTAGCAATGATCCCGAGAGGAGATGACCGATGGCCGAAGATGAAGTGACCTTTCTCCCCTCAGATTTCGATCGGTTCCGCGAGAGTGTCCAGACCGATCCCGAATTCAATGGTTCCAGGCTCGAGGTTCGCACCAAACTGGATCGGGTCGGCAAGGCGGGAGCGCAGGCACTTTCTGCGGAACCGTTTCTGCTGGTGAGTCGTGCGAGCCTGCACCATCCACACCAGTTCAACGGATTTCGAGTGGCCAGTCAGCGCACCTATCTGTCTCGCGGAGAACAGGAACGAAAAAAATTGCAAAAGCATCTCGGATCTGAGGTCGGCAAGGATCTCGACACCGACTACATCCACGCGATGCTGGTGCTGGAAATCGACGAGAAGGGGTTAACTTTTGCCCTACGAATTCACCAGAACGCCTGGTGGGATGGTGAAAATCTCAAGAGATTGATGGGTGATGAGGAAGAGCGAATCGCCATGGCCAAGATGCTCCAGCCACTCTCTGGCTACCACCTCCGGGTTCATGATCACCGACGCACTCGAAAATGCAGCACCATGGACGACCTTGAACTGGCAGAGATCCGCAAGAGTTACACACCCGGGGAGCACTGGCTCCATGTCGAGAAGAGAATCGACCGGGACGACCTCTTCATCTCCGCAGGTGGCTTTGAACAACGAGTCATTTCCGAATGGAAACGGCTGTTACCCGCCTATCGCTGCTTCAGCTGGCATCCTGAAAACGATCGCCTGTTCGCCTGACCTTGAACTGACTTCCGAAGCGGTCGATGGAGCCGCTCACCCGGTAGCGGTACACTTTTTCAGGGGAGGAGGATCCACTGCTCATCGCAACTGCGGCCGGCCTATCGCTGCTGATCAGTGCCTGTCTTCCTCCGGGAGGATATGACACTCCGGAGTTCACCTCAGAAGTTCGTCCCATCCTGTCTCGCCAGTGCATCCCCTGTCATGGCCCCGATGCGGCCACCCGAAAGGGTGATCTTCGCCTCGACATGAAGGAACAGTTATTCGGCGTGATCGAGGCAGGGTCAGCCGACAGTAGCGAACTGTTTCAGAGAATCTCCTCGGATGAACCCGAAAAGCGGATGCCGCCCCCCGATCACTCGGAGGCGTTATCCAGCGAAGAGATCTCCATCCTGAAGCAATGGATCGATGCCGGCGCCGCATGGGAAGAACACTGGGCCTTCACACCCCCCAAGATGCCAGCGGTCTTCTGGACTCAGGAGCAACACCCCATCGATGCCTTCATCGAGAAGAAGATCGATGCGGGTGGCCTCACCGCCAACGGTCCAGCATCTGCCGCTGTTTTGATCCGCAGGCTATCGCTCGACCTGATCGGATTGCCACCTGACCCCGACCGAGTGGCTCGTTTCATCGAAGAAGATGCCATCGATGCAGATGGAGCATGGCATTCTTTAATCGACGAGTTGCTCGCATCCGATTCATTTGGGGAGCGATGGGCCAGTGCATGGCTCGATCTGGCTCGCTATGCAGATACCAAGGGATACGAGCAAGATGGCATGCGGAATATCTGGCCGTGGCGAGACTGGGTGATCCAAGCTTTCGATCGCGACCTTCCCTTCGATCAATTCACCATCGAACAGCTCGCAGGTGATCTGATCGAGGACCCGAGTGAATCGAATCGAATCGCCACTGCTTTCCATCGAAACACGATGACCAACGACGAGGGTGGCACCCAGAACGAGGAATTCCGAGTGGCCGCCGTGGTCGATCGAGTCAACACGACAATGCAGGTCTGGCAAGGAATGACTGCCGGTTGTGCCCAGTGTCACGACCACAAGTACGACCCCATCTCCCAGGTCGAATATTACCAGTTGTTTGATTTCTTCAACCAGAGTGAAGATGCAGATCTCAACAGTGAAGCACCACTACTCAAGGTGCTCGGAGATGAAGACAAGGCACTTCTCATCGGTGCAAAACAACAGGTCAAGGATGCACAGCAATCGCTGGATCAAACAGCCAAGGCGCTGGTGATTCCGATCGCGGATGCATCCCCGACCGAAGCGGGGGCTCTCGATGAGATCGCATTCAGCGGCAAGATGCCGCCGCTCTGCCAGTCGATGGTCGATGGCAACCGTAAGGAGTGGCCCTGGGTTCAGGCTCCTCCGGATGCGCCAGATGGAATCCAGCAGGTGATCCGCCAAACCGCACCCGCGGGGCAAACACGTCAGGTTTACTTCGAGAAATCTCTCCATCCTCATGTCGCTGCAGCGGGTGATCGCTATCACATCGACGCCAGGATCGTGGAACCTCCCGAGTGGATGCTGCTCCAGGTGCGGCTCGACGATCAGTCCCTCTGGGAACACCGCGGCTACTGGGGCACCGCCACCTTTGCCCACGGTGTCGATGGAACCGAGTCTCTGCTGTTCCAGGGTGAATTGCCCGCTTCAGGAGATTGGGTGCACCTGGTCATCGATGCGGCCTCCATCGGGATCGAGGCGGGGAAAACCGTTGCGGGAATCGCGATGACCCAGCAAGGCGGCGTGATCGAGTGGGGAGGGGTGCGACGGGAAAGCATCCGACCGACTGAACGTGATGATCTGTTTTCGTTCTCCTCATTCATCGATCGCTGGAGTGAGAAACCTTCAGACCTGTTCGAACCGAAGATCAGGGACTCCATCGCCGCAACTCGCAACGGAACCGTGAATGGATCCGATCTTGAAACATGGTGGAAGAAAAAGATCTCCACCGAAGGAAGACGAATCCTGGCACCCCAGCAACAACTGCTCGACCAGGCATCGAAACAGCAGATGGACATCGAAGCTCGAGCCGTCTCTGTGCCAGTGATGGCCCAACTGACCGGTGAGAATTTACGGACCACCTATCTTCTGAGGAGAGGTTCTCATCTCTCTCCTGGCGACCCCGTCACTGCCGACATCCCTCAATTCCTTCCGCCGATCGAGGAGGACCAGACTCGCAACAGAATGGCACTGGCCCACTGGCTCTTCTCTCCTGCGAACCCGCTGACGGCTCGAGTCCATGTCAATCGGGTATGGGAGCAGTTGTTTGGCACTGGCCTGGTCGAGACGCTGGAAGATTTCGGAACCCAGGGGGCGTTACCGAGTCATCCAGAACTTCTCGATTGGCTCGCCCTGACTTGGCAGCAGCAAGACCGATGGAGTCACAAGCAATTGCTTCGTCGCATCGTCACCAGCGACACCTACCGGAGAAGCAATCAAAGGGGTGCTCTCCAGCAACAGGTCGATCCCGACAATCGACTATTATCTCACGCCACTCGAATCCGCCTACCCGCCGAAGTGATCCGAGACCAAGCGCTGGCCATCGGCGGAATCCTGTCCACCAAGAAGTTCGGCCCCTCGGTCTACCCTCCCCAGCCCGATGGAATCTGGCAGGTGGTCTACAACGGCTCCGGTTGGAAGGAAAGTGAAGGAGAAGATCGAGTGCGGCGTAGCCTCTATACCTTTTTCCGCAGGACTGCGCCTTACCCGGCAATGCTCACCTTTGATGCCCCCACTCGTGATGTCTGTACTCCCAGGAGGATCCGCACCAACACTCCATTACAGGCTCTGGTGATACTCAATGATCCCGTCTACATCGAGGCCGCCGCAGGGTTGGCGAGATGGTCACTAACTGGCACCGACCAGCTGACCCAGGCGATCGAGCGAGCCTTCCAGCGCGCCACCTGTCGGCCCGCCACTGCGCAAGAACTGAAACTTCTGCAAGAACTTTCGGATCAACAGAGGCAAGTCTTCGAACTGGATCCAGCCAGTGCTGTTTCATTACTCGAGGGTGGAAGATGGGAACTCGAAGAGACCCAGAATCTCACCGATGCGGCGACTCTGATGGTCATCGCCAATGTTCTCCTCAATCTCGACGAAGTGCTGGTGAGAGGATGACGTTGGATCCCAGATCTGATCTGTTTCTCCAGAGCCACCTCGAAGGGACTCGGCGCTGGTTCCTTGGCCAAGCCGGGCTGGGGATCGGTGGGCTGGCCCTCTCCTCCTTGATGGGGGATCAGCAAGTCGGCGCCGCAGACCCCCTTGGGTTGCTCTCGACGCCACACTTCGCTCCTCGCGCCCGACGAATTATCTGCCTGCACATGGCAGGATCTCCTCCTCAACAAGAACTGTTCGACCCGAAACCATTGCTGAAGGAACTGGATGGTCAACCATGTCCAACCGACCTGATCGACGGCGAGACCTTCGCGTTCATCAAAGGTCATCCAAAGATTCTTGCCAGCCCGTTCCAGTTCAACTCCCACGGTCAATCGGGAATGGAAATCTCCGAGTTACTCCCCCACCTGGCAGATGTCGCCGATGAACTGTGCCTGATCCGATCGATGCACACCGATCAGTTCAATCATGCTCCCGCACAGTTGTTCATCTACAGCGGATCACCCCGCTTCGGTCGCCCTTCGATGGGTTCCTGGCTGACCTGGGGTCTCGGAAGTATGAATCAAGATCTTCCCGCATTCGTCGTGCTCGTTTCTGGAAACAAGACTCCCAGTGCTGGCAAGAGTGTCTGGGGATCGGGATTCCTACCCTCGGTTCACCAGGGGATCCAATGTCGTACCAGCGGCGATCCGGTGCTCTATCTCGGGAATCCTCCGGGGATCGACAGTGTCACCCGTAGACGAACCGTCGATGCCATCCAAGAACTAGATAAAATCGCAGCGCTGCGCGATGGAGATCCAGAGACCATCGCTCGGATCGAGCAGTACGAACTGGCCTTTCGGATGCAGGCCTCGGTCCCCGAGGTGATGGACATCTCGCGCGAGAGTCCGAAAACTCTGGAAGAGTACGGAGCAGAGCCGGGCAAGTCATCCTTTGCCAACAACTGCCTGCTCGCCAGACGACTGGTCGAACAGGATGTACGATTCGTTCAGTTGTTTGACTGGGGCTGGGACATCCACGGCACCGCCCCTCACGATGACATCATGACCCAGTTACCGAAGAAGTGCGGCGAGACCGATCAGCCGATCGCAGCATTGCTGCGGGATCTGCGACAGCGTGGTCTGCTCGACGATACGCTGGTGATCTGGACCGGAGAGTTCGGCAGGACCGCCATGAATGAGGAACGGAATGGTTCCAAGTTCCTCGGTCGAGACCATCACCCTCATTGCTACTCGATGTGGATGGCTGGAGGCGGAGTCAAGAAAGGTCATGTTCACGGCGCCACAGACGAACTGGGATACCGGATCGTCAAAGATCCGGTCGGCGTCCACGATCTGCAGGCGACGATTCTTCACTTGATGGGGATCGACCACGAACGGCTCACCTACCCCTACCAGGGCAGAGATTTCAGGTTGACCGACGTCAGCGGAAAGTTGGTCCCGGGGATTCTCGCCTAGAGCCCCAGAATCCAGCAATTCTGGGACTGAGTGGCGGTCGTGTCCGGGCCTGGAGTGGGGAATGGCGGTGCCGGAGGTGATCCACTCTGGTAAAAATAAACCAGCCCACTGATCACATCTGCGATGGAAATCCAGCCATCATCATCGTAGTCACAAGCATCCCTACAGCCGGCCAGCGACGCACCTGAAAAGATATAATCGAGTGCCGAGATGGCATCTGCGAGGTCCAGGTCGCCACTGTTATTGCAGTCTCCCCGAATGAAACAATGGCCCGTTCCCGCGGTTTCGAACGCGCCAATATCACGACGACCACCTTGTGGCCGCAAAATTCCGTCGATGTCGACCAGCGGCAAGTGGTCGACCAAGTTCGTACCTTCATCGATGGCAGCGGAGCAGAGCCCCGGGTACCCGACAGCATCCAGTTCAGGATCGAGTTGCATCACGAGGGGATCTTCCGGATCCGCTCCCTGCATGATGACATGATCGAGAAAAACACCTGCCGTAGGCCCAGTGGACACCGCGGTCTGATTCATAGCGTCGTTTCGCCATAAGATAGAATTGATCACGACCGGGAAGGACTGGGACTGCGCCCTTATTCCCCCGCCGACTCCCGAGGTCGTGTTGCTGTCGATGGTACAGTGCACAATCCTCGGCGATGCGGCCTCGACACAAGCCACTCCACCGCCAGAGATGGTCGCAACGTTGTACTGGATCAAACAGTTCTCCAGCAGTGGATCGGCAAAGTAACGGATAAAGAATCCGCCTCCCTGCAGTCCGCTACTGTTATTGAGAACCCGATTTCTTTTGTATTCGGCAAAGCACTCGAATGAATACACGCCTCCGCCATCTTCTACAGCCACGTTTCCATGAATGTGGCAATTCTCGATCAGCGCATCACAGAAATGAGTGACCGCCAGACCTCCTCCTCGCAGGGCAGTATTGGCCGCGATCTCACAGCCGGTCATCTGCACCGTGCTGAACTCATCCAGCAAGACACCTCCGCCCTCATCGACTGCAGAGTTGCCACTGAAGGAGCTATCGGTGATGGAGGAGATCGATTCTGTGATGAAGATCCCTCCTCCCGATTCCGAGGCGTTCCCCTCGAACGTGCAATTAGACACCGTCACGCTGCAGAAATCAGCGGCGAGTCCGCCTCCCCAGCCGTACGCGTCATTTCCAACAAAAGTACAATTCGAAATACTGGCCACTCCACCATGAATCGAGATCGCCCCCCCTTGAGAGGCAAAGTTCCCGCCGAAGTAACAGCCATCGATGGTCGGCGAAGATTGCTCTGAATGAAGTGCCCCACCCCGCGATGAACTGTTATTGACCAGCACGCAAGCATCGATGGTCGGAGAACCCGCAGTGATCAGGAGGCCTCCTCCGCACAGTGCCAGAGGTAATCCACAGCTGGTCCCGAAACCATTTTGAATGGTGAATCCGGAAACTCTTGCCCCGGAACCCGCTGCGTCGATGGTCACGACGCAGTTAAAGGTACCCAAACCATCCAGAATCGTAGTGGTCGCGCCCTCGAGTCCGATCAGTTCGACCTGCTTGCCAAGGAAACCAATGTGGCCCAAATAATTCCCCGGGCTGACCAGAATTCGATCACCATCGATGGCGATCTCCATCGCCTCCATGATGGTCGGGTACACCGACGGCACCAAACGATCGACCGCTGCGAGCGGCGCACAGATCATCAACACGGTGAAGAAGGCCACAAGGAACTGGATTCTGTGGATGGGATCTCTCATCAGGGGCAAACCGGGCAGGCGGGACTCAGTACCAAGCAGTCCAGAGCATCGACATCCGGATAGGTCTCCAGTCCACAATCTGGGAATGGATAGGGAGGTGACACTCCAATACCGAAGATGTAAAGCACCATGAAAACTGGGTCTGTGATATTGAGTAATCCATCATTGTCAGCATCCGCAGCATCGGGGCAGGGCGGCTCTGGGGAGTCCGAGAACAGGAAATTGAGCATGAAGACGGCATCGGCAACGTCGAAGATTCCATCGTTGTTGGAATCACCTCGGATGAACAAAGCACTCGCAGGAGCGCAAACTTGGCCATCGTAATAGCCCGCGGGATCGATCGACTGATTGTTGATCACTACCTTGTTCGAAAGTAGAACGGTCCCGTTCCCGTTCACTTGATTGCAAAATGTAATCGGATAGCACTGCTCACAACTGATCTCTTCTGGTGCATAGAAATCGAACCTTCCGATCTCCTGCGGAAAAAATGTCGGGGGTGCCGTCTGCCCGGTAAATGGCGGTAGTGCATCGATCAGGACTCCGATGATGATCTCTCGCCCATCTCCATCGTTGTCGTCATTGTCCGCTTGCATCGAAACGTACTCTGCATCGACATCATCGAGAATGGTTCCCTCGATGGTGAAGGTCCCGGGCAACGCCACTAGTGGACCGTCGAAACAGGCAGTGATGGTGAATCCCTGGATGTTGCTGGAGGGATCACTGTAGAAGAAGGAGAAGGTCTGGACCCCTCCTGGCTGAATGCTCACGGTCGGATCAAACAGCACGGAATCGGATCGCCCCGCGAGGAAGACCGTGTCGTCCAGAGCTCGGACCATTCCGGTGCCTATCAATAACAGAAACAGGCCGATAACGGCAGCCCTGATTTTCAATAGATTGCTCCTCAGAATACTGGAGACAGCGTTTCCGGATTCGCTGTCTCCAGGGGATCATGGCAAAAGCCATTTCTTAATACTCCCCTAGTAAACTGTCTAAATAGCCTCAACGCAATATACGACTTATTAAAACTAACCGAAGTATGCGACATTCAATGGCTATTGTTACCCCCTGTAATGCCCGCAAGATAGACAATCAGGGCGTTTGGGGATCTCGATCTGCCGAAATGAGCCCTTCAGAGCATCGATCAACAGCAGCCGCCCCCGCATCGAATCCCCCTGGCCGAGCAAGATCTTGATCGTCTCGGCCGCCTGGATGGTTCCGATGATCCCCGGCATCACCCCCAAAACCCCTGCCTCGGCACAACTGGCGCAACTGCCTTCTGCCGGAGACTGCGGATGGAGACACCTCAGACAGGGACCTCCACGAGCAGGATCAAAAACCGTCAGTTGTCCCTCGAAGCGATAGACACTGCCATGAACCACCGCTGTTTGTTGCGCAACGCACAGATCGTTGATCATAAATCGAGTCTCGAAGTTATCTGCGCCATCCAGAACGACATCATGATCTCCAATCAGATGCGGTGCGTTGGCCCCCGTGACTCGCTCGGGGAATGCCACAATCTCGATCGTCGGATTCAATGCCGAGAGGGTCTTGGCGGCCGCTTCGGCTTTCGAGTGACCGATTTGATCGGTTCGATAGAGCACCTGGCGCTGTAAATTGGAGAGCTCTACCACGTCATCATCCGCGATGGTGATGTGACCGACTCCGGCAGCTGCGAGGTACAGCGCCGCGGGCGAGCCCAGCCCGCCCCCTCCAATCACGAGCACGCGACCGGAAAGCAGTTTTGCTTGCCCCTCTTCCCCCACTTCAGGAATCGTCAGGTGACGAGCGTACCTTTCCTGATCATCCCGGTTGAGATGGTCGCTACCGGGACCTGCAGCCAGCGGTAGATCGGCTCCGTTCCATGCCTCGATCCCCCCTCGCAACGAGGCACAACGCTGGTAGCCCTGCTGGCGTAACCAGTGCATCGCTTCGTAGGAGCGTATCCCCTTGGCACAATAGATCAGGACATTCTCGTCGCAGGAGATCGGCCGGGAGAGATGAGGGTGTGAGCCGGGACTGACGATGGAAGGGATTTCCCGCAGTGGGATGTGGATCGCGCCGGAGACGATTCCGGAGTGCAATTCCGCCAATTCTCGGACATCGATGAGCCGAGGCGGGGGCACCAGATCGAGCCACCGAGCCGCCTGCTCAGCATCCAGCTCCAGAGCCACTGGATCGGACTGATTCGAGTTCTCCATCGATTACTTCCCTTCCTGGAGCCACAGACACTCCGATTCCGAGGCCCCCGACTGCGAAATCCTGGCCAACAGAAGGATCCGGTCTACACCGGTGATCCCAGATTGGAAGAGACCTCCCGTGCAAGTTGGTGCAAGAAAGGTCAGGATACGGGAGAATCATGGTGGGTCAGAGACCCTTCGAATGGAGTTTCTTGGAATCGGATCAATGGCTGACAGGAACCGGCGACCGTCCCCCGTCGGAAATGGTCGATCGCATCTCCGATCGTGCTCTGCAAGAAGGGGCGCTCGATCCACAGCAACACGCCGAATTGATCGGCTGTTTCTCGTCGATTCCACCCATCGAGGGTTGCGGCCTCAATGCCGTGGATGCGGATCGATTCATTCGCACCACCTTACAACTGATCGAGTTGTGCCTGCTCGAACCGAGCACTCCGCGAACCGGTTTTGTCAATCCACTGCTCGATCGAGAACTCGATCGCATTCGAATTCTTCAAGGGGGTCAGCGTTGGAGCCTCGGAAAAGTGACAGAACTTGGGCGCCGAGGATCGGACCGACGCTTCACCTTCGGGCAAGTGAAAGAAAACCCCGACGACCCGAACGATCCATCATTTTTTGGCGGAGTCTGGATGGCCGACTGTGATGGCGTCAAGAAAAGAATCGTCTTCGCCATCACTGCCGAATCGATCCCGGGAAGTGAAGACTGGTCGCCGATCGAGGTCCGAACCGACGAGCAGCGCAACCTCAATACGGTGGTACGAGCCCGGGGTGAAAAGCCGTGGTCTCTCCAGGTAGATGCTGACACTCCTCTCGGTGTGTGGATCGCCTCCCTTGCAGGAACACCCAATATCGGACAGCACTCGGGCCACATTCCACTGGGAGTGCTAAGCGAGGCGGTCCGGAGGAATCTGGAACCGAGAGGGTTGACCCACTTACTGCTGGGTCCCAGTCGTCGCGATCCCCCAACCCGCCCCTGGCATACCGGATCGTTCCTGAGAAGAGTCGGCAACGGATTCGATTTCAAATGGTCCGGTTTTGCCATCGAACGCCGCAGCGACGCTTTGGTCGAAGCACGCTGCACGATCGGTGTTCGCGCAAAAATCATCGGCATGATGGACTCCTGACCTCATTTGAGTCGCCACTCTTCATCGAGCATCCTTGCCTCTGGCAAGGATGACTTTAAGATGTACATGTCACTTGACGAACACCATCCACTCCTCTGGACCCCATCGGAGGCCTAATGCCAGATCAATTCCTGAACTCAGTCTTTTCGAATTCGAAATCGACAAAGTCACTGGCAGCCATTTCATTGCTGGTCTTGTTGCTGGTCCTTTCCGCCGTGCTCCCCGCATTCAATGGCGCGGACGATCCGGTTGTCGAGGTAGAAAACCCACTACAGATCCCTGGCATGCCGTTACCGATTTCATTCCGAACCGCACTGCTGGAAGGATCCATCGAGCAGGGGCTCGAGTGGCTCGACCAGATCGAGAAGGAACAACCGGATCGTCGTGACGACTGGCTCTGGTTCCGTTCGTCACTCCTGCAAAGAGCCCAGCAAATTGAAGCTGCGATCGAGCTGTTGAAAACCTTGGAAAACTCGTACCCCGAGAGTCCGTGGCTCCACAAGGCCAGACTGCAACGAAGCCAGTTGCTGATGAAACTGAAACGATACGGAGAAGCGCAAAAAATCCTCGAAGAAGAAACGTCCAGGCTTCGTTCAGGCCAGCGCATCGAGGGACTGGCGCAGATTCTACTCGATGTCGCCGATCGGATTTCTGCCGACCCCGACTTGAGTCTGCCAGACCCCCCAGCCCCTCAATTCGGGCGTGCACGCAACCTCTACATCCAGGCGGCTGAGTTGGCTCCGCCCACGAGTCAACTGGAAGAATCACTCTGGGGACTGGTCCGCTGTTCCGTACAGATGAAGATCAATGGCTCCCAGTTGATGAGCGATTGCGATCGTTACCTGAGCCAATTCGATCCAAGGCAATCAGATGCTTCCATCGGCAGCCACGTGTTCGATGTACTGCTGGCACGAGCTCGGGCCACCACCAGTGTCGTCGCTCGCCGTAGTTACCAAGAACTGATCTTCACCATCGATGCGGCCATCGCTGGAGAAGCCCCCTGGGGAGACCAGTTCCAGGATGGTCCCGCAGCAAGTCTCCTAAAAACACGCGGTGATGCGTTGTTTGACATCGCAAAGACCTATAGCACCACAGATTTAAAAATCTCAGCCCTCAAACGATTCCTGGCGGATGCCCCCCAACACGAGAAACGAATCGGAATCGACTACCGCCTGGGAGAATTGCTTCGTGACAGCGGCCAATCGGAAACGGCGCTGAGTCACTGGCATCACTTCATCGATCGATCGATTTCTGGCGATCAAGAGCTTCTCGAAACTCTGAAGCGCAGCGCGCAGTTCCAGATCGGCAATTTGTTACAGCAGTTGGAGAGATTTGAAGAAGCTCGTCTTGCTTTCACCAAGTACGGCCAGCGCGCCCCCGACGGTCCCGATTGGGCGCGATCTCAAGAGGCGATCATCACCATCGATGCCAGTATCGGTGAGCGCTTCCTCGACGACTCCAGATGGGAAGAGGGTCGGTTAGCGATCGACAACTTTTCCGCACGCTACCCTCTCGATCGACGCAGTCGCCCACTGCTACTGAGGAAAGCCCTCTCCTACTCACTGGAGGCGAAGGAGTTGCAAGACGGACGATCACTCGATGAGTTGAGCGATCAGGAGCGGGCCCGGGCCATCGCCCTCTACCAAGGATGTATCTCGCAATTGAAGCGATTGGCGGGCAAATACCCCGATACTCCGCAGGGCCTCCAGGCGATGCTCAACATCGGAATCATCCTCGAAGTCTCTCTGCTGCGGCTGGAAGAGGCCGTGGCGGCCTACAAGGAATGCTTCGGTTCTCCGGTCGAGAACTCAGCCCGCATGCGACTCGCCAACCTCACCGAAAAAAGACTTCAGATCGAAACCAATGGTTTGCTTCGATCGAATGAAGCGGCCTCCTTCTCACTCAACACCAGAAACATCCAGAGTGTCGAAGTGCGGATTTACCCGCTCGACATCGAGGCGTACTTCCGCAAGTACTACTCCAGAGATGAAGTCGAAGAACTCGATCTCGACCTGATCGATCCATGGAAAACAATTGAAGTCGAGATCGACCAATATGCTCGTTACAAACCCTGCCATCAAAAAGTCACACTTCCTGTCGAAGGGTCTGGAACCTGGGCAGTGATGGTCGCATCTGAGAAGTACCAAGCCACTACGCTGGTCGTCAGAACCGACATCGACATCGTGGTCAAAGCAGGACGGCGTGAAGTCCTCATCTACGCTCAGGACATGCTGAAAGGTCAGCCGGCACCCGATGTCGATATCCTGATGGCGATCGAGGACTGGGACCAGGATCTCCCTCTCGAGAATCTCAAGTTACACGAGTTGAAGACGGGTTCCGATGGAACGGTCCGCGTCGAATTTAACAATCCAGGAGTCCATGAGGATGTGCGAGTGCTGGCATTGCGAGGGGGAGATTCCGCAGTGACCGGATTCAATCTGGGAGGAACCCTGCTTCCTCCCGGCCGCTCTCCAAGGGTTCACTCGCTCACCGACCGCGCCACTTACCGACCGGGTGACACGGTTCACTGGCGTACACTGGTGCGAGAAGTGGACAAGAATACCGGTCTCTGGTACAGCCCTGAAGGAGCCGAGGGCCAGGTCTCCATCGCGACTCCCAATTTCATCGAGGTGGCTCAGTCGACTGCGATTTTCAGCCAGTACGGGACCATCGCCGATTCCTTCACTCTCCCCTTCGACGCCCCGCACGGAACCTGGACGATCAAAGTGAGCGGGCCTGACAATGCTGTGGGACAGGTCCTCTTCATGGTCGAGGATTTCTCTCCTTTGGCCATCGATCTTCGCATCGAGCCGGAGCAATTGGTCCATGTTCGGGGAGAGATGATCCATGCCACCATCTCGGGCCAGACCTGGTTCGGAGAACCCCTGACCGGAACACCTCTCATGGTTCGATTCCAGGATGGTCACAGCGAACAGTTCACCTTCGATGACAAAGGCCTGGTGAAAATCGAACAAGATAGTCGCGATGTGGTTGGATCGGTGGTGCACCTCCACGTGACCGTTCCCGAGTACGGCATCAGTCGCTCCACCACCGTCACCATCGCCGATTCGATGTGGCAACTGGCGATCGAAATCCCGCGCGAGAGTGGCGATTACATCGTCGGTGAAACAGTTCCGGTTTTGATCACGGCCACCGATGCTTCTGGTCAACCGGTCGAACGCGATGTCACCGTGCGGTTGGTCAAGAAACTCCAACATGGTTCCAGTTGGGCCGAAACCACTGAAGAAGTGAAAGAAGTACGTACGGACAAGAATGGAACCGGAGAAGTGCGTCTGCCACTCGAAGCAGCCGGAAAGTACTCGATCGTCGCCGAGGGCCTCGACCGAATTGGCAACCGCATCTCCAGTACCACTTCAGTTCAGGTGTCAGGAGATGATGAAGAACGCGGATTGATCTGGTTAGTCGAGAAAACAAGAATTGATGTCGGCGAACCACTTCAGCTGGAACTCCAGAACACTCGATCCAGCAGTCCAGGCTTACTGACCATCGTCGGTGATGGGATTCTCGATTACCGCGTCATCCAACTCGATTCGGGTCGCAATCGCATCGATCTCGATGTTCTCTCCTCGATGTACCCGGAAGCGACCGTGTCCCTGTCGATGATGGATGACTCCAGATTGCACGAAGCGGATGTCGTTTTCCGTGTAAGAAAACAACTTCTACTCGAGGTTATATACCCCCAGGAACCCGTGACTCCCGGTTCGGAAGTGACACTCGAAGTGATCACCAAAAACCTCCAAGGAGAGCCTGTCGCTGCAGAGATCGCCTTGGCGGTGGTCGATGTTGCTGTGGACGACCTCTACCCCGGCTGGTTCCAGGAACTCAAAGCAGGGGTGAATCAGCGCATTCCAGCGCCATCCATCCTCCGCACCTCCACCTCATGCAACTTTCAATACCACGGAATCACGGAAGAGATCGCCCAGGCTCTACTCGATGAAGTCGAACTGGTCGAAGAGGAGATGGAACTGCTCGAACGACGGGTGATGCTCGGTACCACTCTGGAGGCGGGTCGACCTCTAAGTCGCATGGCAGCACCTGGCAGCCCGTCAGAGGATGCCGACAATTTCAGTTACATGGATTCTGGTTTATCCAACGATCGTCTCGGAATCAGCGGTGGCGGAGGAGGACAGTTCGGATCTCGATTTGGCAGGGGCGCTACGCGCTCCCGAGGTGGCAAAGCAGGAGCCGACAAATCTGGTAATTTCTGGGGTGAACAGCGACCCACCATCCCTGACGAGGAGTTCACTGCTTTCTGGGACGGTACTCTACTGACTTCTGATAACGGAACTGCAACCATCACATTCACGGCTCCACCACGAAGCACAACCTGGAGAATCCGTGCCCAAGCGATCGGCGATGATGATCTCTTCGGAAATAGTAAAAACGATTTCGTCGTACGTGCGGACATCTTCATCGATCCCATTCTTCCATCCAGCGCGATGGAGGGAGATCAAATCGAACCCCGTCTCCGCATCGTCAATTCCTCTGGAATTCGAGGCAAAGGGACCGTCTCCATCCGGATCGGTGGTGGCGACGGGGCCTTCGAGATCAAATCCGAACTAGTGCTCGTCGACGGGATGCAAGAAATCACAATGGGGCAGATCGGCCCCCTTCATGGCGATCCTGCATTGCCGGTGGAGATCGTCTTAGAGATCGACGGAGAGAAACAACACCGGACCATTCGGCAGATCCGCACCATCGCAGTTCGCCCCTGGGGACTGCTGGCCAGTGGGCGCGCCGGAGGCAGCCTGGAAGCCACCTCGACCCGAACCGTCCGTCTCCCGGGCTCCTCCGACTGGCTCGACCGAACCCTTCAGCTGTGGATCGGATCCAACCTCGATCAGATACTCATCGATCTTGCCGCAGATCCAACGCAAGGGCTGCGTATCCCTCCCGATCGAGACCTCGCCTCGAGAGCGGCACGACTGGAGGGGGCTGTTGCGGTACTGGAGATGGCATCCAAATCCGGCAACCCGATCCCGAAGCGGCCACTGAACAAGATACGCGGTCAGATTCAGGGCATCATCGGCCAGCTCTCGATGACCCAAAATTCCGATGGAGGTTGGGGTTGGGCAGGGGGACCGTCGATGGCTCGAACCAGCGCAGCGGTGTTGATCGCTCTTCAACGGGCGCAACTCGCAGGATTCGCCGTCGCGGATGTAGTTCTGAGCAAGGCCAGTTCTTCGCTGGAGAAGTCCTTTCGCAACACCGAGTCGTCCAGAGATGACATCAAGGTTCAATTGCTGCGAGCACTCTCCTTTGGCAAGAGTCACGATTTCGGGACGGCTAATCGATTGCACCGCTCCAGAAGTACACTCTCCAACTCATCCCTGGCCTACCTGGTCGAAACCCTGGCCCAGATGGATCGACGACCGATGGCCAAGGATGTGGCGAGAACTCTCATCGAACGAAGACAGGAAGATGGTTCCTGGTCCAATGGCACTCTAAAAGGCGCTACCGCTTCGATTCAACGCGATCCGCTGGTGATCTCTGCAATGGCGTTGCACGCCTGTACCAGTGCCGGTCTCTCCGCAGTCGAGCTTGCCAGTAGTTCCAGCTGGCTGGAAGATCAACGCCCCTGGCAGCCGGGAAGAGGATCGGGGCTGGCACTAGCAGCATTGGCTAGGGTTCAAGGATCTTCGATACCGGCGGCGACCGATTGCGAGATCGAGGTTTTCATCGACGGAGACCCGGCACGCCTCCTCACCATCGATCCCGACAAACCCTCTACCACTGCGAGCTTTGATCTCGGCGATGGTCGAGGAGAGACCGAGTTGAAGCTGGTGCTACGAGGAACAGGCAAGCCTCACTGGGCGGCACTCCTCTCCGGTCGCGCCACCGGCTATCCGGCAGTGACCGAAGATGCCTTCTCTCCCCGTGCCACTGCTTACCTTCGATCGGCTCCGCGCCAAGATGGGCAACCGGTCGGCATCGGATTTTCTGTCACCAAGAAGAGACAAGAGTTGTGGCGAAATCCGGTACGACAATTGCCGCTCGGCAGTAGTACCGAGGTGATGCTTGAGATTCGAAACCAGACGGATAAATCCCTCTCCGATCCGGAGACCCTGCAACTCGACCTGATTGTTCCGGCGGGAATGAGCCTGGTCGAAGGGAGCCTGAAGGGGCGGGTGGATTCGCATCGACTCGATGGAAATCTGTTGCAAATCTGGACTCGAACCAAGAATCACTTCAACGTCTCCTACTCTCTGGTCGGTACGGTGCCGGGAGAGTATCGGGTTCCGCCCCCAATCATCCGCAGTGTTTCCGAACCTTCGAGAATCAGTCTAGGACAGGAAACTCAGATCACGGTTCTCACTCGTGGTCGAGATAGTGAAGACGAGTACCGTGCGACTCCCGATGAAATATACAACCGTGGATCGATGCATTGGGACGCCAAGCAATGGCGGGAAGCCCGTCAACTGCTGACTCTTCTGTGGGAAGAACACAAGGATCGATTGCGAGCTCCGATCAAGAAAGAGGTGGCCAGAATCCTGCTGCTGAGCGCCATCGAAGCCGGAGACAATTCTGCCATGGTCTCCTTCTTCGAGGTACTGAAGGAGCAAGATCCAGACCTCAACATCGATTTCGAGAATGTCATCCGAATTGGAGAAGCCTATCGGATCCTCGGGGAACACCCTCGATCGATCCAGATCTTCCTAGCCGTGATCCAGGAAACTTTTGGCCGCGACCTGCAGGTCACGGGTGTTCTCGAGCAGCAAGATCTGAAAGCTTCACTACTGCTGCTCCTTCGACTGGTGATGGAGTATCCCGATCTGCCCTCGGTCCTCGCTGCGGAGCAGACTCTGGCAGACATCGCTCTCTCTCGCGCTGGCCAGGCTGCACGAGAAAAGTGGGGACTCTCCCCGGCACAACTGTCCTACTTCGGGATCGAGTTACTGAGAAAGTTCATCTACATGCACGGAGATGATCCGACCGCTGCCGATGCGGGCCTGAATCTCGTCAGTGCATTCCTCGACCTGGAAGATTGGCAACGAGCCGCGGACGAATCCGGAACCCTCGCTGGAGTTTTCAAAAAATCCAGACATGTGGATTCATTCCGCTACACCAGGGCCGTCGCCCTCTGGTCCCTGGATCAGCAGCAAGAAGCCTTACAGTTGTTGCAGCAGATTGCCGATGCTCGATATGAAACTCCTTCGGGAAAAACTAGAACCAGTGAAAACAGAGATCTCGCTCTCTACATCATCGGCCAGATTCATCATGCGGCCAATCAAACCAAGGACGCCGCAAAATACTACGAGCAGGTCAAGGATCTGTTTGAAGACGCACGCGCATCTCTGGCACGCTTCCAATCCAGAGAACTGAACATCGATGAGATCTCCGAGTTCAGGCCTGGCGAAGAGGTTCAAATCGAACTTCGCTACCGGAACATCGAGGAAGCAGAAGTGCTGGCCTACAAGGTGAACCTGATGACGCTGGCTCTGCGAGAACAGGACCTCTCTCGTGTGACCGAGGTCAACCTCAGCGGAATCTCACCGACCATCTCCACCACCGTTCAACTGGGCGGCAAGGGCGCCGGCGGAGGGGCGATGCAAGCTTCTCACGATGTCACTCTTCCCATCGAAGATGTGGGTGCTTACCTGGTCATCGTGAGAGGTGAGGATATCCATACCTCTTGCCTAGTGCTGATCAACCAGATGGAACTGGTGGTCGAGGACACCTCTGGCAATATCCGCATACAATCGATCGACCCCGTCACCGATGCGTTGATTCCCGGGGTTCAGATCCGGATTCTCGACCAGGGTCAGGTGCAATCGGGCACCACCGATCGTCGCGGCCTGTTCGTTTCCGACACTTCCGAAAGGATGCCGACCGTCATCGCCCGACGGGGAACCAGCGATTACGCATTTTTCCGTGGATCACCATCGATCTCGATGCAGCAGATGGATCAAATGCAAAAATTGGATCGCATGCCGTCTGCTCAGAACATGGAGATGCATGACTATCTCAAGAATGTCATCCAGTTCAATGATGACAACCGCCACGCCCGAGATGGTGCCTGGCAGAAGGAACTGAAGAAGAAACGAAAAGGGATTCAGGTCAAGCAAGCGGCGGACTAACCGATCAGCGAAGTACGTATTCCAGTGCGTCCAGCAGCTGCTCTGGCTGGTCGACAGTCATCTGTGCGCGCTGGGATATTTCCTTCAGGGCATGATGTAACGATGGATCTCTCACCACGATGAGAGGTTTCCCCAAAGCGATGGCGATTCCCGCATCCATCGCGGCATTCCACTGGCGAAACTTCTCACCAAACTGCGCCACGACCGCATCCGAACGTTCCATCAGGATTCGAGTCCGCAGATTATTGGCTTGGGAGGCAACCTCATCGCGCCACCGCGCACTTCCCTGCTCCCCAAGAATCTGCTCGCCAATTCCATCGGACAGATCGTGTTCATCCTGAGGTCCGACGAAATCGACAGCGATTCCACGCTGCTGAGCCTGTTCCTTCAATCGCCCGCGCCAGTCATCATGAATCTGGCCTGCTAGATAAACCGTCAATTGCATCGCTCTCTCCCTGTTCACTCGCTGCCAGAAGCCCGCTGGTAATACGCTCCGTATTCGAACGCCAATTCATCGTCTATGAAACACGATCCATTCCAACATCATCAAGAACAACGCAGATGCGAGAAACCAAGGCCACAATTCGAACCGCGCATCGCCCCAAAATCCATTCGATTGCCGCTCAGAAACACTGGAAATCCCCGCAATGGAGGGCTTCGGCTCGATGGAACTCTCTGCTGGAGAGAGCAAATTGACCGGGATCAGTTGCTGATTCCAGTTGGAGTCAGATGGCGCCCCCTTTTTCCAACTCATCTTGTAGATGCCGAGCTCTTCTCCCGCGGGAGTTCGTAACACTCCCTCCGGAAGTACCGGGATCTCTATTTCGCTTTCTCCGGATGGATTCGTCAACACCGCTCGCGAAACTCCCGCACCTCCGAAAACCTCGATCAGATCACCCGATCGAATACCACTCTCGATACCGTGACTCACCCGAGCAAGATCTCGCAGTACCGCCTCTATGAAGAAGGGAAATGAGGGGGTCAACGGCCACGGCGAATCGAGGACATCAAAGGCAACCGCAATGCCACGAACATCGCCCTCGTGGAATCGTGCCAGCAGGGCACCTTCACGACATTCGGCAATCGCGCTGACTCCATCCCGAACGGGCAGGGGATACGTTTCTACCACGGTTCCATCGATGGCATTGAGCTGACTGAATCTCAACACCGGATCATCTTTTTTCCAGGCCACTAAAATCGGTTGAGCCACCATTACGATTTCATCCGGCCAGAACTGCAATGGACGCGCTCCGATCACCAGGTGTCCGACACCCGGGGGCAGCGACTCTGGGATTTCACGATCCCAGACGATCACATCGAACTCATCGGCCGCCGTTTCAGGGTCGATCTCGGCCAGTGAAACCATCTCTACCACCACTGATGGGATGACTGCCAGTGCATCATCGAGCAGGAAGTTCTTTTTCCCCACTCGTGCCACTCGGATCGATCGTGGCTGCGAGGCGATCAGCCATGCGCTGTTATCGAGTGACAGTGCGTCCTTTTCATCCGGGTGCCAATGCACCTCGATCTGGTGCTTTCCACTGCCCTGAAGTGCAAAGGAGCGGGTCCAGCGTTCCCCCCCCTCGAGATCCTTTTGCACTGATTCGGTCGCAAGCACGCCATCGAGCCGGAGATCGAGCGAACCGGTGATCAACTCGTCGCCGGTATTGCGGATTTCCACCACGACCCTGAGATCCCCTTCTTCCGAGAACTCCCGCCTTGCTGCCAGTGCCACGATCCCGCTGTTGGATGAAGCATCTCCGACCGTATGCAAAATTACAGGAACCGGAAATGACTCACCACCCCAAGGGGGTAGCGCTCCATCTGAAACGACAAAGATCCTCGCATCGATCTGAGGATCCAGCACTTCGAGACCATCTTCTGAGACTGAATCACTGACCGGCATCGGCACCACTGCATCTTGCTTTGCAATTGAAAGAGCCAGTTCCAGTGCATCGTTGATATTGGAAACTCCAGAACCGGCAGACAGTTCCACAGCTGCTTTTCGAAGCAGTGCTCGATCCGATGTCACGGGAGTCATCGGTTCTACCCGTGAGCTGAATCGAATTACCATTCCTCTCTCGCCAGAAATCTCATCGATGATTTCATCGATATTTTCACGGGCCAATTCGAAGCGAG
Organism: Planctomycetota bacterium; assembly: GCA_028825265.1. Taxonomy (GTDB): domain Bacteria; phylum Planctomycetota; class UBA8108; order UBA1146; family UBA1146; genus QNYK01. The sequence continues at coordinate 26,392 of JAPKAM010000023.1, forward strand.
TTCGACCATCGGCCTCGACACTGTTCATGCTTGCAGAGGTGTCCACCAGGATCAGATTGAGACGAGACGTAAACCGCTGTGAGCCCGATTCCGGTGCCGCCAGTGCCAGCACCGCCAACAGTACTGCGAGCAACTGCAACAGAAGAACAAGATTCTTGAGCAATCTCTGGAATGGAGATCGAACTCTCTCATCCTGAAGCGCTCGTCGCCAAAGCAGCGTGCTCGCCACGGTCTTCTCGGTGCGGCGAATCTTCAGAAACCACAGCAGTAGCACCGCAGGGATCAGTAGCAACAACCAGAACATCACAGGGGCTCCCCAACTCATGCGAGCATCCCCCTCTGTCTCAGTATCTCCAGCACGACACGATCAAAGGGAGTCGCCGTGGAAACCTCGACCGACTGGATCTGAAATCGTCCGCAAAGTGTTCTGACATCCTCACGAAACTCGGCCAAAATCGAACGATACGCCTCGATGATGGCTGGATTGAAACTGACATCTACATGGGATTGATCCTCGACATCCCGCAATCGTAAATCTCCCAGTTCTTCCGGATATTCCTCGCTTCTGGAGAGCAGATGAATCAACCAACTCTCTCCACGAGCTCCGGAAAGTTGCCTCAGCGGAGCCTCGAGGCCGGCGGGGTCCATCAGATCAGAGATGAGGATCTGGATCGCTCTCGGCGGTGCCGTTGCCGCATGAGCCCGTAACGATGGGAGCAGTGCCGTTTCTGTACCCACCTTCAACTCATCCAGTGCCTGAACCAACTTCAGGATGCTCCGGGTGCCGCGAATCGACCCCATCTCCGGTCTCAGTTCTCGATCAAATACCCGCAGTTGAACCCGATCACCCGACGCCAAGGCGATGGCTCCCAGGGCCGCTGCAATCTGGCGAGCATGGCGCCACTTGTCCGGTTCTCCACAAGCCATCGAGGCCGATGCATCGAGCAAGAGCACGACGCTCCGCTCTTCTTCTTCTTCGAATAGTTTGATGAACAACTTTTCCAGACGGCCGTAGATATTCCAGTCCAGATGTCGGAGATCGTCACCGGCAACATACTCGCGATGGTCTGCAAACTCGGTCGACATTCCTTTTCGCCGGGACCGCTTTTCTCCCCTTAACTTTCCTTGGACAAGTTTGCGCGAGAGGAGAGCCAATCGGCCGCAGCGTGCCAGGAAATCCTCATCGAGGAGTGGCTCTTCTTCGGACCCTGGCTCGCTCATACGGTGGCCGCGCCATCTCCGACCACTTCCGGTACTACAGCCATGACCGAAGCGACGATCTGATCGGTGGTGATTCCTTCCGCCTCTCCCTCGAATCCGAGCAGGATCCGGTGGCGTAATGCCGCCGGAGCGGTTTCGCGGATATCTTCAAAGGCGACATGGACGCGACCCGCCAGCGCCGCTCTCATCTTGGCCCCCAGCAGCAACGATTGTACGCCTCGGGGACTGGCACCGTATCGAACCCAGCGGCTCACCATCTCGGGAGTTCCCTCGCCATCCGGATGGGTGGCGAGCAACATTCGCACGGCGTAGTCCTGTACGTGGGAAGCGGCCTCCACCGCCCTGATCTTCTGACGGTGCGCCTCGATGGTCGGCCCATCGAGGATCGGAGTCACCGCTGCCAATTGAGTTCCGGTGGTCCTGTTCAGGACTTCGTTCAACTCAGCCCGATCGGGGAAGGGCACGTGAACCTTGAAGAGGAAACGATCTAGTTGCGCCTCTGGAAGCGGGTAGGTTCCATCCATTTCGAGCGGGTTCTGAGTGGCCAACACCATGAACGGCTGCTCGAGCCGATGGGTCTCGCATCCGGCGGTGACCTCTCCCTCTTGCATCGCTTCCAGCAATGCGGACTGGGTCTTCGGCGTGGCCCGGTTGATCTCGTCGGCGAGCACCACCTGAGCAAAGATCGGTCCCGGTTCAAACTGGAACCTTTTCCTACCATTTTCGTCCTCGGTCACGATACGAGTTCCGGTGATATCGGCAGGCATCAGATCCGGAGTGAATTGGATTCTGGAATATTGAAGATCGAGACAACCGCTCAGGGTCCTGACCAGCAGCGTCTTACCCAGCCCTGGCACCCCTTCCAGCAATACATGGCCGCCGCAAAAGAGTGCGATCAGGACCGTTTCGACCACCTCGTCTTGCCCGACGAGGATCTTGCCGACCTCGTTGCGGATACGGCTAAAATCTTTTCTCAGAATGGTGAGATCTTGCTCCAGATCGGCCATTTCCCTCCCTCCAGAGGTCTCACAATCGTCACCCCATCCGCGCTCTCAGGCAAGGCAACACTGATAGTTCTCCCGCACAGTTCACAGATCCAGAAACCGACAGACTGCTGCTCTTCCCTGCCCATCGTGGCATGCGCCGTGCTACACTGCCGGGCTGCACATGAAGATGAGGAGAGAGAATGATGACCACCCCGTCGGCACACGTTGCATCCCGAATCCTCGGGATCTTGCTGGTGCTGCCCCTGTTGCTGCTGCTGACCAGTTGTGGATCCTCTCCACAACATTCACAGGTCCGATCGACCCCTGCGCCGGTGGTCGCTGCCGCCCCGATCGAACTGGCCGCGGGAGTTGCTCCTGTATTTCCAGCCCCGGTATTTCCAGCCCCGGTATTTCCAGCGGAGGGATTTCCAGCGGAGGATCAGGCCGGGGTCCGACCAGCGACCGATCGATCCGCAGGAACATCACTGTTGCAACTCACCTCGCCCGATTCGGTGACTGGCGAACCCCCGTTGGAAGAAGTGGTGGTGAAGATACCCTCCGCAGAGCCGATCGAAGCGATCGACCAGGCGCTCGCTCGGGCCGCAGAGGCGAGGCGCGTTCCTGATGCAGTCATCCCTGCTGTAGTCATCCCTGCTGTAGTCATCCCAACTGCAATCATCCCAACTGCAATCATCCCA
>JAPKAM010000024.1 GCA_028825265.1 Planctomycetota bacterium
CGAGAGCTGTGTTTCCTCTGGCGAGAGCTGTGTTTCCTCTGGCGAGTGCTGTGCTTTGCCTGACCGGTGCGATCGAGGCGCAGATCCCTCAGCCTCCGACCGAGCGGGTCGATACCGACCGTTCGGTTGAGAAGCAGCGAAATGCGGCTCGAACGGCCCGGGAGCGGGTTCAGCAAGGGCCCGGTGATGTGTCCGAAGTGATCGCACTGCTGGGCGATCGATCGGGGACCGTTCGAGATCAGGTCTTCGGCCAGATTGTCGAGCAGTGGAGTGTCGAGCAGCGGCGAACCTTGCGAGTCGGCTTTGGTCGTCAAGGGGTGAAGAACCCTGTGGCGAAGAACCCGGTGGCGAAGAACCCGGTGGCGAAGAACCCGGTGGCGAATGGTCTCGATGAAATCCTTGCGGAGATCTTTCTCCATCAGCCCGATGCCGAGTTGAAGAGGGAATTGCTGTCGGTGGTGACCCGGTCCCGCTCCGCCGATGCACGGGAAATGGCCTTGGGCGCACTGGCGGCGCTGCCGATCTCCGCGCACGACAAGAATTCGATCGAGGTGGTGGCGCAGCAGGCGAAGAGAGGCTCTCCATGGTTTGTCCAGGGAGAGGCCTTGCGCACCCTAGCCATCATCGATGGCGAGGGTGCCGAACCGCTACTGCGACGGCGACTCAAGGAGAAGAAGGTGCCGGCACTGCGCATCGCAGCCTTGCAGGGACTGGTCGTGGTCGACCTCGGTCGTGGATGCGCCGCGGCGTACGAAGAGGTGACCGATCCTTGGAAGGATCGGCAGGGGATCTGGGGCGAACGGATTCGACGGGCGGGGCTCGAGATCCTTGCGCTGGAGGGACGGAAACTGCCACGCGATCGTCGAGCCCTCATCATCGACGGTCTGATTTCATCGTCCGCCACGATGGAGGGTTCGACCTTGGCAAAACTTTGGTCGACCTTGCCTCTCATCACCGAGATTTCCGCTCAGGCCGCTCCCATCCGATCGAGTTTCAGTTCGTGGGATTCGTGGTGGAAGGCGAATCGCAACAGCTGGGTGGAGGGGAGCGCTGCTTCGGAGAAAACCGGCGCCAGTGATCCGACCGAGGATCGCGAAGACTCGGATGGGGGAACCCGTGTAATTCGATATCACGGCGTGCCGCTCGATTCGAACCGAATCGTGTTCCTCTCCGATGTCTCCGGTGGGATGTCGAGAACGGTGGATGGTCGATTTGGTCGGGATGGGGCCAGGCGCATCGATGTTGCACGGAACGAACTGCTGCGGGTACTGGGAGAGTTGCCCCGCGAGGCGTTGGTCCAGGTGGTTCATTTCGGCAGTCAAAGTATCCCGGCACTGACACGAGTGCAGCCGCTGATGCGCAGTCGCAAAACACTCGAGAACAAGATTCGCTCTCAAGAGGTTCCTTCGGGGCGTGGCGATGCGCGAGGGAATCTGTACGGTCCGCTACGCCGTGCGGTTCTCGAAGCGGGTACCGATACGGTGATGCTGCTCACCGAGGGAGCTCCCACTGAGGGTAGGGTGCAGCAAGGGGATCGTCTTCGCTGGCACATCCGGCGTTGGAATCGGTGGGGGCAGGCGCGAATTCACGTCCTTTCGGTCGGTCAGATCCGTGGTCAGAATCTCGAGTTCCTGCAGGGAGTGGCGCGCGATGGGGGCGGACAGTTTCACGATTTGGACGGGTCCTTCGGCAAGGCACAAACTTCTCCCTGAGGGTCGGAATCGAAGTGGAGTGATCGAAGAACTGCGGCGAGATCGAAATACTGCTGGTTGGGCTATTGGAGGAACAATCGCTCGACTCGCCAAACTAGATCTCCCTCCTGGTAGGCCAGTTCCAGCAGGTCATCCGTCTCCAGCGTGACGGTGAAACCGTGGACCGGTGGCTGTACCGAGCGGTCGATCCAGTTGGCGTGCATCTGCTGGATTGCGAAGGGGCGGCCGCGCCACACCAGCGAGCGGATCTCGATGACTCCGCCTCGAAACACTGCGACCACTTCATCGAGAGCCTCGTGGATTTCCTCTTCTCTAACTTCCATCGAGCGCCTCCGGTCAGTGTCGTTCGAAACGACGAATGATTCCGACCAACTTGCCAAACACCTCCACCTGATGCTGGCCAGGATCGATCTCCATCGTCTCGAATCCCGAATTTGCGGCCTCGAGGCGAACGGAACCGATCGGTTCTGGCTGCCCCATGTCTCCACCGGCGATCGGCCCGCGCCAGATCTTGAGAGTTCCTTCGCCGTCGATGGTGACCGCAGCGATCTCACCATTTTCGACCGTAGGCTGTCTTCTGACGATGGCCAGATCACCCGAAAAGATACCGGCATCTCGCATGCTCATCCCTTCGACCTGAAGTGCGACGACGCTCGACGCAGATCCGAAGGTCTTCGGATCGATCGGGATCGAGGTCTGTGCCGTAGAACTCTCGTCGTTGCCATTCTCGATCGGCTCGCCAGCGGCGATCCGTCCCACCAATGGGATCGAATCGGATGCCGGCTCTTCTTCGTTCTTGATCGGGTGCCAGTTGCGAGACCCGGCGGTCGGATCTCGCTCGATCAGACCCATCTGCTCGAGGTGTCGGAGGTGTCGATGCACCGAAGCGGGGGAGGAGAGGCCGAGTTGCTGGGCGATTTCCCGGACCGTCGCGGGGCGGTTCTGGCGCGCTCCCAGGCGAAGAATCTCCAGCACTCGCTGGCGATTACCGGTGAGGGATCGAGTCGGAAAGTCAGGATCGAGTGAATTCAAATCGAGTGAATTCAAATTGGATGCGCCAGCACTCGGGGGATTCAAATCACCTCCAGATGAGGAGTCAGATTGAGGAGTCAGATGAGGAGCTGGAACCGATCTCCAGCTGCGGTGTCAGGGTCCCAGGATGGTGAACAGATGTTCGCGGGTCAAGCCTCTTCAGAGGCGTGAGCTCGGTGCTCGACGATGATGGTCGGAGTGATCCCCCCTCGGACGAAGAAGCGACCCGTCACCTTCATCCATCTCGGCTGACAGGCGCTCACTAGGTCGTCGAGGATCTGGTTGGTCACGGCCTCGTGGAACGCCCCTTCATTGCGGTAGGACCACAGGTAGAGCTTCAAGGACTTGGTTTCGAGGCAACTCAGGTCGGGGATGTACTCGAACTCGAAGTGGGCAAAATCTGGCTGACCGGTCAGCGGGCACAGGCAGGTGAATTCGGGGCAGTCGAACTGGATGCGATAGTCGCGTCCTGGCTGAGGATTGGCGAAGGTCTCCAGTTCCCGGCTCGGGGATGTCGACATGGTAGACTCCTGTTCTGCAGGGTAGGAGCGCTGGAACCGCTCCAGAAGGGCGTATCCTAGCGTCTCGGACGCGCCGTGGGGAGGGCAGAAGCTCGATCTGGACGATTCTCCGCGCTGGACCCCGGCCGTTAAAAATATCAGGCCACTCGTGGGTGCCGACCACGGCGGTCACTTGTATTATCTGTACAAGAAGTGGCACGATGGGTCGCTGAGTCCGCTTCTACCAGCGGATCCGCGGGCCACTCCGAGGAGTGAGGAAGAGTTCAATGGTTCAAGCGAAGGTTCTGGTCCTCGGTTACGGGGTCGAGATGCGCAGGGTTCTGGCCTTGCTGCAGGATTCCTCGATGGAATTGGTCGGGGTGATCCCTTGGAGCGGATCGGACCGTCCCATCCAATGGGATGAGGAGAGCGGTATTCAGCGCCACCAGATCATCGGATCCTTCGATCAAATCGCCAGCGTCATCGAACGAGAGGCGACCGCCGTGTGTTTCGCTTTCTCGCGCCCGACAGAGCGCTGGGAAGCTCTCCGATGGTGCCAGAAACTGGCAGCAGAGGTGGTTGGAACCATCTCCCCAGCAGCCCGCCTCGGCGCACAAGTACGGCTCGCTGCGGGTGTCGTGATCGATCAGGGCTGCAGTGTCGAAATCGGAGCCTCCGTCGGTTCTGCCTCTCTGTTGATGCCTGGCGCTCGGCTCGGAATCGGCGCTCGCTGCGGAGATGCTTGCGTACTGGAGGCGGGGTCGTCCCTCGATGACTACTCAAGGATCGGCGATCAGGTGTTCCTGGGGGCCGGTTCTAGGGTTCTGGCCGGGCGATTTGTCGGCCAAGGGGCGGTGGTTCTTCCCGGATCCGTTATCACCTCCGACGTGGGTCCGGGTACGATCGTCTCAGGGATCCCTGCCGTGGTGGTGGAGTCTTCGGTCTTGTCCGAAGAAGATTGATCCTTCCGGCCGCTGCAGTCCCGATCGGGACAGGAGATCCTAAACCGATGAGTCAGTCCTCCATGAGCGAAGCCCTCTCCGACGCCCCTGAAGATGATGTCCCTGAAGATGATGACCTGGAGATCCTCGAGGTCGATCCAGCCGAGGTTCTTCAACGGAGCCGTGACAGCGGTTACCAGCAGCCGAGGCTGATGCCGGAAATCCAGGTGACCGGCGGAGTGATTCGTCAGCGCTGGGAAGACTTCAAGGTCACCGAGATGCCGCTCTACACACCGTGTGGTACAGGTGAACACCTTTATCTGACCATCGAAAAGAGTAATCGCACCACCATTCAGGCGCGCGATCACATCGCCAAGACGTTGGGAGTGAAACGGGAACTGGTCGGGTTTGCCGGTTTCAAGGACAAGCGGGCGATCGCATCCCAGACCTTTTCGGTGCCGGTTCTGAGTGATCGGGATGTGGGTTCCATCGACGCACCCTGGATTCGAGTGCTGTCGGTGTCTCGCCACCTCAACAAGATTCGTACCGGGCATCTGGCCGGGAATCGGTTCGAGATCCGGATCCGGGAGGTGCTACCAGGAGCACTAGAAAATGCCAAGCAAATGATCGAGCAGATCTCGGTCGGGGGGTTGCCGAATTTTTATGGTCCACAACGATTTGGCATGCACGGCGACGGCGCTCGCATCGGGGCGGCGCTGTTGAGAAGGCAAATTACCGAGGCGGTGGAACTGTTGCTGGCTCCTCGCGAGGGTGTCGAGGAGGATTATCGCAATGCCTACGCTGGCGGAGATGTCGCTGCTGCAAGACGTTTGCTACCTCCTGGACGAACCACCGAAGCGGCAATCCTCACCTCGCTGAAGACTCATCCGGGGAACTTCCGTGCGGCGGCTCGAAGGATTCCTCATGCCTTGCGGCGCATGTATTACTCCGCCTATCAGGCAGAACTGTTCAACTGGGTTCTGATGGAACGGTTAGCAAGATCCAGTGATGGATACTGGTTGCCGTGGGCTGGAGATATCTGCCAGTTGGAGGGACAGAAATCTCGCTTCCATGTCTCGATGGATGAAGCGGGTTGGCTCGAGGATCAACAGCGCGCCAGGGATGGAGAGATCTCGCCGACGGGACCGATCTTCGGCAAGAAGATGAAGTTGCCCGAAGGAGAAGCAGGCCGCATCGAAAGCGCGGTGTTGATCGCAGAGGGGCTGCGTCCAGGTTCCTGGCTCTCCCATGTTCGTGGCATGAAACTAGACGGCACGCGGCGACCGTTACGAATTCGGATCGGCGAGCCGCAGGTGGTCTGGGAGGAGAAGGAGCAGAGCCTGATGGTGTCCTTCAGCCTGCCTGCGGGAGCCTTCGCCACGGTTTTCCTGGAGCAACTGATGGGGCCAAAAGATGCCACCATCGAAGCGCAATCCAGCGAGAGTTCTAACTCTTCTGAGAAACCTGACCACGACTGATTTCGAGGACCCTGACCTTGTGTACACCGGTCGGGAGTTTGACCTCGAACTCTTCGCCGACCTTCTTCTGCAGCATTGCCGTGCCGAGAGGGGAGAGGTAGGAGAGCACTCCTTCATCAGGGCCACCATCCCAGGGTCCTAGCAGGCAGTACTCAAAGATCGTATCGGTGGAGATGTTGTGGTAGCGGACCTTGCAGCCGAGACCGATCTGAGTGGTGCTGGCCTCGTCGGGATTGATGAGACGAGCTCGATCGAGAGATCCCTGTAGTTCCATCACCCTACGGTTGAGATTCTCTCGCTCCTCGATGGCCGATGTGAACTCTGCATTTTCACTCAGGTCACCTAGTGCCGCCGCATCTCCGATGGCCTTGAAGATCGCAGGTAGTTTCTCATTACGAATGTCAGTCAGTTCATCCTGGACCTTGTTCATGCCCGCCTGAGTCGAGTAGATGGCGGATTGCCGATCGGCAACACTGCCTCGCCTGGCTTGCCCAGCCAAAACCTTGGGGAACTTCCGAAGGATGATCGCCTTGGCTTTCTCCAGATTGGAATCGCTGATGGAACGTGCACCGGCCAACTGCATGTAGATTTCGCGGGCGTCGGTCAGGTCGCAGTTTTCCAGTACCCGTTTGAGGAGCCCGAAAGGCTTGACCGATAGTTGCTGACGATAGCGTTTCACTGAGGTCGTGATCTCCGCAGTTTTGTTCACTTCGCCCTCGAGGGAGAGTCGATCGAAAATCGCTGCTGCCTGACGGAATAGGTCAGAAGAAGAGACTCCTTTGAGACAGGGGAAGAACTTGTGATCGCCGGAGGCCGATCGGCGCACCATATGGAGGAACAGCAGAGGGGATTTCCCCGGTCTGAGGAGCACACTGGAGCCGATCTGGTCGACCATGTGTAGCTCGTCGCTGGACTCGTACATCTGGATGATCAGTTCGCGCAACGAATCGTCCGATTTTAACATCAGTTCTTCTCGAAGCGTGATCCAACGATCTGGATCCAGTTTGCGGATCACAGCGAGAGTTTCTTTCTGATCTTCTTCACGCCCTAGCATGTTGAGCAGGTCCGCCGGGTGGGCGGCCTTCATGACGATGGCACCGATCGACATCACCTCGTCGCCATCGGGAGAGTGATCCGTCAGCAACAGCAGGGCAGAAATTCGCTGTGCTGGCTCCAGGTCTCCACGCGCGATGTCGCGGCGTAACAATTTGAACTGTGGAGCGAGCAGAGCATGTTCGTCGTCTTGGAACTCAATGAGGCACTCACGTATCGTCTTGAGGCGATCGTTGGGAGTCAGGTTGGCAAAGCGTCGATCGATGCTGGTGGTGAGAGCCTCGGGGCCATCGAGAAGATACAACTCGTTATTCTTGCCGCCGGATTGGCCGACCAGCGGGTCCTTCTTGATGGCGGTTCTGGCACGGGTCCACCACTTGCTCCATGAGGAAGCGGGTACCGCGATTCCGCTCAGCGCTTCCTTGATCCTGGAGAGGGGGATCGGCTTGTTGCTGGTCCTCAACACCAGTTTGATCATTTCCCCCGGTTCCTGGTCTGCGAGCGAGCGCAGTTCGTCCGGTCTCTTCCAACCCATCACCAAGTAGTGATCGGCATCGAGAGGGTCGCAAATCTGCGGAAGAGCCTCCAACTTGACGGAGTGGCCCTCCTTCTTCTGGAAGTCAACCGTGGCCGACCCGATCGTCGCATCCAGTTCCTTCACCACGCCGACGCCCCAGCCGGAGCGGTGCTTCACATAAGATCCGGGTTGGTAATGGACCATCCTCTTGAAGAGAGGAATGATTTCATTAGGTCTGGTTCCATCCATCAGGCCTGAAGTTGTCACGCAGTTCTCGAATCCATCGATGTGTCCGAATTGGGACTTGTAGATGTCGAGCAACAATGAGCGTGCATCTTTGTTTCGTGGAAGGCTGCAAGCGAGAACCTCATGGAACTCCACCTTCTTATCGGGGGACAGATCGTCGGTGTGACCCGATTGGAGGAGTAGTTCGAGCATCTGGCCAGCTCGTTCTCCGTGACCAGCGCTGATCGCCCGGTTGGTCGCCTGTAGGTATTCGGCAAAGTGAACAGTTCCACCCTCGATGGCGTCGAGCCATGCCTCTTCGTATTCGCCCCAGGATTGTTCATTCATGGTCTGAGTGAGTCGATCGGTGAACTTGGACATCTGGTTCAAACCCCCTGGTCCGACGTGAGGTCGGATCTATCAGTGATGGCAGTGTGCGAATCGAACACGATCCGTCCTGCGGCGCAAACAACGTGAGGAACTTGGTTGGCGAATTCGTGAATCAGTACATCCTCATCCGGAACATCCCACAGGATCAGGTCTGCCCGCTTACCCTCTTCAATCGTGCCGCATTGTGCCTCACGTCCGAGCGCCCGAGCGCCTCCGCGAGTGGCGGCGACGATGGCTTCTGACGGAGTCAGGCCCAGGTGCATCACCGATAGGCCTGCGATGAAAAGCATGCTTTCGATGGTGCACGATCCTGGATTCCGGTCGGTCGCAATCGCGATTTCGAGCCCCGCGTCGATCAGGGACCGAGCCGGAGCGTAACCTGATTTGCGCAGATAGAAAGTGGTCCCGGGAAGGAGGGTGGGAACTACTCCAGCACCTTTCAGTGCCTCGATTCCCTCAGCGGTGACTTCCATCAGGTGGTCGGCACTCACGGCACCGACCTGGGCGGCGACCTGAGAGCCGCCGGAGGCCGCCAACTCGTCTGCGTGAACCTTTGGTTTGAGGCCATGCTCCTGACCCGCCTGGAGGATCTGGATACTCTCCTGGGAGTCGAAAACGCCCCGTTCGCAGAACACGTCGCAGAATTCGGCCAGGCCTTCTCGGGCCACCTGAGGGATCATCTGCTCGCAGATGATGCGGACATATTCGGCTCGATCGTGACGCCACTCGTCGGGAATCTCGTGGGCTCCCATGAAGGTGGAGACGATCTCGATCGGGAATTCTTCGGACAGTTGGCGAATCGCCCGGAGCATCTTCAATTCGCTCTCCAGGTCGAGTCCATATCCGCTCTTGATCTCGATGGTGGTGGAGCCGGCTGCCATCATTCTTTGCAGTCGTGGTCTGGCTGAATCGACCAGTTGTTGAAGGGTTGCGGCGCGGGTCATCCGGACGGACGCCCGAATCCCTCCGCCTTCGCTGGCGATCTGCTCATAGTCGCCACCTGCACAGCGTAGGACGAACTCACCCGATCGTTCGCCGCCGAAGACCAGGTGTGTGTGTGAATCGACAAATCCAGCGGTCAACAACTTACCGCGGCCATCGAGTGTCCGGGTGCCATCGAAAAGACCGGCGATTTTCTGCGCCGGTCCGATCGCCTGAATTCGTCCTCCATCGACTGCGACGGAGGCTCCCTTGCAAACTTCCTTGTGGCCGGGAAATAGTCTCTCGACATTCTCGATCATGAGGTCGACGGAGGTCTTCATCGGGGTCGGCCTCCTCGCATCGGAACCCACACTGAATGTTCATCGGCGAACTCGGTGGCCTGTGGGTAACCCGCATCGACATGACGCCAGATCCCTGTGCCGGGATCGTTGGTCAGGACCCTCTCGAGGCGCGCCGCGGCCTCCTCGGTTCCATCGGCGACGACCACCATTCCGGCATGGATCGAGTTGCCGATTCCGACCCCTCCTCCATGATGGAGTGAGACCCAGGTGGCTCCGCTGGCGGTATTCAGCATCAGGTTCAGTAGCGGCCAATCGGCGATGGCATCGGATCCATCGAGCATCGATTCCGTCTCTCGATTGGGGGAGGCGACCGAACCACAATCGAGGTGGTCTCGACCGATGACGATGGGGGCCGAGATTTCGCCGTTGGCGACCAGCTCATTGATTTTGAGGCCGAATTTGGCCCGTTCGCCGTAGCCGAGCCAGCAGATCCGCGCTGGAAGGCCCTGGAACTGGACTCGCTCCTGAGCGGTTCGGATCCAGTGACAGAGGTGCTGGTCCTCGGGAAACAGTTCGAGGATGGCTTGATCGGTGCGGTGGATGTCAGCGGGATCACCACTGAGGGCGACCCAGCGGAAGGGACCCTTACCTTGGCAGAAGAGCGGTCGGACATAGGCCGGGACAAATCCGGGGTAGTCGAAGGCGTTCTCGAAACCAGCGTCCTGAGCCTGGCCTCTCAGATTGTTGCCATAATCGAAGGCGATCGATCCTGCCGCTTGGAGTCCTACGATCGCTTCGCAATGGCGCCGCATCGCGTCCATCGAGAACTCGATGTACCGATCTGGATCGGCATCGCGCATCGCCAGGACCTCATCGAGAGGTTGTTGGTCAGGGATGTAACCACACAGGGCATCATGAGCACTGGTTTGATCGGTGACCATGTCTGGAACGATGCCACGGCGGAGGATCTCAGGAACCAGGATGGCTGCGTTACCGAGCACGCCTACCGATCGAGCCTCCTTCTTCGAACACAACTCCTCTACCCGTTGCAGTGCGGCATCGAGATCGTTGAAGGACTCGTCGAGATATCCCGTCTCCAGGCGCCGCTGGATGTGCGCTGGATCGACCTCGATGGTCAGTGAAACGGCCCCTGCCATCGAGGCGGCCATCGGCTGCGCTCCGCCCATTCCGCCCAGGCCCGCAGTGAGGATCCAGCGTCCTGCAAGATCGCCACCGAAGTGCTGGCGACCCGCCTCGACGAAGGTCTCGTAGGTGCCTTGGAGGATTCCCTGGGTCCCGATGTAAATCCACGAACCGGCGGTCATCTGACCGTACATCGTCAGTCCTTCCGCCTCTAGGCGGCGGAATTCTTCGATGGTTCCCCAGCGCGGAACCAGATTCGAGTTGGCGATCAGAACCCTCGGTGCATCGGCGTGAGTCCGTGCGACCGCCACTGGCTTGCCGCTCTGGATCAGTAGAGTTTCATCGGGCCGCATCGATCTCAGGGTCGAGACGATGGCGTCGAAACATTCCCAGGTTCTGGCTGCTTTTCCCGATCCACCGTAGACGACCAGGCGATCGGGATCTTCTGCGACCTCTGGATCGAGATTGTTCATCAGCATTCGCAGTGGAGCTTCGATCAGCCAAGATTGGCAGGTGATCTCACTGCCGCGGGGGGCACGGACGGTGCGGGGCCCTTTGGAACTGGGCCCTTTGGAGTTGGTGTTGGTACTGGTCTCTTGGGATACGGGCTCTTGGGAAACGGGCCCTTGGGAGTTGGGCTCTTGGGATACGGGTTGTTCCACGGACAAGAACGGTCCCTCTCCAGGGCGGTTTGTAACTGCCCCTCGATGCTGACGAGATCCGATGGCAACCGATGCTGCCGCCGGATGCAACCGAAAGAGGATCCAGATCCTGCTTCGCTTCGGCTCGAAAGTGGTCCGGGTTCAGGGTAAAATAGAGGGGTCCATCGGTTGGAGTTGGAGGTCTGGTTATGAGGATCACCCGGGCACGAGCACTGGGAACCTGCTTTGGAGTCCGAGATGCCATCGATGCGGCTCTCACTCCGGAGATCTCATCCGACCTCACCATCGTCGGCCAACTGGTTCATAACCCGCAGACGGTGCAGCGATTACATGATGCGGGGGTGAAGATGGTCAGTTCCAGTGATGATGAGATCACCACCAGAAACGTCATGATCACCGCCCACGGAGCCCCCGCGAGTCTCAAGCAAAAGCTCAGTGACCAGGGGCACATCGTGTACGACGCGACCTGCCCGCTGGTCCTGCGAGTCCATCAGGCGGTTCGGCGGCTGGTCAAAGAGGGGTGGCACCCGGTGGTGATCGGCCAGAGAGAGCATGTCGAGGTGAGAGGCATCGTCGGCGATCTGACCGATTTTACCGTCCTCGGAAATCTCGCTGATCTACACCTACTGGAGGGACGAGCCCGAATCGGCATCGTCTGTCAGACGACCTATCGAATTCGTCAGGCGAAGGAGATCCTGGAGCAGATCGGCCAGCGTTTTCCAGAGATGGAGGTCGAGTTCATCGATACCGTCTGCAAGCCGACCAAGGATCGTCAAAATGCCGTCGATGAACTGTCCGATCAGGTCGATGTCATGATCGTGGTGGGCGGAACCAATTCCTCCAATACCCACAAGTTGCTCAATGTATGCAAGGAAAAAGAGGTCACTGCCTACCAGATCGAGAACGCTGAGCAACTGGAGGCGCGCTGGTTTGAAGGGGTGGAACATGTCGGGATCACGGCGGGGACATCGACTCCGCATGATGTCATCGATCTAATTCATGCCAGACTCATCCAGATCTCTCCATCGTCCTAAGCCCATCGCCCTAAGCCCTAAGCCCATAGCCCTAAGCGGCCTTGACGGTGAATCGGCTGACCTGCAAAGCCCGTATCAGGGCGTAGTTTCCTCTATTCGCCGGAGAATTCGGGATGCGAGTGGGGTACACTTCTAGAGGAAGATTCTGGTAGTTGCCAGGGTCCATCATCCACTTACAGGCCCTGAGAGACAACAAGAGGCGATTGAGATGTGCAGATTGAAACTAGTTGAAGTTGTGATTCTGCTGTTGCTGGTCATTCCCGTTCCCGTCGATGCGGGGGGGACTCCACTCTCCACTCGAAGAGTCGTCAGTGGTGTCAGCCGCCCAGTTTTGGTGACGGCACCTAGCGGAGATTTCGAACGACTTTTCATCCTGCAACAACAGGGAACGATTCGAATCTATGACATGACCAATGCTCAGCTGCTCTCGACTCCTTTCCTGGACATCAATTCGATTGTCGGGGGGGGGACTTCCGGATCGGATGAGAGGGGATTACTGGGATTGGCCTTTCACCCCGACTACACCAGCAACGGATACTTTTACGTCTACTACACCAATAATTCATCGAACACGACGGTCGCCCGTTATTCGGTCTCTTCGACCAATCCAAACGTGGCGAATCCGTCCAGCGCTCAGATCGTGTTAACCCAGAATCAGCCGTACTCGAATCACAACGGTGGAATGATCGAGTTCAGTCCGGTCGACGGTTATCTGTATATCGGCCTTGGAGACGGGGGAAGTGCCAACGATCCCCAGGGGAACGGTCAGAACATCAACACCCGTCTCGGCAAGATCCTCCGCATCGATGTCGACGGAGGCACCCCGTATTCGATTCCTGTCGACAATCCATTTGCCGGCCCCGGTGCTCCTCTCGATGAGATCTGGGCGACCGGAATGCGGAATCCGTGGCGATTCTCCTTCGACCGGCTCACCGGAGATCTCTACATCGCAGATGTCGGGCAATTTAACTGGGAAGAAGTGAACATCCAGTCGGCCGGCTCGACTGGAGGAGAGAATTACGGTTGGCGCTGCATGGAGGGGAATACTTGCACGGGGTTGTCTGGCTGCACCTGTAACGCCGCCTCCTTGACCGACCCCAAGCAGGTCTACAATCATGGCAGTGGTTGTTCCATCACCGGAGGCAATGTTTACAGCGGCTGTGCGATGCCCGATATGCAAGGCCTGTATTTCTACGGTGACTGGTGTTCCAACCAGATCTGGTCCTTCCGGTGGACTGGAACCAGTGTCTCCGAATTCACCACTCGCACCTCCGAACTGAATCCTCCCGGCTCACAGAGCATCACCGGAATCGCTGGATTTGGCCAGGACGCCTATGGCGAGGTTTACATCTGCGATTGGGCTGGAGGAGAGATCTTTAAGATTGTTCCCGCCAACATCGCGAGCTTGGATCTCAACGGCAACTTCATCGTCGACTCTTGCGAATGCTCCATCGGAAACACCACCGATTGTAATAACAATGGCGAACCGGATGCGTGTGATATTGCAGCCGGGATCGAAATCGATTGTGATGGAGATTTGATTCCCGATTCTTGCCAGACGCCGGGCACTGATTGCGATTCCAACGGGGTCGAGGACTCCTGCGACATCGAAGCCGGTGCTCAGGATTGCGATGGAGATGGTGTTCCAGACGTCTGTCAGTTGGCGACCAACGACTGCGATGGCAATGGTGTTCATGATGTTTGTGACATTCAGAATGGCACGCTTGTGGACTGTGACTTCGACAATGTTCCGGATATTTGTGAACTGGCGGCCGGCACTGCAGAAGATTGCAACACCAATACCTTGCTCGACAACTGCGAAATTGACCTGGGCATTGCGGACGATTGCAATGGGAATGGTTCCATCGACGATTGCGAGATCGATGCTGGAACTACGCCCGATTGCAATTCAAATAACACACCCGATAGTTGTGATATCGCAAACGGGTCCACTGCGGATTCGGATGGCAACGGGGTTCCAGACAGTTGTGAAGCGACATTCTTCCGCAGAGGTGATCCCAATGCCGATGGAATGGTGAATATTGCAGACGTCGTGAAAGCCCTCGGATTCCTGTTCAGTGGTAAACCCGATCCGTCATGTCTATCCTCGACCGATTGCAATGACGACGGTGTCATCGACATCTCCGATCCGGTGGCCTTGCTCGGGTACCTGTTCGGTTCCTCTCCACTGGCGGCTCCCGGGGAGACCTGCGGGCTTGATCCCACGGCAGATTCGCTGAGTTGTAATTCATACGATTCTTGCCCCTGAATAGCGCCAGATTCGAATTCGAGGGATTTGCAGCGGGTGGTCAACTAGACCACCTGCTGTTTTTTCTCCCTGCATGATATTCTGCTTCCGCTAGGCACTGCTCAGGGCTTCACTGGGAATCAGCGAAGTTGGAACCGCGGAGAGGGATCTGGGATGATCAAATCGATCCAAATGCTGGGGATTTCCTTCGTTCTACTGGCGATCTGTTCGCTGGGTCCGCTGCTGTTCCTCCATCAGGAGTGGCTCATCGAGGGCAAAGAGTACGCAGAGCTCACCGCAGAACTCTCCAAAATCCGAGAAAATGTAGCGGAAGCCCACCTGTGGACCGAGGAACTGATCACCGGGGATACCGGCCAGAAGATTTCAGATGTGACCCATCGCTTTGAAGATGCTCACGCTGCCGCCCGTGAGTTTAAAACTGCACTTTCGCACAAGGGTGGGGGTGTGATGGACGTGGTTGTAGATGATTTGAGTATTCTCGATCACACCTTGGAATTACAGCAGCAACTGATACGTCTCGAGAAATCGGCCAATGCCCGTCTCGCTGATCGTTTCGATGATCGTTTGGGAAGCGAGGCCGGAAGTCAGAGTGATATCGACTTCGACTTCATCTACGAGGAAGTTCTTGTTAGTGCGCGGCTGATCGAAAAAACCGTTCGCACCCATCAGTCCGCTGCATCTACGGCGAACCTCAGAAACCATCGGCTGACCCTGGCGGTCTGGATCCTGACCCTGGCGGGCAGCTTTGTATTACTGCTGCTGCTCAGG
This sequence comes from Planctomycetota bacterium, assembly GCA_028825265.1. Lineage (GTDB taxonomy): Bacteria > Planctomycetota > UBA8108 > UBA1146 > UBA1146 > QNYK01. The sequence continues at coordinate 14,948 of JAPKAM010000024.1, forward strand.
CGTAGACAATCAAAGATGGAGCTTGAGAAAACGGTAATGGAGGCTCGATTCCAGGAAGCGCAGAAACTGGAAAGCCTGGGAGTGATGGCGGGAGGAATCGCGCACGACTTCAATAATCTTTTGCAGGCAGTGTCAGGAAATGCAAGTCTCCTGCTTCATGACGAAGAGTTGCCTGAGCAGGTTCGCGATCAGGTGAAGGAGATCGACGCTGGGGCGATGAAGGCATCTGAATTGACGAGCCAGATGCTCGCCTATGCCGGGAAGGGGCGGCTCAACGAAAGGGTGATCCAATTCGACAAGTTGGTCGAGGAGATCACCTCCCTGGTTCGACTCTCGACACCAAAAACCATCGGAGTGGAATACTCCATGAATGCGGGTTCAAGCACTATTCAATGCAATGAGACTCAAATTCAGCAGGTGGTGATGAATCTGGTGATCAACGCAGCGGAAGCTTCGATGCACAATCATCACCCGGTGGAAGTGAAGACTTATGTCAGAAGTTTCAGGGCGGCTGATCTGGTGGATCCGATGGCAGCAAACTCCGAGTTGGAGGATGGGGAGTACGTCGTTATTGCGGTTGAAGACCGTGGATCCGGAATGTCTGAGGAAGCTCAAGCGCGCTGTTTTGAACCTTTCTTCTCGACCAAATTCACCGGTAGAGGGCTGGGCCTCGCTGCGGTTCTTGGGATTGTTCGGGGCCATGGTGGAGCCATGGAACTGAAGTCCGAACTGGGAGTGGGCACTTGTTTCAAGGCCATGTTTCCCATCTGTGAATTTGAAGAGACCAAACCGCTCAGTACTGAAAAGATCGTCGAGACCGATGGGAATGGACGCACCGCTCTGGTGATCGATGACGATCTGATGGTGCGAAAGATCCTGGTGCGAATGCTGGAGCGCACCGGTTATCTGGTCGACTCAGTTGAGGATGGAGATCTAGGGATCGAGATGTTGGACCGGGCCCAGGGTCAGTATCATGTGGTGATCATCGACATGGAGATGCCGGGTCGGAATGGACTCGAGGTGGGTCGTGAAATCAACCGGAGGTGGAGCCATCTACCACTGGTTCTCTCCAGCGGTTATGGGCGCGAGTTGGTTCAGGATCGCGGGCCCTTCCAGGCCTTCATCCAAAAGCCGTACTCATTGCAGGCGCTGGTGAAAGTTGTTTCCTCGGTGGTCCTGCCGCTCGATGAGTTCCCCGGTCACTCCGACGAAGCTCGATCTTGATCGATCTTTTCGACCGTGGTCGCATCCCAGCGAACTCCCCTCAGAACGGTCTCGATCACCTTTCCTGGAAAGTGGATCCCCTCGTAGGGAGACCAGCCTGCGCGGCTACGGATCTCGCTTCCCTTGACCTCCCATGGCTGTCGAAGATCGAGGATCGACAAGGAAGCGACCGATCCAGGTTGGAGATCACCCATCGTTCCGGGGAAGAATCTGGAAAAGATTCGGGCCGGGGTCGCTGAGGCTCGTTCGACCAGCAGTGGCCAGGAGACTCCCTGTGCCGCCAACTGGCACAGGAACCCGCCGAAGGTGTCGAGCAGCGGCACACCCGAAATCCCGTCGGCATTTTCTTGCCGGGAGTGGGGAGCATGATCGGTGGCGATGCAGTCGATGGAACCCGAGATGAGCCCCTCCATTAGTGCGTGGCGATCTCTTGGAGTGCGAAGAGGTGGATTCATCTGAAGCCAGTCCGAGCGGTCAAACTGGTGGCGATTCTCTTCATCGAAAGAGAGGTGGTGAGGGGCGACCTCGGTGCTGACGCTTTGACCTTCGGCACGAGCCTGTTCGATGAGAGCGAGTCCATCTGCGGTCGAAAGGTGGGCGATGTGTGGGTGGATCTCCAGCACCTTGCAGATGGCTAAGATCGAGCGAATCGCCTCGACCTCCGCTTCCGGTGGCCTCCGTTGCTCGTGGGTCGGGCGATCGGCGTGCCGCTGGAGGATCCCCGGATCCTCTGCATGGAACATCACCAGTTGACCACGGAACGGTTCGAGCACCTGTGCGACGGTCGAGTCTCCCCAGGAGTCGATATCTCCGACGCTGGGACCAAAGTAGCACTTCCAGGGGATGTCATCACGAAACGGAGTTCCGCCCATCGATAGAAGTCCATAGAGCACCACATCGACCAGTGATTTCTCATCTGCGAGATCCCGTTTTCGCTGATAGGATCCGGCATCGAGGGGTGGATCCGGATTGTTGGGCATATCTCCCAGCAGTACGACTCCACCGTGAATCGCCGCTTCACTGGCGCTGCGGTAGTCCTCCTTGTGCCTCTGAGTTCCGCCGGGATCGTCGCGGCAATGGACATGAATATCGATGAATCCGGGACAGACGATGACCCCTTTGGGCCACACTACATCTGGTTGACCCGGCAGATCTCCTCGTTCGAGGATGATGCCTTTTTGATGACAGATTCGTAGTCGTGAGCGGGTGATCCCGCCACCTTCGACCAGGTCTCCCTCGAGCAGCCAGGTCTTCGGGTCCGTGGATTTTTCCATCCTCAGTTCGCTCCATCGTTCGAGTCTTGTGGGTAAATGATCAGGCGATCATGAACGAGAATGGCTACATCTTGCAGACCATCGCCGTCGAAGTCCCGAATCATCACCCTTCGCGGCTCGATTCCTCGGCCTCCGCCTCGAAATAATTTCTTCTCGAAGACCGGGAAACTGAGGACGCTTCGGAACAGATCAGTTCCCCCTGCGAGGATTTCCAGTTCACCACGGACCCCGTCCACCACGACCAGATCATCGATTCGGTCGCCATCGAGGTCACCGCTGGCCATCGCAGTCGATCGACTATTTTGTTGCTCACTTCTGCGAGAGAAGACATCGCTGGAGATCCAGTCGCGATCGGTGGGTCGAATCACCAGCAGGGCTCGATCGGTCAACATCAGGATCTCGTCGAATCCATCTCCATCCAGATCTGTAGTGATGGCCTGCTTAACCTTTTGGAATGGCCCTTCGACCGAGGCATACACACCGGTTTTGTCGCACAGATGAATCAGTCCTTGACCGGCGTCGATGAGCGCCAACTGGGCACGTTGATCCGGTAGACGAATCGGCACTGCGGCGACCAATTTGGCCGAGCCCCCGGGAGCATCGATCTGTCGTTCTACCTGAGCAGTCAATCCTTCGATGGTGATGATGCGACAGCGACCCTCCCGGGCGATCAGCAGTTGGTCCGAGGGACCTCGTTGAACGCTTCCCCCCGATTCGACCGTTGCCGGGATCTGGATCGTTTCAAACTGACCCGCTTGGATGCGGAAAAACCTGGGAGTTTCGAAGGGGATCTCGACCATGGTGATCTGAGTTGCGTCAACTGCGGGAAAGACGTGCAGGGCGCTGGGTTCCCGAACGGACTCGAAGGTCGTGGAGACGCCGCTCTCCAGTGGCCACTGAATCAACTGGTAGGTTCGAGACTTCTCATCTCCACGATGGAGGCTGACCAAGGGGAACGACTCACCGGAGCCGGCGATTCCGATCAGTGTCGAGATCTGCTCACCCTCGAGTAAAGCGGGGAAGGAAAACCCACCCTGTTCAGCGGTGGACTTGCCGCCTCCCCCTTCCTCCGGGCTGGTGATGATCACCTCCTGGTGGTGGATCAGTAGCGATTTCGGCTTCTTGAGCGTGGCGGAGGGAGAACCCGGAGTGAGATGCCCCTTCCGGTTCCAGAAGGGTCTCAGCAGAGAGGACTGTGCATCGGAAATCACAACATCTGGATCGCCATCGCCATCGATGTCGCCGATGGCTAGCGAACCGGCCCCGATCCCCTTGGGGGAGAGGGGGAAGACCTCGGGACTGGGAAGAACCTGCCGTCCTCTTCCTCGCTCCATGCGAAGACCTCTTAGGACCGGGCGATTCTTGTCTGACATCATCAGCAGGACGCCCTCGTCAGTGGTGGCGAGTCCCAGTAATCGGGAATCTTCGGCTTCCAGCAGGATCTCTGAACTCCAACCCTCGGCAGACCCCGGCCGAACTCGCAATGGGTGCCGTCGATCTGCTGAGGCGCTGCTCACCGTCAGCAAGTCGTGAATCCCGTCCCCATCGATGTCGGCACGATGGAGGGCGATCGGATTGACTGCGGTTCCCGGCAAGGTCTCGATGTCGGGGACTCCCGATCGCGTCAAATTTCGAACTTCATGAATGCCCTCCTTCGACAGGATGCGGATCACCGTCTGCCGATCCTGCCCCGGTTCGAAATCGATGCTCCGGTCGCCATGTGCAATCTCGCGCAGTCGCAGTCGAAAATCTGACCTGAACCGATCTGGGCTCGCGGAGCCCCAGCGAACTTCGATCCGGTTGGCATCAGGGCAACTGAGGATCAGATCCAAGTGACCATCTCCATCCACGTCTCCGCTGGCGATCGCCTCGACCGAAGCGCGGACAGGAACCGCTGTTCGTCTCCAGCCATCGGGATCGACGAGGGTGTTGCCGCCCTCTGTGTGGATGTATCCGGTCACATCTGGATCGCGCAGTAACTGGATCAACTCACCCTGGTTCCCATCCCAGACCACCAGATCGATGTCCCCGTCGTCATCTAGATCCGCAGAGTGCCAGGGGCCCCCAGCAGAGGAGAGGCGGAACACCTGGAGATCGGAGAAGCCGAAACTCCCATCTGCCGCCCCATTTGCAGCCACATTTGCAGTGAGGATGCCTGAGGGTAGTGCCGAGACTGTGATCAGGGCCAGCAAACTCAGCAGCCACAGTCGATTCGATGGTTCACCTTTAGCCATGACGATCCTCCAGGAAAGCGTACAAAAATGCCATGCGTGGACATGTAGAACCTTGCAGAACAACCACCACCAGATCAATATGCTGGATCATCGAATGGTAGTCACTTGAGGACATGAGAAGAACCCCCGAGGGTTTGTAATTAAGGAGAAACCAGATGCTTTCGTTGACCCTTATCCTGTTCGCTTCCCTCACTGGGGTTCAGTCTCCGCCCTCCGCTGCAGATGCTCCGGTCTCTGGGATCCAGCGAGAACGGATCGAACTGGTCGGTGGGAACCACCTTTCAGGAACGGTGATCAAGCAGGGCGATGAAAAGATATTTGTCGATATCGGCCCGACGATCATCCAGATCCCTTTGAATGCTGTGATCTCCAGAAGCCTGATCACCGATTCGGGTGAGGTGGAGGAAGCGTCGAAGTCCCAAAGTGTCTATCAGGTAGGACCGGGGATCCCCTTGCCATTGCAGGAAGCGGAGAATCGTGCACGCGGTTCAGTGGTCCGGGTCATGGCCGGAGGTGGGCTCGGGAGTGGTTTCATCATCAATAAAGAGGGACTGGTGATCACCAATGTTCACGTGGTCGAAGGAGAAAGAGATCTTCAACTGACGGTGTATCTCGATGATGCCAAGGGAGGAGCTCGAAAGGAACAGATTGAGAATGTCGAGATCGTCGCCCTCAATCCGTTCCTCGACCTGGCTCTGCTTCGCATCCCGGATGCCGAGAAGTTGCAGCTGAAACCAGTCAAGTTCGCAGCGACCGGCTCTTTCGATCGGAGCCAGAAGGTGTTCGCCGTCGGCACGCCTCGAGGATTCGAGAGGAGCGTCAGCGAGGGCATCATCTCCGATCCTTACCGGTCCTTCGAGGGGCAGGTTTATATCCAGACCACGACACCGATCAATCCCGGTAATTCGGGCGGTGCGCTCTTCAATGAAGCGGGAGAGGTGATCGGGGTCACGAATATGAAAATTCTCCAATCGGAGGGCTTAAATTTCGCAATTCCTCTCGATCAGGTCAAGTTTTTCATTGATCGTAGGGATGCGTTTCTTTTTGACGAAAGTCAACCAAACACCGGTGTACGCTATTTGCCACCACCGAGAAAAAATCAACCCGGAGATTGACCCGTAAACTCCGATGGCTGTTGCGGAAAACTCCGCGGAAGGAGATACCCAAATGGTATCCAAGATCGTTTATGGAATGTTGTTTGCAACTGTCTTGCTGGTCGCTGGATCTTCGACAGCCGACGGCGGCGGGGATCGATTGGGAAAGCACACGGTGTTTGTCTGGACCGTCGATGACTGGCAAGCAGAGCGAGAAATGGCAGCCGAGACGGACATTGCGAGATTTCTGAAGGAGCCGACCATCGAGGCGATTGGCGACAGGCTGATCAGCGGAATCGGCCAAGCCCTCGCCCTCGGCGGTCTCGAGGACCAGCCCGAGTTAAAGGATGACCTCTCGATGATCTGGGATCATCTCGCCAACTTGTGGGAACAGATGACCGGCGAATTTGTTCTTGGAATCGGCTATCGGATGGACATGGGCATGCCGATGCCTGACTTGATCATCGATTTCCACGGCCCGGCGGAGTTCGGTGTGGTTCACCAGGAAATGCTGACCAAGTTACAGGCGATGATCGAAGCCGAAGAGCAGTCCGCTTCGAAGACAAAGTTTAGCATTGGAGATCTCGAGTTCTCTGGCATCGAGGGAATGCCTGGCGTCGGTCTCTATATCGGCCAGTTCGAGGATCACCACGTCATCGGTAGCAGTAAGAATGGCCTGGAAGAATACCTCGCCGAGGGAGATACCGTTGTCGGCGAAAGATTCAGCTCGACACGGATCTATCAGTTGAGTCAGACCCATCTGAAGCGAGGAACCACGCACGGTTTCTTCAATCTGGATGCCCTGTGGAACTTGACCCCGATGCTGGACATGGCCTTTGGTGATTCTGGGAATGAAGCGGGATTCGATGAGGATGAAGATCTCGATGCAGGGTCCAGTTTTGTCCCCTCCAAGATCATCGCTGCCCTGGGTCTCGAAGCGATCAGCGGCTTTGCGGGCCGTAGTTACGTCGACGAAGGTGGAGTCGGAAACGATGTAGTAATGGGCCTGGAAGGGCGTCCTGGAATCACGGGTCTGATTCCGCAAGCCAATTCGGATATCACGATTCCAGCATTTGTTCCGGAAGGCACCAGTGGTGTCTCACTGATGAAGCTCGACCTCTCAAACATCTTTGACATCGGCATCTCGGTGGCGGCCGCTCTCGAAGGAGGCGATCCTGAGGAGATTGCCGCAGAGATGGAGTCTGCACTCCAGATGGCCAAGATGACCATCGGTGTGGATGTGATGGAAATGGTCGACTCCATCGAAGGAACTTTTTGTGTCTTCGCACCTCCGCTAGAAGAGGGAAAGCTCGCCATCGATCCGATGGCGATGATGATGGGTGGAGGAGCTCCCAGTTTCCCGATGTGCCTCAGCATGAAACTTCGAAATAGCGTTCCCTTTGATCAGTTGATGGGAGCGCTCGGGCGACCCGAGATGATGGGAGCGGCCCTCCAGAAAGATGAATTCCTCGGGCGAACTCTGTGGAGTTTCGATCCGCTCGGAGATGTGCCACCAGAGTTTGCGGGTGAAGGTTCGGCGGTGGTGCCCGGTTGGTGCGTGGATGGTGACTGGTTCATCTTCTCCAGTAGCGTCGAGGAGGTTCAATCTGCGCTGCGCTTGATCGATGGAGAAGGGGGAGCCCCTTTCGGTTCCGATCAGAGAACTGCCACCGTTTTTTCCAAGGTGAAGGCGACCCAGGGTGCTGGAATCAGCATGTCCAATATCGGCGATTCCTTGAGCCAGGTCGCAGACCTTGCTCGTCCGCTGCTGGGACTTCTTCCACTGATCGCTCCCGATCTTGGTTCCGACGAAAATATGCTGTTCCTGTTCGATCCGGAGAATATTCCGGAATCTGAACTGTTCCGCAAGTACTTCGGCTGGCAAGCATCTCGCACCTCCATCGTCGAAGGTGGATTGCGCATGTACACCTTCTCGGAGCAGGTTTCAGAAGCGGAAGATTCTTCAACGGAGAAGAAGGAAGCGGCCCCGAGAGGTTCACAACTCTAGCCTGTGGTCAGACGGGTCCTGTTCTGCGGGTAGAACCCGTTTCTCCGCTGCCCCCAGCGACTTCTTCTGAAGTCGCTGGGGGCAGTTTTTCATCGGACCCGATTTCCCATCGAACCCGAGCGGATCGCTCCCCTCAGATCGCTCCCCTCAGATGGCTTCAAGGGGTAGGATCCTGGTGATCCAGAAAGGGGGCCGAATGGCCTTTGCCGATTGCATCACAGGGCGTAGAGGATTGATCCTAGGCGTCGCAAATGACCGCAGCATCGCCTGGGGAATCGCCCAGGTGCTTCATCAGGGTGGAGCACGGCTCGGATTCACCTACCAGGGAGATCGGCTCGAACGCCGCGTGCGACCGCTGGCAGAGAGGGTCGATGCGGAACTGGTGCTGCCCTGTGATGTCAATGACGACAGTCAGATCGAGTCCCTCTTCGCCGCCGTCGATGAGAAGTGGGGCGGGCTCGATTTTCTCGTTCACTCGATCGGATTTGCCGACAAGCAGGATCTGGAGGGCTCCTACATCGACACCAGCCGTGAAGGTTGGCTCAAAGCCCATGAGATCAGTTCATGGTCCTTCACTCGACTGGCCCGTGAGGCTGCCAGCCGGATGGAACCGGGGTCCTCGATGATCACCCTCAGTTACCTCGGAGCGGAGCGGGCGATTCGCGGATACAACGTCATGGGAGTGGCCAAGGCGAGTCTCGAGGCGAGTATGAGATATCTTGCGATGGATCTTGGAGAACGAAATATTCGCGTCAACGCGATCAGCGCCGGACCGATACAGACTCTCGCAGCCCGGGGAATCAGTGGGTTTTCCGAAATCTTTTCTGAGGTCGAAAAGAGGGCCGCACTCGGTCGAGGAGTGACCACCGAAGAGGTGGGAAATGCAGCGACCTTTCTGCTCTCTCCTCTGGCCAGCGGAATCACCGGTGAAGTTATCTATGTCGATGGTGGTTTCCGGATGATGGGATAATCAGATGGTGCGCATCGCCATCGGACAGATCAACACTACTGTTGGAGATCTGGTCGGCAACTGCGACCGGATCGTTTCTGCCGTGGAGAGTGCCTCTGCTGCTGGGGCGCAACTGGTGCTCTTCCCGGAACTGGCGATCTGTGGTTATCCGCCACTCGATTTGGTCACCCGGGAAGATTTCGTGGCCGCGGTCGAACGTGCCACCGTCAGGTTAGCGAGCCTACTGGAGGGCCAACCTCCGGTGGTGGTGGGGACACTGCGCCGCAGTGATGAGGGTGCCGCGAGGCCTGTTCATAACAGTACTGCCGTCATCGAGAATGGTCGCGTGGTGGCCCATTCCGACAAGGTCTTACTTCCCACCTACGACGTTTTTGACGAATCTCGTACCTTCGAGCCGGGGGGCGCGGTTCAGGTTCACCAGATCGCAGGTTGTCGGGTCGGAATCGCCATCTGTGAAGACCTCTGGACCGGACCCGCTCCGGGGCCGATCAGTTATCGCCGCGATCCAGGGCAAGAATTAATCGACGCCGGGGCAGAGATCATCCTGTGCCCTTCTGCCAGCCCCTTTCGCCATGGAAAGAGTGGTGTCCGCAGGGAACTGTTTCGAGACCAGGCGGCTCGATATGGGGTTCCGATCGTGCTGGCCAACCTGGTCGGGGGGAACACCGAACTGATCTTTGACGGCGCCAGTATGCGGGTTCATCCCGATCGATCCTTCGAGCAGTTTGCTTCCTTTGAGGAACAGGTCGGTGTGGTGGGGCAGAACCGATCGGTAGAGGTGGATCTCGATCCGGTGGAAGAGATCGCCAGTGCCTTGGTGCTGGGCATTCGCGATTACTTCGACAAGTGTCACATCGATCGGGCGGTACTGGGGCTCTCCGGTGGCATCGATTCGGCGGTCACCGCATTGCTGGCGGTTGAAGCACTGGGCGCAGATCAGGTGTTGGGAATTGCGATGCCAGGACCGTATTCGTCGACGGGAAGTCTCGATGACTCGCGGGAGTTGGCGCAGAAACTCGGCATCGAACTGGAAGAAGTTTCCATCACTCCCTCTTATCGGACCCTTCGGTCCGCGATGGAGCCGTTGCTCGGCGAGGGGGAGTGGGGAGTGGCGCAGGAGAACTTGCAGGCGCGGATCCGTGGCACGGTGCTGATGACCGTCGCCAACCGACAGAGTGCAATGGTGCTGGCGACTGGAAACAAGTCGGAACTGTCGGTGGGATACTGCACTCTCTATGGCGATATGTGTGGAGGACTGGCCCCTCTGGGGGATGTTCGAAAGAGCGAGGTGTATGCCATCGCCCAGTTGGAGCGGTTTCGAGGCCGCGTCCCCCAGGCGACCATCGACAAGGCCCCATCCGCAGAACTGGCTCCTCATCAACGGGATGAGGACAGCCTTCCTCCCTACGATGAACTCGATGAGGTGCTTGAGGCGTGGGTCGAGGGACGCCAGTCGGGGCGGCAAATTCAGAATCAAGGTCATGATGCCGAGATGATTCGGAGAGTGATCGGTCTGATCGAATCGAGTGAGCACAAGCGCCGTCAATCGGCTCCCATCTTGCGAGTCTCACCGCGCGCCTTCGGCATGGGTCGAAGAGTACCCATCGCTCGCTCTCTCTCGGGTTGGCAACTGGATGATTTGGATCAGAGCACCGCTTCAGAATCGGGCAACGGCTGAATCGATGGTGAAGGAGCACATTGAAGGAGCAAAGTGGAACCCCTTGCCCCGGGCTGACTTTGCAACGATGATCGACTCCGGACCGACAGGGCCTCTCGGTGTAATCCCCAGGTTTAGCCTGCGATTCTGACCGCGAAGCCCCGTGGGTCCCTCAAACGATAGGACGGTTGTCACTCCGGATCGGGTCGATTCCGGAGGCCGCGGATTCATGGAGACTGGGCTGACGCTCGAAGGGTCAGCTGGATGGACGGAAGTAATTCTCGATGGATGGGCAGACGACGAGCGAAAAAGCGATTCTTAAACTCGATGGCCAGGAGATTGAACTCCCGGTGTTCACCGGAACCGAAGGTGAAAAAGGCATCGATATCAGTACTCTTCGGAAAACGAGTGGCTACATCACTCTGGATCCTGGCTATGTGAATACCGGGATGACCCGAAGTTCCATCTGCTTCATCGATGGAGAAGAGGGAATCCTCAGATACCGTGGATACCCCATCGAGCAGCTGGCAGAAAACTCGAACTTTGTCGAGACTTCTTACCTGCTGGTCCATGGAGAACTCCCTAATCCAGAGGAGTACGAGCGGTTTCGCCAGAGCCTTCGTCATCATTCGATGATCCATGAGGATATGCGTCACTTTTATGAGGGCTTCCCATCTTCGGCGCACCCGATGGCGATTCTCTCGGCGATGGTGTTGGGACTCTCGACCTTCTACACCGAAAACGATGATCCAGAACAAGATGACAACATCGACCTGACGATTTGCAGGCTATTATCTAAGGTCAGGACTCTGGCCGCTTTTTCATACAAGAAGTCGATCGGTCAGCCGTTTGTCTATCCGGACAATTCGCTCTCCTACTGTGGCAATTTTCTGCATATGATGTTTCGAGTTCCGGCAGAGCCTTACCACGTCGATCCAGAGGTGGAGCGTGCGCTCAACTTGTTGCTCATTCTTCATGCCGATCATGAACAGAACTGTTCCACCGCCACGGTACGCATGGCGGGGAGCGCCATGACGAATCTCTATGCGTGTATTGCTGCGGGGATCACCGCACTGTGGGGATCCAGGCATGGGGGCGCCAACCAGGCGGTCCTGGAGCAACTGGCCACCATTCATGAGAATGGCGGAGATGTTTCTCAATTCGTGGATCTGGCCAAGGATAAGAACTCATCGGTACGCCTGATGGGTTTCGGGCATCGTGTGTACAAGAATTATGATCCCAGGGCCAAGATCATCAAGGAGGCTTGTGATCGGTTGCTCGATCATCTCGGTGTTCAGGATCCGTTGTTAGAGATTGCCAGGAAACTGGAAGAAGTAGCGCTCAACGATTCGTACTTCATCGACAGGAATCTGTATCCAAATGTCGATTTCTATTCGGGCATCATGTACCGGGCCATCGGCATCCCGAATGATATGTTCACCGTGATGTTTGCCCTGGGTCGGTTGCCTGGCTGGATCGCACACTGGACCGAGATGAGGCAGGATCCAGATGATCGCATCCACCGACCGAGACAGATCTATACCGGAGCCAAGTTACGAGATTATCCGGTCTAGTCGCGGTCAAGACCCTTCGATCCAGGCGACTGATCCATCCTGATAGTGTTCATGTTTCCAGATGGGAACAGTGGATTTGATCATCTCCATCCCCTGTTCGAGTAGACCAAAACCGATCTTGCGATGGGCCAGTGAGACCCCCAGCAAAATGCTGGTCTCGCCGACCTCCAGCGTCCCTAGCCGGTGAATGGCGACTGCCCGTTGCGCTCCTTCCTCGACCAGAGATGTGGTGATCTGGGCGAGTTGTCGTAGAGCCATCGACTCGTAGGCGTGGTAGTCGATGCGGAGCACTGTTTTTCCGCGGTTGGTTTCACGGACATTTCCACAGAAGAAGATCACTGCACCGCAACCGGGTTCGGCCAACCCACTCGTGAATTTCTCGATCTGGATCGGCTCGTGTATCAGACGGGCCACGCTGGCACTTTGTGAATCGGTCACCTCTATCCGCCGCTGACCGGGGGAATCAACGCAACCTCGGCTCCAGCGGGAATGAGATCCTCGGGAGAGCAGAACTTGTCGTCGACGGCAACCCGGGTGATGGGAAGGCGCTCCGCCAGAATTGGATGCTGGTCAGAGATGGCATCGACTAGGTCGCTGACCGACGAATCCGCCGCAAGATCCACGGTGATGCGATCGGATTGAGCCAGATCCTTTAGTGAGGCAAATAGCAGGACTTCGATCTGCATCGGTCATCTCCTCGCAAGTTCGGTAAACAACAGGGTCTATTGATGATGACCAGCATCTGCGGTCGAGTGTAGGGGGTCAAGTGGCTCATCGGAGCGACAGGCTGGGTCGTGTCGCAGATCTGTGTTTACTGCTTCAGTAGCCAACTTCGCCAATCGGCAATCTCCACTGCTCGGTCCGCTGGTGGAGCAAATTTCCAGAAGTGAGGATTGATGATGGTGGGGTGCTGGCTGGCTCGAGAAAGTGCGGAGGCCGCAGCACTCCGCAAATCGCCGTTCGAATTTTCGAGCAGATCGATGAGATGAGGGAGCAAACTGGAATCCCAGCGGAAATCCGCTGCATTGGTGCAGATCGCGAGTTGTACCTCAGGTGGTCCCGATTCGAGCTGCTGCCCGATCTGTTGTATCCAATCATTGCGAGTGTTCCTGTTGAGCCTGGATCGGGGGCGAAACAGTAGTCGTGTCACACTGGACCAAGCCCAGACGTGGCCTTCAGGATCGGAGGATGCGAGTTCCAGTTCGATCGCCTCCAGCAATTTTCGACCATTGATGCGGTATCCACTCAGTGCCTGATCGATGACCCAGCGACGATGACGACTCTCTTCGATGTGTTGTGCCAGTTGGCTCTGAAGCGATGGCGTGATCGCTTCAATGACTGCCGGAATTTGCTCAAGGATCTGTTTCTCTTCAAGGTTTAGCACCGCCTCCAGGCGATCTTCAAGGCGACCTGTTTGTTGACCTTGAAGGGTCCAGAAGAGAGCCCAGGAGATGGCGTATCGACACGCAAGATCGCCATCGTCACGGTAGAAGCCGAGCCAGTTTTCAGAAATGACCTGTTGCGTCAACTCGGTAAAATCCACTCTCCCCAGATCGGAAAGAGTGCTTCTGGCCACCTGGTATTGCACCGGATTGAGGGGCGGGACCTGGAACTGACCATGCTGATCGATGTATGAAATTTCCAGCGAACAGGCGACCGCCTCGGCGATCCACCAGGTCGATCGAATCCGTGGATCGTCGGATGTGAAATGATGGGCCAGTTCGTGCAAAAGTGTTCGGTTCCCATCTGGATCGGGTTGCTGCTGCAGAAGAAGGTTCTCTGCCGGTGGAGTTGGCGTGAACTGGATCAGGGATAGCGCGTGATTATACCATCCTGCAGTTCTGATCTGATCCTCGCGAATGATTCGCTGGTGATCGTTCTGACCCAGCAGAATCGATGCGGAACCGACTCTGCTCGATTGGTTCGGGAGAACCTGTTGTAGCCCCTCCTTCATCCAACGGAGATCCTGTTGATATTGTCGAGCGAGTTGTAGATTCCCATTGGTCCAAAGGGTGCCAACGGCAGTTTCGACTCGATGCTTGTAGAGGATTCCACAACCGCACTGAACCAGCAGCAGCACTGACAACAGCACTGACAACAGCAGCAATTGAACCACTCTTGAAATGGAATCAGGCA
>JAPKAM010000126.1 GCA_028825265.1 Planctomycetota bacterium
GACCAAAACGGATGATCAAAACCGTAGACCAAAACTGATGATCTCCAGTCGCAGAAGTCTGGAATTAAAGTTCAGCGAAAGATGAATTGAAATGTCAAGAATTCCAATAGAAATCGATCTTCGGGTCGGGTCTTCAGGAACGACCGGAGTGCGGAGAATGCGCTCCGGTTGATTTTCTATCTGGAAACTGAGATCAGTCGCTGATCATCACCATACCGATAAGGGGAATCGAATGAACAAGGAACTGATCGCCGAGTTGACCCGTGCCTACTGGATGGAACTGGAAACGGTGATCAGCTTCATCTGCGCATCGACCAATCTGGTCGGCGCTCGGGCGGAGCCGATCAAGCAATCACTCGCTGCAGATGTGGTCGAAGAAACACAACATGCCCAGGATTTGGCCCGTCGAATTCATATCATCGGTGGCACCATACCCGGCAGCATGCAATTCAATCCGGGACAGCAATCACTTCAACCCGGCGATGATCCGACCGACGTCCTGAGTGTGATCCGCGGAGTGATCGAAGCGGAAGAGACGGCAGTGGCGCAGTACAAGAAGATCATCAAGATGTGCGACGATGATCCGGTCACGGAAGATCTGTGCGTGACCTTGCTGGCCGATGAAGAGGAGCACTTGCGACTCTTCCAAGGCTACCTGCTGGAGTACGAACGCGCCTAGAATGGTAACGGCGGAAGCGGCTCAGTTGGCGGGACCGGTCATCTCGGATGGGATGACCCAGCGATCAAATTCGTCCGCGCTGCAGTAGCCCTTTTCCACCGCCACTTCTCGCAGAGTTTTACCCTCTACATGAGCGGTCTTGGCGACATCGGCTGCTTTGTCGTAGCCGATGTGAGGATTGAGAGCGGTCACCAGCATCAAGGATTTCTGTAACAAGTCGTCGATGCGATGTTGGACCGGTTCGATGCCGGAGACACAGTGCTTACGGAATGAATCGGTTGCAGAGGCGAGCAGGTCGATCGATTGCAAGATGCAATCCCCGATCACCGGCATGTAGACATTCAGTTCGAAATTGCCGAGGGCTCCACTGAAACCGATGGAGACGTCGTTGCCGATCACCCGTGCACACGCCATCGTCATCGCCTCGGATTGGGTCGGATTGACCTTGCCCGGCATGATCGAGGATCCCGGTTCATTGGCGGGAATGGTGATCTCCCCGATGCCGCAGCGAGGACCACTGGAGAGCCAGCGGACATCGTTGGCGATCTTGTGGAGTGCCGTGGCTAGGCTCTTGAGGGCCCCGGAGAGCCCGACGATCGCTTCCTTGCCACCGAGCTGTGCAAACTTGTTCGGCGCCGGGATAAATGCGATGCCGGTCTTGTGGGCCAGAGCAGCAGGAACCTTCTCGGCATATCCAGGGCGGGTGTTGAGGCCGGTTCCCACCGCAGTGCCACCGATCGGTAACTCGAGTACCAGTGCCAGCGCACTGCGGATCTGCTGATCGGTGATGCGTAACTGATCGGACCAGCCAGAGATTTCCTGTCCGAGGGTCAGTGGAGTGGCATCTTGCAGGTGAGTACGGCCAATCTTGACCACCTTCGAAAAATCTGCCGATTTTCCATCGAAGCACTTTCGAAGCGCGTCGATGGCGGGCAGTAGTCGATCGTGGCACTCGGCGGCACAGGCGACATGGATGGCGGTCGGAAAGGAGTCGTTGGTGCTCTGGGCGTGATTGACATGATCATTGGGGTGTACCGGCTTTTGACTGCCGAGCGGTTGCCCGAGAGTTTGGTTGGCACGATTGGCGATCACCTCGTTGCAGTTCATGTTGGACTGGGTGCCGGAGCCGGTCTGATAGACGACCAGTGGAAAGTGATCATCGAGATCACCCTGAATCACCTCTTCCGCTGCGGCATCGATGGCACTGGCGATCTCGCCGGAGATGCCCCCCAGTTCGGCGTTGACTGTGGCGGCCGCTTGCTTGACCAGACCCATCGCGCGGATCAGTGGACGTCGTAGACGCTCTTGTCCGATGCAGAAGTTCTCGAGGGATCGCTGGGTCTGTGCACCCCAGAGGCGGTCCAGTGGAACCTTCACTTCACCCATCGTGTCCTTCTCGATGCGGTGCTCCATCGACATTCTCCCTGCCAGGCCAGCGCCCGGCTCTGCTCGACCTGCAGACAGGGTACCCCAAGAGCCATTACAAGGGCCAGTGATGCAGGAAACTCTCCCCGAACTACTGCAATTTCGCCGGTCGGATTCCTCGATGTCTGCGGCTAGCATATGCAATTCGACCCGCCATCTGGAACCACGATCGATCTCATCCGCTGCTTGCTGTTGCGGAGAGCAACCAGCAGATGGACACTCCACATCAGTGTGATCATCACGATCCGCAGATACTGCTACCGGCGTGGTACCGCAAGAGGTGGAGGAGTACTCCTCAGCCAGCCGTGAAGGGAAGTCCAGCCGTGAAGAGTCTTGAGAAGCAGTTTGCTTGTTTTCTGTCGCTGATTTTCATCCTGACGAGCCCAAGCGCAGCTCAGGATGAACCGTGGCAGGCGATGGACTATGGTCCTTTTCTTTCCGCTGCCATCGAGGTCACCCCCGACAACATCGCCTGCAAGGGGATCGCGATCCCGCTCGATAATGACGGGGAGCACGCGATGCTCTTTGATACGGCAGAGTTACGCTGGGCTGCCGCCTGGCCCGGAGAGTTTGTCGAGTTGCGCGGAATCGTCTACGACGGACCCCACGGCATCTGGCCACGTATCGCAGGAGAGCCCGATTGGATCAATCCTCCAGGTCCCGGGGTTGCGATGGGCAAGGCGGGCACCTTTGACGATCGACGCCCGGTTCCCTATGGACCGGTCGAGGTGGGTCGCTGGCAAGGGCTGCAACGCGATCGAGATGGCGTTCTGCTTCACTATACCCTCGGAAAAACACGGGTGTTCGAGAGAGCAGCCATCACCCGCGGAGAAGATCTATACGCCTGGAAGCGTTCGATTCAACTGATCGGCATCGATGACATGTTGCGCTTCTCGTTGATCAGTCTCGAAGATGGGATGGTTCTCTCCCCGTCTCTGGGGGGGCCGAAAGGCGAGTTTGTCTTGCTGCAGCGCGGGAAACCAGTGATGGCGATCGATGTGGATGGCGGTGGAGATTCCCTACGTGTGGTCGCGTACAAGGGCAGGGTCGTGTTGATGGCCACCTCAGAGATCGCAGACCCGGCGCCGGTTCACATTCACATCGCCCCCATCACTGGCCAGCAGCAACTGGCGCAGTTCCGCGCCATCACCGAACGGGTTTATTTTCGTGACCCTTCGCCGCTGGCCAGCGCGTGGAACCAGGGCAGTGCACCCCTGTGGTCCGAGACGATCACTTTAGCTGGCGAAAGAAATACCATCTTCGGTGATGAGGGTGACGCAGATCTGATCGTGAGAAGTGCTGGAGCGGAGGCGGAGCGCATCCCACTTCCCCATCGGATCAGAGATCTTCCTCAACTGTTCAAGATGGATGGAACGAAGTCGGGAAGGTCGACCGGCTCCACTGAAGAATCGATCGTGGTGGTCAGTCGAGTCAGTACGAATCCTCCACCGCCCCTGGCAGGCTGGGATTGCGACGAGAGTTCCGGTGAGTGGATGACCAGTGTGGTCGATGGCGTGAAGGACCTGAAACTCGAAGGGGTGACCTGGCGAAGAGGGGTCAAGGGTCGAGCCCTTGATTTCGATGGTACCGCCCGAGCGATCTGGACTCGTCACGACAATTTCGAGTTCATCCGTAGCCAGATGACCTTTGCGGCATGGATTCAAACCACCAAGGATGGCAGCATCTTTTCTCAGACCGCTGAGGATGGTCCTTGGATTCAAGATGGAAAATCATTCTTCATCCGTGACGGACAGCTCTGTTTCGACATCGGTTGGGTCGGCATGGTGACTGGCGAGCGGCACATCACCGACGGTCGCTGGCATCATGTAGCCTTCACCTGGGATCCCTCGGAAGCGAGGATCGTTCTCTATGTCGATGGAAAACAGGATGGTGAGGGAGCCCTCTCGCAATCGGCGCCCGTCGACAATGCCGTCATTCAGATCGGCTTCACCTCGGAGAACTTTCCTGAAGATCCATGGTTCAGCGGCTACATCGATGGAATCCGCATCCATGGAGATGTTTTTCAGTCTGAAGGCATCCAGGCCATCGCTGCGGAATCGGGTGAGCCGATCGTCGCCGCCTACGGGCTACGCGGTGATGTCGACGCTCAGTTCTTGATCGCGGAAAGCGCGGACATCTCGGGAGAGATCCCGGTTTGGCAACGCAAGGCATCGATTCTGTTCCCCCGCCTCGATGATGCGGTCGAGACTGAACTACTCCAGTGGCATGGGCCGCAATCGAGAATCGCGGAGTTCATCGCCGATCTGCAGTCTGGAAGTACCACCACTCACCCGCACCCGTTCGAGATCGACAAGATTTCTTGGCCCGATGAGAATCCGTGGAACTGCTGGATGCGCTTCGGCGATTTCGACTTCCTCGATGGCGGCAACTCGGCAGCGATCTCGACCTGGAACGGCGATGTGTGGCGAGTCGATGGTCTCGATGCTGGGCTCACTCAACTGCACTGGCATCGAATCGCCAGCGGCCTCAGTCAGCCTCTCGGGTTATTGACCCGGGGCGAGCCGGGAGCAGAAGAGATCCTGGTTTTGGGAAGAGATCAGATCACACGGCTGGT
This sequence comes from Planctomycetota bacterium, assembly GCA_028825265.1. Classification (GTDB taxonomy): domain Bacteria; phylum Planctomycetota; class UBA8108; order UBA1146; family UBA1146; genus QNYK01. The sequence continues at coordinate 4,680 of JAPKAM010000126.1, forward strand.
CGATCTCAACGGCGACGGCGAAACCGATCATTACCAGGGGTTCAATGTCGATGCGATGAACTCCCCACATTTCCATGAACCTGCGGGCGGATTGCAAGAAGGACCCGATGGGAGCCTCTATTACCTGAAAGCGGCTCGCCATGCCAAGTTGCCGGCGCATCCGCAGCACGGCACCCTGATCCAGGTCGCCGCCGATGGCTCCACCTCGAAGATGGTGGCCTCCGGATTCCGCGCTCCCAACGGTTTGGCCATCGATGCCGATGGCATCGCCTGGGGGTCCGATCAAGAGGGCCACTGGATGCCCGCCAACCGCATCAATCGCATCGCGCCGGGTTCTTTTCACGGCAATAACTGGAGTGGTGTGATGCTGGGTGTCGATGAGATGCGAACCGAATACGATCCACCGCTGTTGTGGATTCATCCGAGTGTCGATCGGTCCCCGGCCGCACAGGTACGGGTCCCTGAAGGAAACTGGGGAGATCTCTCTGGTAAGCTCCTCGGTCTCTCTTATGGCACGGGTGAGGTCTATCTGATCCTCGAAGACGAGGTCGATGGTGTCCACCAAGGAGGCTTGGTGCCACTGCCCATCGAGACTCCCACCGGAACCATGCGCGGTCGCTTCCATCCAGACGGCAGTCTCTATCTCTCTGGCTTGTTCGGCTGGTCCTCCGATAAGACTGAACCGGGTGGCTTCTACCGGGTACGAAAGAGCGCTGGACGATGGCCCTATCCAATCCATCTCCGTGCATTGCAAGATGGCCTGCTGATGACCTTCAATGAGAAGATCACCACCGAGCCAGAATTGTTGGCGAGTGCCTTCCAACTGGAGGGATGGAATTACCGCTGGAGTCGCAACTACGGCTCACCAAAGCTGGACCTGAAAGAAGGGGATGAGGGCACTACGGTATTGGATGTGAGTTCCGCTACCCTGTCGGAAGATGGGAAACAAGTCCGGTTGACGATACCCACCATCCAACCCGCCATGCAGATGCACCTGAAATGGTCGTTGCAGTTTGCTGAAGTGGCTCCGGCGGAATCCTTTGTCCATTTCACGGTCCATCGTTTGGCTAGCCCGGCGAAAGGAGAGTAGGAATGTTCATTTACATGTCGATCGATGCTCCCAAGAGGGCTTCTCGAGGAGCAGTAACTCCTCACATCTCCGTCGCCCGCCAGCAGAACCAGCTGCCGATGCTGCGGTAGGGTTGCCACTTCTTTGCGGCGCGGGTCAGTTGCTTCGGGGTGGGTAGTTGCTTCTTGCCACGCATCCGTGCGAATCCTTTACGAACACCGAGGTCATCGACTGGCAGCACGTCTGGCCTTCCTAGTTGAAAGATCAGCAGCATCTCGACGGTCCAGCGACCGATGCCATGGATGGCGGTGAGGGTCTCGATGATCCTTTCATTGTCGATCTTCTCGAGGGCGGCGAATCCTGGAACCCGTCCATCGCGGGCATGGCGAGCCAGGTCACGGATGGCACGCTCTTTACCACCGGAGACTCCCACCTTGCGATACTTTGCCGGCCTCAGTCGTAAGACGCTTTCGGGTGTTGGCCGTTTCAGCGCAAAGAGTGCGAGGAAGCGTCGATGGATCGTGCCGGCGGCTTGACCGGAGAGTTGCTGGAAGATGATGGATCGCAGCAGAAACTCGAAGGGGGAGCGGCGTCGCTGGATGATTAGCGGTGGGCCACTGTAGCCCGTGATCACCCGAGCCAGATGGGGGTCGACCCGACACAGGTGCCCAATTCCGGCTTTCCAGTTTCTTGAGATGGTGTTGGTTTCTCTGGCTGACAAGATGATCCCTCTCGAGAGTGTTCGACTCGGACTTCTGCATGACCAAACCAAACCAAAACATTCCAGTCACGAGCCGCGCCATCATAGAAGCCTATCGAAGTGGAAAACCAGCAAGAATCGGTGCCGCCGGCGCCATTTCTGCAGGTCTATAGAAAGCATTCAAAGCCTGCTCCTGAGTCTGATCGAGCGTGTCTGCCATGATCCCGTGCCGTCGATGACATCGCGCCACCCATAAAAAGGGATGAA
>JAPKAM010000127.1 GCA_028825265.1 Planctomycetota bacterium
GTTCGAGTCGACGATGTTCGAGTCGACGATGTTGATCAGTTCCAAAACTCACGCCAAGCAGTCAGGCGCTGGCGACGATCGAATCCTCCATCGACGCCCGGTCCTTCACTTTGACAGATCTAACCAACTGTCGACCTGCTGGACGACCTGATTCAATCTTTTCTTCATGATCTCGATCTCACGACGGTTCGCGGGAGCCAACTTCTGGATTCCATTATCCGACTGCAGTTGGAGCCACTTCTGACGAGATTGACGGTTAATCCCAAATTCTCTTCGCCAGTTCGTCACACTGGGGGTGCTCACTCCGAACCTCTGAGCAGTCCTCGCAACGCCCTCGGAAATCGAGAACTCAGCGACTTCTTTGCGGAAAGCACCGGTAAACCTGCGCGCCGTAGTGATTCGCTGAGCTGCTGGGATGGGCTTTGCGGAGATCTTTACCGCCCCCCCCTTGTTCGCATTGACCTTGGTCTCCCGAGTGACCCCGTAGGTTCTTCGCCAGTTGGTCACACTTGGAGTCGAGACTCCAAACTTCTCAGCGGCATTCACAATTCCATTTTTCACTGAATATGTGACCACCTTACGGCGATAGGCTTCTGAGTACTTCGGCCGACTCGGCGGGACCTTTATCGGAGAAGATTTCTTCGCCGCTGCTTTGCCTCGCTGCATTTTTTTCCGCGGCGTCGATTTTCGCATACTTGCAGATTTCGATTTCTTCATGGATGGCCGTCCATTTCTCCGTTGTGTAATATCAGTGCACTACGGTTCGATACCCTTATCGGACCGGCATTGACTTAAATACAGTTATATCCGCCTTTCAAGGCCTAGTACAACCAGATCCATCCGCAGAAACCAGCCCAGCGGCCCCGCAACAGGGCTGGACGAAAATAGTCACCTCGATATCATCCGCTTTCAGGCTTTTCCCTCGTGCCGATTCCGTTCGAACGGAAGGAACCGACCAGTGTCCTCAGACTCATCCTCCTCGGAAACCGCTCCAGTCGGAGATCTTCCAGATCACGGGGGTCGACCGATTCGCCAGGCTCGGTGGCTCCAACTGGCACTGCTGGTCCAGGGGAAGAAGAGCCGCTTGGGCTTCGATGCAGCGGGCCTCGAGTGGATTACGGGGCACCGGTTGGCGGACCATGAGGGCCCGCTTTCCGCCGCAGAGATGGCCTCACTTTCACTCGACATCGATCAAATTTGCACTCAATTGAACCATTATCTTGGCGGACAGTTGGACCGAAGCCATTTCCACATCTGGGCCTGTAATATGATCGAGATCTCCGTCACCCTGTTGATGGCGAAGGAGCAGCCCGAGGGCCAAAAGATCGATTCCGCTCTTGGATTGCTGTCCTTGATCCTCGACGACGATTTTGCCTCTCCCGACAGTTCGGTGCGACTCTGTCGGCTGCTGCTCGATCGACTTCAATTTCGGCGAACGGTCCCCTGTCGTAGGGTCATCTCGGAAATGTTGAGGGAACTAGGAGTGGCTCACTTGACGGAACTGGGGAGTCGATCCGCTCCGCAGGTCACCCGCTGGGCAGATATCGCTCTGCTGCCCCGTCAACAGAATTCAGAGGCCGCGCGGCATCCGGGCCAGGCCGGGTGGTTCCAACCCCTCTCGATCAGTACCGCTAGACTCTGGAACCAGATCGCTCCGGACGACCACTGGGCCAGTCCTGAAAATGATCGAGTCCCGGCCATGATTGGTCGCGAACCATGGTTGGAATCAGAACTGGAAGGTCTAAAGATTTTTCTCGATCCCGGTGGACTCGCCGAGGCGGTGGTCGATACTGACGACATCCGTTCCAGAGACCTGAGAAAAGCAGTGGCAGGATTCAGAGCATTGCATCAATTGAATCGGTGTTACCTGGATGGAATTCCCGTACACTCCCGCAAGGAGGCCCTATGAAAACTCTCTCTCCGGACGAGAACGCTGGCAATGGGGACGATCTGTCAGGACTTCAGCAACAAGTGGAGCGCTTGGAGTCCCAGCTCGAAAAAGAACGTGAAAAGCACAACCATGAGATGAAGCGCGGCCTAGAGGCCTTCCAACGACTTCAGCGGGAAGGTTCTGGCGAGAAAAAAGATCGCCACCTGATTTCCATCGATGGACATGATCTATCCCCGCACCAGCGTGTCGCCATTTTTGTCGATGTTCAGAACATGTACTACGCTGCTAGAAATATCTTCCAGTCCAAACTGGAGTTTTCGAAGTTGCTACGTCACCTGTTAAGAGGACGTGTGCTGGCTAGGGCTATGGCGTATATCGTTGAGCGTCCGGGAATGGAACAGGACAAGTTCATCGAGGTCCTACGCCGTAACGGATATGAAGTGCGAAAGCGCGTCGTTGGTGACAGAAATGACTCCACCAATCGCGGCGACTGGAACATCGGAATCACTCTCGATGTTCTCTCTCTCTCATCCAAGATTGATGTCGCAATCCTTGTCACTGGCGATGGAGATTTCGTTCCCCTCGTCGACCGTCTTTCGATGGAAGGTGTGAGAGTAGAAATCGCATCGTTCCGAGAGACGACCTCCTCGGATTTGTTACATACCGCTGATCAGATGCACTTCCTCGATGAACGAGTGCTCCTCACCGGGACTCACTTCCAGCCTGCAGAAGAACAGGAAGAGGAGCACGAAAAGGAACTCGTTCCTCCTCGGGCTCGTAAGCCTCTGCGTCGCGCTCGCGGCCCCGTGGAAGAGGACTTCGATGACGAGGAAGACGAAGATTGATGGACCGGTACTCCCCGATCCTCCCGGGGCTGGTCCGCTGATCTCCAGTTACCAGTTTGACCTGCCGTCACGGCTGATTGCGCAGGAACCGGCACACCAACGATCCGCATCCCGGTGCCTCTTTTGCTCCCGCAATTCAGATGGCGCCACCGAAGCTCCTTTCCACACTCTCGCCGATCGCTTAGTCGGAGATGAGATCTTGGTGGTCAATGACACCCGGGTTCTCCCCGCTCGGATTCGCTGCCATAGACAAAGTGGTGGAGCGATTGAGGCCTTTCTGTTGCGGCCACTGGGGCAGGGGAGATGGCAATCTTGGCTCTCTCCTTCCAGAAGAATTCAAGCCGGTGAGATCCTCGAAACCAGTGGTCCCCCGTTGAGGGTGATCGAGCGGCGTGGATCGGGTTGGATCGTCGAATTGGGCTCCGAAGAAGTGCTCGAGCAAATTGGTGAGATCCCACTTCCGCCATACATCGAGCGAAAGAAGGAAGATCCACGTCTTCAGGATCTCGATCCACAGCGCTACCAGACCATCTTCGCTCGCCAACCGGGCGCTGTCGCCGCCCCCACCGCAGGCCTCCACTTCGATGATCCACTGCTATCGAGACTGAAGAAGAAGGGTGTACAGATCGTGCCGGTCACTCTTCATGTTGGGCCCGGCACCTTCAAACCGATCGAGGTGGACCGGATCAGTCAGCACCGAGTCGACCCTGAGTGGTACTTCGTCAGCGAAGAGAGTCGCACTATGCTGGCAAAGGCACGCGCCGATGGCCGCAAGATCATCGCGGTCGGTACCACCAGCCTGCGGGTCCTTGAAAGTGTCGGGAGAATCGAGGAAGGCCCAGACCTCGAAGCGGAAACCGATCTGACCATATTACCAGGGCACCCCTTCGAGCATGTCGACGGATTGATCACGAATTTCCATCTTCCCCGATCCTCCTTGCTGGTGCTGGTCTGCTCCTTCCTCGGGCGTCGACGAACCCTCTCCATCTACCAGCAAGCGATCGACCTCGGATTGCGCTTTTACTCCTACGGTGATTGCATGGCGATCCTGCCAGAGGAACTCGATCGATGAGTCAGTGCTGGGCATGCCGGGCTTCATTTTCACAGGACTCCATCACCAGGGATGGAATCATCAGTGGACGGACGCAGGACATAGGCGGGCCCTACCGTATCTACACCTGTCCTTCTTGCCGTAAAAAGAATCGCATCGAGAAGTTGGCCAATGGTGCAAACTACTGCTCTCCTGCCAAGAAGATCGCCCTGGTCGAATGGCTTTTCGGCTGGATCGAACCGCTCGCCCCGGAAGACTTCCTCGAGATCCAGAGATGGCATCACCAATACGGTGAAGAACGTCAGGCGGTCTTCGAGGCCACCGGAGATCAGAGATACTCGCGTTCTCTGTGGGGGCGAATCGCCCGGTGGTTCAAACCGATCTGGCCTCGCGCCTCTGCCGACGACGATACCTCCAATGCAGCACGCCAAGATGCAGCACACCAAGATGGAGCAAGGGGATCCCATCCGCCGGCCCCATCGAGACCGTCACTACCACATCCCTATCGCCTCCTCGGGCTCCCTTCAGACGCCACCGACCATCAGATACGCGACCGCTTCAAGCAGCTGGTACGAGCCAATCATCCCGACAAGTTACCGCACGCCGATCCTGATCAGATCGAGGCGGCGAGCCGGCGACTACAGGAATTGATCCAGGCCTTCGAGGAACTGCAGAAAAAGGGCGCGGTGTAAGTCGACGGAACCGATCAGGAAGCGCCGGGCATCCAGTTCAGTGCCTGGGCCATCAAAGTCACCAATAGAACCACCAGGACCCCCACCAGATTCAAGACGAGACCACAACGAATCATCGTTCGAATCTGAACCTTGCCCGTCGAAAACACGATGGCATTGGGCGCGGTCGCCACAGGTAACATGAAGGCACAGGAGACCGAGAGCACTGCCGGCAGCATCATGTGAATCGGTGCGACTCCCCCCTCAAGGGCCGCTTCCTTCAGTATCGGCATCAGCACATGCATCGATGCGGTGTTGGAAGTGACTTCAGTCAGAATTGTGGTCGCCATCGAGATGGTCACCACGATCCCGGCGAAAGGAAGATCGACCCACTGGGACATCCACTTGCCGAAGTAACTGGAGAGTTCGCTCAGTTGAAAAGCGCCTCCAATGGCAAATCCACCTCCGAACAGTAGTAGCATTCCCCAGGGAACATCCTTCGCCTGGTCCCAGTCCAGTAGTGGCGGACCACCTCGCCTGCCTGGAATCACGAACAGTGAAAGACCCGCCACCAGCGCCACGAAGGAATCGTTGAGATACTCGTGAGCGGATCCTGCTGGTAATCCCATCCACCCGCCCAGGACGCCGCTCCAGCCGGGAAAACCCGCTCCTCCTCGGGTCATCCAAAGGATGGCAGTGCAGATGAAGACCGCCAGAACCCTCGCTTCCGCCGATGAGATCTTTCCGAGGGATCTTCTCTCCTCGAGAAGTGATTCCATTCCACTTCTTGAGGTCCCAGCGGGCAGCGGAAGCAAGAACCTCGTCATCAGAAACCCGATGATCGGGATGAAGATGATCACCATTGGCAGTCCAAATTGGAGCCAGTGAAGAAAATCGATGTTCACCGGAGGAACCAGTTCCTCCGCATTCTTGGTGAAGATCAAATTTGGAGGAGTGCCGATCAGCGTACCTATTCCGCCGACGTTGGCACCGTAAGCGGTGCAAAGCAGTAGGCAGGTGGTGAAGACGGCTCCCTCACCTTTCAGTTCCTTGGCCGTTCGCCTGGCCACTGAGATGGCGATCGGCATCAGCATCAATGTGGTGGAAGTGTTGGAGATCCACATCGACAGCATTGCCGACGTGATCAGGAACCCGAACGCCAGTCGACGGGGGGAAGAGCCAATGGTGGTCAGCGTCGCCAAAGCAATGCGCCGATGGAGCCCGGAATACTCGACCGCTCTCGCCAGGAAAAAGCCACCCAGGAGCAGCAAGATCAGGTGATGCGAGTAAAACTTGGCCGCCACAGAGGCGTTGCAGACTCCCATCAGCGGTAGCAGGACCGCAGGCAGTAATGAGGCCGCAGGGATCGGAATCGCCTCGGTGACCCACCAAGTGACGGTCCATACGGTCACTAACAGTGTCCCCCGTGCCGCATCTGAAAACTCCACGGGAGCCCCCAGATAGGCCGCCACCGCCAGGATCGGCCCCAGCAGGATGGGCACGACCTTGACCCTTTTGCGTTCATCATCGCCGGTATCACTGTGGCTCACTGATTCCCCCTCATGCTGATCCTATCGAGTAGGGAGTCGCTCCTCGACTTCCACTGGCCGACAACCTACGAGTTCCCCGTCCCAGTGATGCCGTGGTAACATCGACGGAACGTCACCCCAAGAGATCTCTTCAAGAACTTATGCTGGAGCCTGACCATGAACTGGCCGATCCTCCTCGCTCGACTGCTGAAACGGCTGGAACGTCGCCGAAGTCGCTGTGGCCAACCCGTGGGTGGGGCCCCGTTCGATGGGATTCTCCCCTGGCTCTCGCCAATCTTCTTGAGTGCAGCCCTGCTGATTCTCACTGGCTGCTCAACCCCCTTGATGCGGCCCCAGGCGACATCGGTGTCCGAGATTTCTCGAGAAAAAGATGTGTACCATTTCATGGTCTCCATCGAGGACTCAGTGCCGGAACAAGACTTTCTCCTCTGGTCTCGTGATCACCTGGTGGAGAATAACTTCCAGTTCAAGAATCCCGAGCATGAAGGAATCCCGATCTACGAACTTCATTACCATTTCATACAGCGAGGTGATCGGTTTCGTCGCCGACGGATCGCCTATCTGATGTGGAGAAGATCTGAAGAAGATCCTCACCAGTTCGAGCACCAATTCACCTATATCGGATCGGGAGTGCCACTGAGGAACTGGAGATCATGGTGAATAATAACGATGTTTCCGCCGTGCCTGATTCC
>JAPKAM010000025.1 GCA_028825265.1 Planctomycetota bacterium
CCGCCGCGGAATGGTCGCTTCCAGCTCCAGTGTGAGACGATGGCGCTGCGGCTTCGGATGGCGCTGCGGTTTCGGATGGCGCTGCGGTTTCGGATGGCGCTGCGGTTTCGGATGGCGCTGCGGCTTCGTGGCCTCCAAACGCACCCTCGAGGTTGCCCAGAAGCAACGTGCCGACCAGTCCGATCACCGCCAGAACTGTTCCCACCGCAATCATCCTGCCGGACAGTGATCCGAGGGTGCGGTTTTCAGTGCTGAGGTCTACGGTTGAACCGTGTCCCATCGGACTACCTTCCCTGCCGGGCGTCAGAGCCGGCTTCATCTTGCGGCGCTGCGCCGGTTTCTTTGTCACCAGCGAGCGCTTTCTCGCGTAACAGCCGCTCCCGATCCGGGGCCGGAATCTCAGCAATATCCACCGACTGACTCAACTGCAGCGCCTTGACGTGGGCCACGATGGCCCAGCGGTCTGCAGGAGTGATCTGCGAGCGATAGCCAGGCATCGTGTTGATGCCGTAACCGGTGATGTTGAAAATTTCGCCAATCGGATGGGCCAGTCCCTTTTCCGAGGAAAGATCCGAAACGAGCCAGGCTCCATAATCGGATGCTTCCGCGCGGCGACTGACCATGCCGTCTCCGTGTCCGGAAATCCCGTGACAAGGAGTGCAGTAGATATTGAAGCGGTTCTGTCCCCGCTCAAGCAGTTGGGCCGTGACCTTCACTTGTTCGGGGAACTCGGTCGCCCACTCATCAGAGACGGTGCCCCAGCGATAGTGATCATCCTGAGAGAGATCCCCACGTGCGACGGTTCCTGCGACCGGCAATCGCATCGATCGCCCATCGGCAAAGAGTGGATTGGCACTCTGTTCCTTGAACTTTTGCTGCTGATCCATGTCGTAGAAGACATGGATCCTGGTCGAACGAGATGTCGCATATCGAGTTTTCGCCACCAGCATCGGAGGAACCAATAATGCCAGATTTACCAGGATGATCATGGCAATGATCCATCCCGGGACACTGGTTTCATCTTTTGGCAAGGCCATGGCGTTACTCCTCGATCACTTCCACGGCGTTGGCCCCGAGTTCCCGAAGGAATTTGGAGTTAGAGCCGATATCAAACTGGCGATCACGACCATCAATACTGATGAAGAAACGATCCGCAGTCGCTCGACGAAAGCGATCACTACGGAAATGAGGACGGTAAAAACGAGGGAGTCCATTGAGCACAAGCATTCCGCCAAAGGAGGCGAATGCACTCAGCAGGATGGTCAACTCGAAGGCCACCGGAATACTGGCAGGAAGGCTAAAGAACGGCTTGCCGCTGATCAGGAATGGATAGTCCACTGCATTCATCCAGCCTTGCATCAACAATCCGCCACAGAAGCCTGTGAACCCGCCGCAAAGAACGATCCAAGGCAACAGGGTGGGACGGATTCCCATCGCTGTATCGAGGCCGTGGACCGGATAGGGAGTGTGGCAATCCCACAGTTTGAATCCTTCGTCGCGCATGCGAGTGGCCGCCTCCATCAGAACATCCGCAGTCTCGAATTCAGCCAGCATCAAGACTGGCTTCGGATCGATGGCGGTTTCTGCGGTGATCGTTTCCACTGCGCCTGAACTGCTCATTTCTGCACTCATCTCTGCCCCCCCTAACTTTCCGAGGCGGAGTCAGCCGCCGCTTCGGAAGCGGACTGCGCTGAAGCAGCCGCCCTCGAATGAGCCTGGTCCGCCAGCACTCCCCGCACTTCGCTCATGGCGATGAAGGGGAGGAAGCGGCAGAACAGGGCGAAAAGGGTAAAGAAGAGGCCGAACGCTCCCAGCATGATCATCACGTCCGCAAGTTTGGGACTGTAATAGTCCCATGCACTGGATGTGTAATCGTTGGCCAGACTCGTCACGGTGATGACGAATCGCTCGAACCACATACCGATGTTGACGAAAATACTGACCGCAAACATGACCCAGATGTTGGTTCTCATCTTCTTGAACCAGAAGATCTGCGGCGCCAGCACGTTGCAGGAAACCATGATCCAGTAGGCCCATGCGTACTGCCCAAAGGCTCGGTTGATGAAGGCGAATTTCTCCACCTTCACGCCGCCATACCAGGCCATGAAGAATTCCTGAGAGTAGGCGTACCCCACCAGCATTCCCGTCAGCATGATGATCTTGTTCATGTTCTCGAGGTGCTTGAGAGTGATCACATCCTTGAGCCCGAACAACTGTCTCGCCGGAACCAGCAGGGTTAGGACCATCGCGAATCCGCTGAAGATGGCACCCGCTACGAAATACGGCGGAAAGATCGTGGTATGCCAGCCTGGAACCTGTGAAACGGCGAAGTCGAACGACACCACCGAGTGCACCGACAGCACCAGCGGGGTCGCCAGCGCTGCCAGCAATAGGTAGGAGCGTTCATACACGTGCCACTGGCGGTTGGACCCGGTCCAACCGAGGGACAATGCACCGTAGGCGAACTTGCGAACAGTATTCTTGGCCCGATCGCGCAGCGTCGCCAGGTCCGGGATCATTCCCATGTACCAGAACATCAGCGAAACCGTGAAGTATGTTCCGACGGCGAACACGTCCCACAGCAATGGACTGCGGAAATTAGGCCACAGTTCCATCTGATTGGGCAGCGGGAACATCCAGTAGGCAAACCAGGCTCGCCCGACGTGAATGCCGGGGAACATGCCGGCACAGATTACGGCAAAGATGGTCATCGCCTCGGCGGCACGGTTGATCGATGTGCGCCACTTCTGACGAAACAGGAATAGGATCGCTGAAATCAGTGTTCCTGCATGGCCGATTCCGACCCAGAACACGAAGTTGACGATGGCATAGCCCCAGCCGACCGGATTATTGACTCCCCAGGTTCCGACTCCCCAGAAGATCAGGAATGGGACGAAGATGCCGAGTAACCCCAGCACCGAGAATGCCAGCAGGAAGAATCCCCACCAGCCGATGGTCGGTTTCTCCTCAACGATCGAGCAGACCTTGTCGGTGATGGTGGTGTTGTCATTGGCGCCAGTGATCAGATCGACGCGAGAGTCGGGAGAATAGGCCGTGTTGTCGACCTCGGGGCTCTTCGCATTCCCCGTCAATTCAGGTCGCAAGATAGGACTCAAGGCATCGAGCAGTCGCTTCATCGCAGCTACCCCTCTTCCCGGGTCGCAGGATTGCGTAGTTTCGCCAGGAAGCTGGTGCGCGGTTTGGTATTCAACTCAGCCAACATCTTGTAGGCGCGGTGCGATTTCTGAGTCCGCGAGACTTGACTCTCCGAATCAGAAAGATCGCCGAAAGTGATCGCATGAGTCGGACAGGACTGAGCACAGGCGGGCGTCACATCTCCGTCCACCAGTTCTCGATCTTCGTTATGCGCCTTGATCTTCGATCGGTTGATCCGCTGCACACAGTAGGTGCACTTCTCCATCACGCCCCGCGACCGCACCGTGACATCCGGGTTGTAGCCCATCTGCTCGGTGGCACTGGGATTCTTGGTGTTGTTGTAGTAGTTGAAGCGGCGCACCTTGTAGGGGCAGTTGTTACTGCAGTAGCGAGTCCCGATACAGCGGTTATAGACCATGTCATTGAGGCCCTCTTCGTTGTGAACCGTGGCCGCGACGGGGCAAACCTGTTCACAGGGGGCATTCTCACACTGCTGACAGGTCAGTGGCTGGTGCACCACTTCTGGATTCTCGACATCGTCACCTCTGAAGTAGCGATCGATCCGGATCCAGTGCATCTCCCGACCGTAAGCCACTTCGTCCTTGCCGACGACGGCGATGTTGTTCTCCGCCTGGCACGCCACAACACAGGCACTACAGCCGGTGCAGAGGTTGAGGTCGATCGACATCGCCCAGCGTTGCCCGCGATACTTATGCTCAGTCCAAGGACTCTCGAGATCGGGGTGGTGCGGACCGGCATCGGTGACTTGTTTCTTCACATCCGCAGTATCGGGGGTGAATCCGGTCTCGACGACCCTGACAAACTCGCCAATCTTTCGCTGTTCCTCGTTGAATTCAAGATCTCCCATGAAATCCTCGGGACGAATAGGATTGTGGTCCTGGGTCGTCGCCAGGACATAACTCCCCTCACCTCGAGAAACACTGACGGAGGCGTATCCAGCCCTGACTGCAGCGGCATTTCTCAGGGTGTAGGTATCGAAACCGACCCCATCGGCAATCTGGTACAGGGATGGCTTTCTCGAAAGGCGACCGGCGGCTCGATCGGAAAGCAATCGGCCATATCCGAGCGCCACTCCGATGGTGTCGCGGTTCTGCCCGGGTAACAGGAATGCCGGCATCGAGAGGTTGACTCCAGCGACAGAGAGTTCGATCAGGTCGCCGTTCTTGACTCCCAGTTCGGAGCCCAGCACCGGTGAAATCAGAGCACAGTTGTCCCAGGCCACCTTGGTGATCGGATCGGGAAGTTCCTGAAGCCATCCGTTGTTGGCGTAACGCCCGTCAAACAGCGAGTGGTCCGGCAAGAAAACGATCTCCTTGCCATTGACCGATTGCATCGCGACTTCGAACGATTTCCCCCAGCCGCCAGTGACCGGTGGAGCACTCGCGACCGTGTTCGCTGTTCCCGCGACAAAGCCGTCGTGAAGCCATTGCTTCCAGGACTTCTCAAAATCCTTCTGGGCCAGCGGCTTAAGAATCCCACGAACAATGTCGTGACCCGATTTCATCTCGTCATCGACCACAGCACTGATCACTTCAAGTGCGCTCCGGCCAGAGTACAGCGGAGCGATGAGCGGTTGACGCAAGGTCACCGTTCCATCCCAGCTACGACCGTCGCCCCACTCCTCAAGGAAGTGGGTCTGGTTGAGATGCCAGTCGCAAGCACCGGCGGATTCGTCGTCATAAAGGCCCAAGTGCATCGACAGAGGGACCTGGGCGATCAGTTCCTTCCACGATTTCCCCATGGCGGGAGCGTCGTAGACTGGATTGACCCCGACCAGTAGCAAAGTCTCCACTTCGCCCTTGCCGATGCGATCGGCGAGTCGTTGAAGATCATCGATATGAGCAGGTCTTTCCCCATGGGAGACCTCGGCGAAATTGAGAGTCTTGCCGACAGCCCCGAGGGCGACATTCATGGCGTGGACCAGGGCATGCACTTCCGGTGGTTGTCGGTCCCCCGCCATCAACAGGCAAGATCCTTGGTGCGACAGCAGGTCGGCAGCCATCTGCTGGATCCTGGTATCGCTGGACGCCGGAGCGGCCGCCACCACCGTCGCTACATCTTCGGGTAACTGGACTCCGGTTGCGGCCGCCAGTTGAGCGGCGATGCGCGGAATATCAGCGGTGCGTGCCGGGATTCGAACATCGGCCACTCCACCCGTCACCGAAAGGGTGCTCTCGACCGACCATACCCGACTGAGGATCGGCTCATCATCGTCGGCGGAGGCTCGAAGCGCCGCCCAACCACTACTGTGATGGAGGCTCGCCGGATGATTCATCAAGGGGTCGGCGTCGAGGCAAACCAAAACCTGTGCTGCAGAAAGATCAGCCACCGGCCGCATCGGTCTTCCGAACAGTTGCGCAGTACCGAGCCGTTCCGAATCACGATCCAGTGCAGCCCACTCATGCCATGAGGAGTCGGGTACCTCTCGAAGCAATCGATTGCGCATCGCCGTCAGGGACATCGAGGAACTGGGCGCTGCCAGAACCGCGACCTTACCCGAACGACCGGCACTGCGAAGTGCTGAGATGGCGTCTTGCCAGTCCGCGGTGACTTGGCCATCCGCGGTGACTTGACTCGGCTGTGAACTGCGTCCCGGATCGTACATTCCCAGAACGCTCGCTTGCATCTGGGCAGTGGTGGAACCCTGGTGAGATGGGTGATCACCATTTCCATCGACGCGGATCGGCCGCCCATCGTAACTGGTCACCAGAACACCTTCGGCCACCTCTTGCTGTTCCCAACAAGAGGCGTATCTGACCGCAACTCCAGGACTTCGTCCCTCTGGACGACTGGTGTGCGGCAAGATCTGCTGCTGAGGCCAACGGCAACCGGCCAATCCGCCCGCCAGCGCCACGGAGGCGCCCATCACCTTCAGGAAGTGACGGCGAGATGTGGAATGAAACAATTCTGGAGCATGATTAGGAAACTCCTTCTCGACCAGGGCACGGAACTCGGCGGTGTCTGCGTATTCATCGAGACTGCGCCAGAGCGCCTTTCCCTGGGAGGAGTGGTTCTTTGTTTTCTTTATCGATGACATGTGGAGCAATTCGTCATGATGGACATTCGAACGGTCGGTTGGTCCGACGAATCGATTAATCCCAGGTCCTTCATCAGTTCCCGTCCCGCCAACACTTTTTCATCATGGGTTCGTTCCAGTCCCCAGTCGAGATCGGTGACCTTGTCGACCGGTCTCAATCTTGCCGCTGGATCTCGGTGACACTCGAGACACCACCCCATACTCAATGGCGCCATTTGCTCCACCTCGACCATTTGGTCTACTCTTCCATGACATTCCACACAAGAAACGCCACTCGTCACGTGAGCACTGTGATTGAAATAAACGTGATCAGGAAGGTCATGAACCTTGATCCACGGCACCGGCATTCCAGAGGTAAATGAATCGCGAATCGGCTTCAACTTGATACTGGTTGGAGCGATCTTCTCATGGCAATTCATACAGGTTGCGGTCGGTGGAACGGCAGCGAACCCGGCACTTTCCACCGTGGTGTGACAGTATCGGCAATCCAATCCCAGTTCCCCCACATGGAGTGCGTGACTGTACGGAACTGGCTGCTCCGGCATGTAACCGGCATTAAGAGTCTTTGGCGAAGCTCCGAAGTTGATCATCAGGACCACGTAGAGTCCCGAGACTGCCGCTCCGGCACCGAGCAACTTGACCAGGGAATCCACCCAAGGCGGAAAGATCGGGGTACGGTTCATCGGTTAGAAGTTCCTCCTGAACCCTCGAAAACGCACCGCGATCTGCGGTGCCACTGCCATCGTCAGGGAGAAGGTGAAAGTGAAGATAAATTACGATCCAGAAGCAGCGAAAACCCTGCCTCCTGATCCTAACTCTTCCGTCCTCTTCCCCCCGCAGGCTGAGACGAAAACCTGCGCACTGCAGGCCCACCTGTCACAAACAAACTAGCAACGGGGCCCTCGATATCCAAACGAACCCGACGAATTTCTGGACAATTTCCTGATCTCTCACCGTTTCGTATCTGCCGCTAGGGCCACTCCCTCTGGCGCCGGGGGGCCACTCCTTCGACACCAACAATGGAGGGCCACCGCCAGCGACAGGATCACCGCTCCCAGGGTCTGATGAGCTGTCGCTGTGAGGGTCTCAGAGATCCCACTGGAGGCGACTCTTACGTCGTTTCCAGTCAAGGCCAGCGTCATGAATCCGAGCGACAACTGGAGGATCGTCGCCAGAACCAGTCCCAGGGCCAATCGGGACCGGGTTTTCGACGAGGTGTCCGATCCCAGCAGGGAAGAGACCAGCATCACCACCCCCAGCAGCACCAGTCCCCCTCCTAGGTGAGCCATCACCCAGCCACGGGAGATGTGCCGGGTCAGAGCTCCCAGCAGCAGTTGGCCCAGCATCAGAAGCACCAGCACACCGCTCCAGCGCTGCCAAGAACGCCGATGAGTCCGCCTCGGCTTCTCGCTCCCACTCGAGAAAGGACCCGCAGACGAGGCGAGGGTCGCCATCAGCGCCAGGACGGCGAGAAAGATCTGCCCATGAACACCGTGAACCACCCGGAGCGTCAGGCTAAAGGTCGATTCGACCGATGCTGCGACCTGACCGGCGACCACCGTCACCGACTCCGCTCCAGTCACCCGGTAGCCACCGAGGACTCCTTGCACCACCACCTGGACCGAAGCCAGCAGGCCCAACCGGGAAAGAGTTCGATTGTGGGCCACCCGCCAGCAATACAACGCGGTCGAAAGGGTCACCAGTCCGACCAGCGAACCAAACAATCGATGGGCGTGCTCGTAGTAGATGCCCCCGGTCATTTTCGACAGCGGCAGCAAGAACATGTTGTTGCCGAAGGAAGCAGGCCAGTCGGGTACTGCCATTCCCGCCTCTTCACTGGTGACCAGCCCCCCGATGCCGATCAACATCAGCGTCGCCCAGAAAGCGGTGCGGGTCATCGATTCGACCCCCCGTTGAGGATGGGAAGTCCCGGCGGCGGCGGTGGCGGCACCACAGGCGGAGAGACCGATGCAAACCAGCACGAAACCGATCGCCATCATCGCCGTCGAGATGCCGGAGGTTTGTTCCGGTTGAAGCCAGGCCCCCACCACCAGCAGATCGACCACGCCAGCGACCCCCCCGGAGAGGAGTGCCGCGGTCCATCGGTGTCGACAGCGACCGGCGGCCACCCGGCCCGCAAGGATCAAGATCGCAATCAAGACACAAAACAACAGCCAAGGAGGCGCCATCACGAAAGGGAGACGAGTGAGGTAGCCGGCACTCCACATCGTCACGGTGGTGGCGAACCCGACCGGTATCGCCACTTGCCACGGAGAACTCTCTGATTCGATCAACATCACAATCTTGACTTTCCGGTCAAATTTGCCGGGGTATGGGCTGCATCACGCCCCTCCGTTATGGACCTGTCGATCCTGATCTTCCACCAGGTCCAGTCACACCCATGAATCTCAAGGACCTGGGTCGATCAATGCAAGGGATTCGATCTGCAATTGTCAATTCCAACACTTCACGGACCCGCCTCCCTGTGAGAGAATGGGGTGGTAATGTTCTTGGGAAAGAAATTAGTCAGAAGTTGTGTGGGTACCTACCCGTGGGCCAATTCAGGCGCCGCAAATGGGGACCATCGCCTTCAACCGTCAACAAAATTCAAAATCGTTCAAGATGGTGAGCCCAGTGGAGAACCGATCTCCTCTGCTCCCCTCCAGCGCATTTTGGATTCAGAGAGGAACAGTATCGTGCGTTCAATTATGAGTTTGATGGCTTTAATCATCTTGTATCCGGGGATGGCCTTTGCACAACCGGATGTGATCGTGGGAGACCTCCCCAGTACGAACAGTTACGGGACCAATGCGGGCACGGGCATTTATGCTTACTCATTGGCCACCACTTCCTGCAACATTGGAACTGCGAACCTCAACTGGCAAGCCAACAACAATAACCACCCGGTGATCGCCCAGGACATGTGGAGACTGCATGAGGGTCGTTTCTCTCAGATCGGCACGTCATGGTTGAAGCATGGTTTCTGTGCGCTTCAAAACACCGGCCTATGCGTCGGATGTGGCGGTGGAGGGGGTTGCCTCAGTTACCTCACTCCAGGCTGCGCAGATCCGTACTCGGCGGGACTGAACGGTAATCAGAGCAATCTCGGTCCCCGCTCTCAGGTCAACGCTTACTCGGGTTTCTTTCCTTACCCCTACAATGCACCCCCCTGCCCACCGGGTGAGAGCACCATCTGTAGACGCCTGCAGGTCGCCGAGAGCGATCTAGTCGGCTTGCCCGGGGCTCTCTACTTCATCAGCGGCCAGTACGTGGCTTCCGACGATGCGAACTTTGGCAATCAAGCCAACAACGCCTCGTATCGAAGAGTCAACGTCTCCTCCTCCGGAAATCACAACCTCAGTTTCGTCGGAGGAACCCAGCAAGAACAACCGGGCATCCAGGCTTGGCAGGACAACCAACCTTCCGTCACCCTGGTCGATGTTCAGGTTCCCAATGAGGGGCTCTTCATCGTCGGCTACGATGTCGTCGATAATGGCAACGGCACCTACAACTACGAGTACGCGGTCTACAACATGTACTCCGATCGCTCCGCCAGCAGTTTCACCATCCCCTACCCCGCCGGCGCCACCATCCTGAGCCACGGCTTCAGGGATATCACTTGGCATAGTGGTGAGCCCTACGATGGAACCGACTGGGCTGCGACTCTGAATCCGGGAATCGGAATCACATGGGAAACCGATTCTTTTGCCCAGAACATCAACGCCAACGCCATTCGCTGGTCGATGATGTTCAACTTCTACTTCACCAGCGATGCTCCTCCAGCGCCAAACACCGCCACCATGGGGCTCTTCAAGCCGGGTGGAACGGGAGCTCCGACCGAAATGAGCATCGACGTGCTAGCCCCTTCCGGAAATTTCCTTCCGGGAGTCCAGAACCTCAGTTGTGATCTGGGTGCAACCGCCACACCGTCGGTGATTCTCGCGTGGACCAACCCCGAGACTTACACCTCGATCGTGGTTCGCCGTGATGGTGCGACCCTTGCCACCCTGTCGGGTGGGGCCACCTCATACATCGATGTCAGTGCCTCCTACGGCACCAGCACATACTCGGTCCAAGCGGAACAGGGTGCCATTCCCGCAGCGCAGATTCCTTGCCAGATCAACATCCTTCCGCTGCCGCAGGCGAACTTCAGTTGCTCTCAGCCAGATCCCGAGTCGAGCCAGGTGCAACTGACCTGGTCCAACGGCATGGACTACGATTCCATCAGCCTGACTCGTAATGGAGTCGCGGTTGCGACCCTTCCCGGGAGCACCACTTCCTACTCCGACAACGGAGCGGCGATGAGCAGCCACATCTACAACATCGATGCCACTGTCGATGGAGTGACCACTGCTGGCCTGGAATGCAGTATCACCGTGCTCCCTCCTCCGCCCCTGGGATTCACCCTGACCGCCCCCAGTATCGGTGCCGGGTTCGACCCGGGAACAGGAACCGGCTCCTTCAGTGCCATCCTTTCGGCCACTGAGTCGACCTCTAACACCGGTTACCCCAATCCAGTTTCCGGTTACTCCGTGGCTCTGGTCTTTGATGGATCACTGCTGATGGTCACCTCGCTCGATGATTCGGTGGTCCCCGTTGCGCTCGACTTCTTCGACGGACAGTTTGGAGACGGTTGGGTCACCGCCGGAGCCGTGGTCAGTTTCACGGGTGCCAGTTCCCTCGACCTGTCGGCGGACACCAATATTGCTGCTCTCCAGTTCAACACCAATCCTGCCGGGCTGATCGGCCAAAATACCGATGTAAGCGCTTCACTCAACTGGCAGAACGGCGTCTCCGGTGGCGGACTACCGGTCGACAACCTGATCGTGGTCGGCTCGAATGCGATGCCTCCCGGCTTCATTCATGGAGAGATCACTCTCAGTCCCGGAGCCGGCGGCACCTTTATCCGTGGTGACATCAATGACGACTCGATGATCAACATCGCAGACGCTGTGGCTGGATTGTCCTACCTCTTCAGTGGTGGTTCGGCCACCTGCCTCGATGCGGTCGACACCAATGACGATGGACAGGCCAATGTTGCGGACGGGGTTTACCTGCTCAGTTTCCTCTTCTCGGGGGGATCGGCACCGCCGTCTCCGAGCCCAGGATGTGGTGCAGACCCGACCACTGATCCGCTCGATTGTGCCGCTTACGCCAGTTGCCCCTAGTCCAAGGGTGAACGGTAACGGCGAGTCTCGACCGAAGCGGGGCGCAGGAACCATAGTTCCTGCGCCCCGCTTTTTTTCTAAAGTCCACAGCCTAAAGTCCACCGGTCTCTAGTCTCCTGCTGCGTCAGACTCTGCTGCATCAGACACTCGTGGTCATCCATCGGCGGCGCCGGACGACATAGGCACAGAGCAGGCTGCGAACGATCCAGTCGAGGACCGTGGCCACCCAGATCCCCTGCAATCCCAGCGCTGGAAAGCCGTAGTAACCAAATGCCAGCACCCAGGCGAAGGGGACCCTGAACCCCCAGGAACCGATCGCAGTGATCCACATCACCGGCAAGTTGTCCCCCGCTCCGCGGAGAGTTCCGGTCAGCGACTCGGTCACCATCAAGAAGGGGACCTCGAGCGCACCGATCATCAGACAAGATGCGGCAAGGGCCGCAGTCTCTGGTCGAACACCGAAGATCCCCGTCAGGAAATGGGAACCAAAGAGCAGCAGGGCCGCCACGGGTATCACTGTAGCCACTCCCAATGCGCACGATCGCCAGGCACTGCGATAAGCATCATCGGCATGCCCCGCCCCCAGTAACCGTCCACAAACACTGGCGGCAGCCGACTGGAATCCCTGCGCCGGTAAGAACGCCATCGACTGGATCGCAATGGCCACTCGATGAGCCGCCATCGAGGAAGCATCGAGTTTCAAAATGGCAAACTGGTAAACCACGAAACCGGAGTGAAAGAGCAGGGCTGCGCCGAGCGCTGGAGTACTGAGTCGAATCGTTTCCCGTGCCTGTTCCATATCGAAACGGAGCGCCCCGGGAATCCGCAAGGAAAGGCGCAATCTACGGTTGGTCAGGATCACCGCCAGGATCAACACCACCTCGACCAGAGGTGCCAGGCCAGTGGCCAGACCGACCCCCTCCAGACCCATTTTTGGCGCTCCCCAGAGGCCAAAGAGCAACACGGCGTTTCCGACGATGTTGGCCACGTTGGCGAGGACTCCACCGATCAGTGGCAACAGTGAAGATCCTGCCCCTCGCAGGGTCGCCTCCAGCGTCACCGCCAGTGCACGGATCGGGAACAGCAGCACGAACCACTTCAGGTATCCATCGGCGAGGTCTGCGATTTGCTCGGCAGAGACCGCCTGACCAGCGGCGACCTGCCCCTCCAGCCAATCGATGCCACCTTCCCTTGCGACCCAACCGAGCAGGGTAACCAGAGTGCCCAGAGCCAGAGCCAAAACCAGTGCCGTGGAAGTGGCCGTCGCCGCCTCAAGCCGCTGATTTTCGCCGATCCTCCGGGCCACGATTGCGGTGGCCCCGATGGCGGTCACTGTGAAAACGGTGGTCAGTGACCAGCACAGTGGAGAAACCAGGTTGAGCGCCGCCAGCGAGAGATCGTCCTCCCCGACGGAAGCCGAGACCATCTTGGTGTCAGCCAGAAATTGAAGGGTGTGCAGCATGTACTGGATGATCGCGGGAACTGCCAACCGGAGGATTTCCCGGTCGAGGAGACGACCTGTTAATCCACCCTTGAGTGGCTCCGGAGTGGCGAATGAGGTCACCTTTGAGGAATCCCTACCGAGGTGCGGATTCTGCACGGTCGAGCAGTGCCTCGATCCGTTCACAACTCGCGGTGGATCGAGAAATTTGTTGCTCTATTTTCAACAGCAGGGTCCCATCCATGCGGTGATTGACTCTCAAACGTCGCTCCAGATCGTCGGCAATTTGACGCAATTGCTGGGTCTGCAACCGCACCTGATCGCGCAACAGGACCAGACCCGCTTCGCTCCACCGATCGCTGGTCGCCCCGGCCTCGGGTTGGACGAGTTCGAACGAGGGGGCTTCGGCGGAACAGCCGAGAGTGGCGATGAGCCACCACGAGAGAAACTGTGGCTGGCAGGCTTTGACCCATTCTAGGCACCGCTTCAAGGCAACTCTCCTCACCCGCTCGCTTGGGTCACCGGGGTCGCTGGACATCAGGTCAGCGGGTTCACGATGGCCTCCAGCGGCGGGAATCGCAAGACTCGCTCCACCACCTCGATCGCCACCGGCCGAACCACCATCTCTCCTGGTCTGCGGGGAATCACCCAGCGAAGTTGTCCCGCTCTGGTTTTCTTGTCCCCCTGAAGAGTTTCGAGCAGCGATTCGAGGCCGATTCCACTGCAATCGGTGGGCAGCGATGCTCGCTGTAGGAGGGTCGCGAGCCGCACAGCGGTCCCGTCTGAAGCTTCCCCGATCTGTTCGGCCAATCGGGCGGCAAACACCATTCCACGAGCGACCGCCTCCCCATGGGGCATCGTCGGTGAGGAAAGCATCTCCAGGGCATGCCCCAGGGTATGCCCGAAATTGAGTCGTTCTCTGGGTCCCTTTTCAAATGGATCTTGATCGACGATCGCGACCTTGACCGCCACCGCCTGAGCGAGATGTTCCGATCGAGGAATCAGATCGACAGGGATCGAATCGGAAGATTGCTCCAGTGATTCCAGTAGTTGTGGATCACCGATCCACGCCGCCTTGATCAACTCTGCCCAACCCATCGCTCGCTCTGATAACGGCAAGGATTCCAGCATCGCTCGATCGGACACCACCGCTCGGGGAAGATGGAAGGAACCGATTCGATTCTTGATCCCGCCGAGGTGAATGGCGGTCTTGCCGCCAATGTGTGCATCGACCATTGCCAATAGGGTCGTCGGAATTGCGATCCAGGGAACTCCTCGGTGCCAGACGGAAGCGGCGAACGCACAGGCATCGCCGACCGATCCACCCCCAGCAACCACCACCAAACCTCCCCGGTCGAGTCCGACTTCCGCGAAGATCTGCAGGATCTGCTGCCAACTTTCTGGACTCTTACAAGCCGCTCCCCCCGGCACCACTCGTTCGATCAGCGCCGCTCTCCTCGCCAGGATCGATCGCAATGGATCGAGGGCCGCCGCGTCGACCCCGCTATCCCGTAACAACAATTGTGAGGTCGGGATCGAGCCCAGTAATTCTTCATCCAGAACTTCAGCGATGGGTCCGGTACGAATTCTGCAATCTTCTCGATGGGGCCAACTCCGCCCATCCTGTGAGATCTCCGTCATCTTCGACCTCGTTTCGCCCGTGGCTTTCTCCTCGACCGGCCCATCCCGAATTGAATCGCCAACAACAGAACCAGGGTCACTAGGGAGATGGCTGCGATGATCGACAGCGGTGCGAAAGGATCGCCATTTCCGGAGAAAGGGCTCTGGTACGGAGTCAGGGTTCGGGCCACCCATTGAGGGACCATACCCTCAATTCCTCTGAGCGCTTGATAGCGATAGAGTCTGAGAAAGTCCCCCTCCATGTACACGTCGCTGCCGCTCGGTAAGTTCGTTGGCTTCTCGATGAAGTCGACGCGGTGTAACTGCCCGTCTCCATCAGAGCCGAAAACCTCCCAGTAATGTTTCAGTCCCGAGGCATTGGGCTCCAGGGTTCGGAGTCGCGGATGTTCGATCAGGGTCAAGACCAGATGACAGCGGTGGCCACGGATCGATACTGGATCCTCACCGATTTCATCGACCCGTAGCGCCTCTCCAGCCGAAGGTACCGGGAACTCCGCACGCCACCGATGCAGCAGGTAGATCTGGCCATCCAGTTCCGCCTGGCCAGGGGAGATGGCCTCGGAATCCCGCACCGCCGCCAGCCGACTCGGCTCTACAATGAAGGGAGAAGTCATCAAGGGAAGATCATCGATGGGTGTGATCGTCATCGGTTCGGGGACATTGGTCGTCACCGGAATGTCCCCCGTGCGAGAATCGGAATTCGCATCGTGAGTGGAGTGCGGGGAGGGTCGAAGTGGCCCCACCCCGACCGGCTCGATGACGAGATCATCTTCAGTCCACCGCGGTAAAATCACGACCACCGAAAGCGCCACCAGGAGCAAGGCCGGCCCCACGACCCGAATCTTGTCTCGAAGGCTCAATCCCTGCGGACGGGAATTGTGATTTCGGGGGCCGAAGTAAACCATTTCTTCAGGATAACAGGATCCATTGCCGCAGTCAGTGGTTAACGCTTTCATGTAGCAGTGAAATCACCTGCTTAGCCGCCTCCTGACTGGCTCCCGCACGAAACAACTGGTCGCGCATCTGTCGTAGATCTGCGACCAGTTCTGCAGCCTTCTGGTCCTGCAGCAGGGGGCGAGCAATTCGAGCGATCGCCTCCCCATCGCCAGGCTCGAACAGAACTTCCGGCACCATCCGCCGACCGGCAAACAGGTTTACCAGAGAAAAGTAGGGTGACACTCCCAGCAGTTGATAGAGGGATCGTGAGATCTCAGTGGCTGGATACGCGACGACCATCGGAACCCCGTGCCAGGCAGTCTCAAGGGTGGCAGTACCGGAGCAAACGATGGCCAGGCGAGCTCTTGCCTGTAACGCACTCGCTTCTCCCACATGAATCCGAACCCCTGGGTAAGGCTCGATCAGTTGTTCGATCAGTGGCAGAAGATTCGACCTCTGGCAAGAGATCCAGGTTTCGAGGGTTTCATCCTGACGAGTCAAGACACGGGATGCCTCGAGCAATGCCGGCAAGCCCGCTCGTAACTCCTGGCGTCGACTTCCGGGGAGCAGCGCCAGGATCGGCGCCCCACTGGCGCCGCTCAATTGCTGAGGTGGGCCTGCGGCTTCGAGCGTATCGAAGACGGGGTTTCCGACATGACGAACTCTCGGGTGATGAGGACTGAAGATCTCTTCCTCGAAGGGAAGGACCACCAGTAATTGATCTGCACAGGAGGCGATGCGCCGTATTCGCCAGGGTGCCCAAGCCCACACCTGAGGACAGATGTAGTAGGTCACCGGGATCCCGAGGCGTTTCGCAATCGTCGCCAGGTGATAATGCAAACCGGGATAATCGATGACCACCAGTTGATCGGGTGGATGACTCAGTAACTCTTCCACAACACTGCTCGCGTGATCCATGATGGAACCGATCTTCCCCAGCACCGGCAGCCACCCCATCACTGCACGATCGGCACAATCCGCCCTCAGCACGGCACCGGATGCTGCGAGGTGCTCCCCACCGATCCCATCGACTTGCAGCGACGGATCCAGTTTCAGGCACTCCTCCACCAGTCGGGCGGCGTGAAGATCTCCGGAGGGTTCACCGGCACAGACGAGTAGTCGAGCCATCTCAGTCCCTCTCCTTCATCTGCTGGCGGCTCCATTCGATAAATCTACAGGTGATGGCCCTGCTGATCGGTTCATCGGGGATCAACTCCGGGTGCCACTGCACTCCCACCATCCTGCCGCTGTCATCGACGGCGCTCTCGATGATGCCATCGGCGGCGTCCGCCAGCAGTTTCCAACCTGGAGGTAACTGGGCGACCGCCTGATGATGGCTGGAGTTCACCTGGAAAGACCCCTCCGCCGGAGTCCGATCGAGACCTCCATGCCAGCGGATCGGATGGTCCGGCAAGGGACCCACATCGACCTCTTTACGACGGTGGATCAGGGTCGAGCCGGTCTCATCCTCGAGATCCCCGAACAGGCGACCTCCCGCCTCCAGTGCCAGCACCTGAAAACCACCGCAGATCCCCAGCACCGGCAGGTCACTCGAGATCAGAAAACGACTCCACTGCAGATCCGCTTTTTCTCGATCCGGATGAACCGCTAAAAAACGCGACGGAAGATCCCCCTCGTATGGGAGAGCCGCATAATAGTCATCTCCCCCGATCAACAGGACTCCGTCCAGCATCGATCCCACCTCTGCGGGAGCGACATCGGGAGGAATCATCAGAGGGGTTCCGCCATGCTGAGAAATCAGCCGGTGATAGGAATCCCAGACTCGTGACCGGGTTCGGCCAGATTCTCCAATCCGGTTCAATTCCTCGATGTCGCAGTTCAGGCCGATTCGTGGTTTCATCTTCTCCTCGCTCGATTCTGATGTTTGACCAGCACTGCTCCCGCGTCAACGGTAGAAGGGGTCGATTGCCAACTTCGAGGCCAATTCCTACTCCTCCGGAGCGATTCGGAGATCTCGATGCCTGGTTGGCTTCCTTCACCAGTTGGGAGCAACAGGTGCCGCTGGCCCGAGATCGACGGTCCATCTCCCCGGGTCGTTGTCGAGACCTACTCGCTCGGGCCTCCATCTCGGCTCCTCGATCTCCGGTCATCCAGGTCGCCGGCACCAAAGGTAAGGGATCGACGGTGCTTTGGATGGAGTCGTTATTGCGAATCCGCAGGATCCCCTGTGCTGCAACATTATCTCCCCACCTGCAGTCGATCGTGGAACGGATCCGGATCGACGGAAATCCACTCTCCGAGGAGGTCCTGCTGCAGGGGTTACGCCGACTTCATCCACACCTGATCGATTCGGGAGACCCGGCATCTTTGCCGCCGACCTTCTTTGACCTGTGGATCGCATTATTTGCGCAGCAAGCCACTCAAGCGGGAGATCGCTGGTGGCTTCTCGAAGTGGGGTTGGGTGGGCCACTCGATTCGACCAGTGCCATTCCTCACGATGTCGGAGTGATGACCACCATCGACCTAGATCATCGGGCCATCCTGGGGGAAACCATCGATCTGATCGCCTCGGAGAAGGCCAAGATCGCCACCGCAGGAAAACCAATCGTCATCGCGGTTGGGCCGGGCAATGACTGCGCCTTCGAGGTGGCGCGAGAGAGGGGTGCCATCCCTCAAATCGTGAACCAGGATTCGCGTATTCCTTCTGACATTCAGGACCCTCAGCGGCTCAACGCTTCCTGTGCTCTGGCCGCTCTCGAAACGATTCAGGATCAAGAGCGATGGAGTTCAGATGAGGTCAGGCTCGCGGCCAGGCAGTTGGAGTTACCCGGACGGTTGGAACAGATCGAAGGTCGATACCCGCTGCTACTCGATGGAGCACACACACCGCTTTCACTGCAGATTTTCGCCCGTAAATTCGATCAGTATCGCGGCCCGTCTGGCGGCGCTCTTCTGATCGGAATGCTCGCCGACAAGGACGCTCGATCCAATCTCTCGGCACTGACCAGTTTGCAACCGGCTCCCGAGATCATGGCAGTCACCCCACCATCACCCCGCGGCTTGCCTGCCGCAGATCTGGCAAGGATGCTCCAGCATCTGGGCATCGAGTGCCAGTTCAAGGATCGTCCTGAACAGGGCCTGGAGTGGCTCATAAAAAAGGCCGCCGACGGAGAACCGACGGCGGCCACAGGTTCGATGTATTTAGCCGGTTGGATCCGGTCACTCTGGTCTCAACGCAACCAGCAATCCTCGTACTAGGCTCAGGGAGTCGGTGCAGGCGCGTCTTCCTCTTTCGGAGCCTCGGAGGGGAGGGTCGTGAAGAAGACCTCGCCATCGATGACATCCATGCGCATTCGAGACCCATCCTTGAGCTGTCCACGAAGTAATTCCTCGGCGAGGGTATCCTCGACATGCCGTTGAATCGATCGACGCAAGGGCCGTGCCCCGAAGTCGGGGTTGTAGCCCTTCTCGATGAGGAACTCATTGGCATCATCGGAGACTTCCAGTTCGATGCCACGCTCCCGTAGCCTTCCGAGTACCTGAGCCATCTCGATCTTGATGATCTCCTCGAGATCGGATCGATCGAGAGGCTGGAAGAAAATCGCATCGTCAAGCCGGTTGAGAAACTCGGGACGGAAGAACTTTTCCACCTCGTCCATCACTTCTTTGCGTTTCTGGTCCGCATTAGGACCAGCACCGGTGTTCCGGAATCCGAGAGAACTCTGATTCTTGATCAGATCCGCTCCGATATTCGATGTCATGATCAGCACCACATTGCGGAAGTCGATCACGCGTCCGAACGAATCGGTGACATGTCCCTCTTCCATCACCTGGAGCAACATGTGGAACACATCGGAATGTGCTTTCTCGACTTCGTCGAGCAACACCACTGAATAGGGGCGCCTTCTGATCTTTTCAGTCAGTTGGCCACCCTCTTCGTAGCCGACGTATCCAGGAGGGGCCCCGACCAGTCGAGATACATTATGCTTTTCCATGAATTCCGACATGTCGATCTGAATCAGAGCGTCCTCTTCGCCAAACAAGAACTTGGCGAGGCTCTTGGCCAGCAAAGTCTTGCCGACACCCGTCGGACCGAGGAACAGGAACGACCCCACTGGACGTTTAGGATCCTTGAGTCCACTGCGGCTTCTTCGCACTGCTCGTGAAAGGCGCTCGATGGCGCTGTCCTGTGAGACCACCGATTTGTGCAGTTCCTCTTCCATCGCCAGCAGTCGCTCGGCTTCTCCGCTGTCGATTCTCGTCAGCGGGATTCCGGTCATCTTTGCAACCGTTTCGGCCACGACTTCCTCGTCGACGCATCCGTTGATGTCGTCGGCGTGTTCTCTCCAGGTTTTCAAGTTCTCATCTCTGGTTTTCTTGAGACGGCTCGCCTTATCGCGCAGGTTCGCAGCGCGCTCAAAATCTTGTTGCGCAACCGACGCCTCTTTCTCTCGATCCAGTTCCTGAATCTCTTTTTCGAGTTCCTTGAGATCGGGTGGACGGGTCGACTGCTTGAGCCGAATTCGTGAACCGGCTTCGTCAATCACATCGATGGCCTTGTCGGGGAGAAAGCGCCCAGAGATGTATCGAATCGCCATGTCGACTGCCGCCTCAAGTGCTTCGTCGGTGTAGCGAACCCGATGATGAGCCTCATACCTGTCGCGAAGCCCCTTGAGGATTTCGACCGACTGATCGCGCGTCGGAGGATTGACGATGATGCTCTGGAAACGGCGCTCAAGAGCTCCGTCCTTTTCGATATGCTTACGATACTCGTCGAGAGTGGTCGCACCGATGCACTGGATTTCCCCGCGGGAAAGCGCTGGCTTGAGCACATTGGAGGCATCGATGGCCCCCTCGGCGCCGCCGGCACCCACCAGCGTATGTAGTTCATCGATGAAGAGGATCACATTCTTGACCCGGCTGACCTCGGTCATCACCGCCTTGATCCGCTCCTCGAACTGGCCGCGATACTTGGTCCCGGCAACCATCAGTGCCAGGTCCAGCACCACGATGCGCTGGTCTCGAAGAATCTCAGGAACTTCCCCGGAGATGATTTCCTGGGCGAGCCCCTCGACGATGGCACTCTTTCCAACGCCAGGTTCCCCCAGTAACACCGGATTGTTCTTGGTTCGACGTGCCAGGATCTGCATCACCCGCTCGATCTCTTCCTCGCGGCCGATGACAGGATCGAGAGAATCGGCCTTTGCCATCTCCGTTAGGTCACAACCAAAGGTATCAAGAGCAGGAGTTTTCGAATTTCTGGCCTTGTGACCATGAGGTTTGGAATCCTGGTCCACATCAATTTCTATTTCTCCGACATCGGCTCCCAGGATCTCAAGAACTTCTGCACGAACATCATCGAGGCTCAGTCCCAGTTCCTTCAGCACGGAAGCCGCAAGACCTTGTTCCTCACGAATCATTCCCAGTAACAGATGTTCGGTTCCGATGTAATTGTGACGCAGTTCCTTGGCGGCTTCCGAACATAGTTCGAGCACACGTTTGGCCCTCGGCGTGAAAGGCAATTGGTTGCCGTGGTGAGTCATCCCGTGGCCGCTCTGAACCTGTTTCTCGATCTCCGCTCTGATCTTTCCAATATCTACATGGAGGTTCTTGAGGGCAGTCGCAGCGACTCCACTCCCTTCCTGAACCAGGCCAAGCAGGATGTGCTCGGTGCCGATGAAATCATGTTGAAAGCGTTCGGCCTCCTTGCGGGCGAGCGTCATCACCTTTCGAGCTCTATCGGTAAACTTGTCGAACATGGGCGATATCCTTAATTCGTGAATCTCAGATTCTGATGGCCTGAGACTCTAGAAATCTTGCCTAAATTCTTGCTAATCCACTACTGACCAGACGATTCCGCAGCTCCACAAGTTCCCGGAGGACACATGTGCCCAGAGGGTCGGACCACGACGCCTGATCTTTCACAACCGCAACGATGAAGTGACCAGATGAAGTCACCCATCCGCCTCCATGGGAGCATGATACTCTGCCGAAGTCTGCCTTCGGGCCAATTCGTTCACTATTATTGATCAGTTTTCCTGCAGGATGCTGGCCAGAACTGCTGCCCGCTTCCAATCCCGCTCATCTGAACTCATTTTCTTGCCCTCATTGGCCTGCAAGTGACCCGGCTGACTGAACAAGAACATGCGGTTGACCTGCTCCAGCGATAGGTTTTCTAGGATGCCCATACAGACCCCCAGGCGAACCATAGAGAGATGTTCTAACCCCTCCTGGCTGGTGATGACTTTTGCATGCGAAAGGGTGCCAAAAGACCTGCCGATCCGATCCTCGATCCATTCCCGTTTTCTCTCGATGAGTTCTTTTCTTAACTTCCGCTCATAGGAAAGAATATTGGGCAGCACCGAAGCGATCCCCGAGAGGATTTCTTCTTCAGAAAGGCCGAGGGTTCGTTGATTCGAAATCTGGAAGAAATCTCCCTGAGCCTCGGTTCCTTCACCGAACAAT
Source organism: Planctomycetota bacterium (assembly GCA_028825265.1). Lineage (GTDB taxonomy): Bacteria > Planctomycetota > UBA8108 > UBA1146 > UBA1146 > QNYK01. The sequence continues at coordinate 21,827 of JAPKAM010000025.1, forward strand.
CCTCGAACGGCCAGATGAATCTTGGTAGCCGCACGAGTCACTTCCTCGATTTGACCGGTGATCACCAGCGCAGGAAGGTGCAGCATCACCGAGACGCGCATTCCTGTTCCTGTATTGGTCGGGCAGGCGGTGAGATATCCATACTGCTGGTCAAAGGCGAACTGGAGCTGCCCATCGAGAGTTCTCTCAAGCTGGTCCATCTGCTCCCACGCCTCTTCGAGACGATATCCAGACTTGACCACCTGGATTCGCAAATGATCCTCCTCATTCCCCATCAGGGAGATCGCCTCACTTTCATCGAAGGCGACCAATCGAGGTCCAGTTCCGCTAGCGAGCTCGCGACTGACCAGATGGCGTTCGAGTAGGACTTGTCGGTCAATCGGGTCCATTTCATCGAGGTTCTTGCAGGTCAGATTGAGGCCCGGACGTAAACCATCGAGAGCATTGCCGATGAGGTCTGCAACCTGCGCCCGGTGCGAGTCATCGGCGAGGGTGCTGAATGGAATTCCAGGTAAGTTCCTGGCCAGCCGTACACGACTGGAAATGACCAGATCGGAGTCCACGCCCTCGCCGGCTAGCCATTCTCCAACGTAGGGTTCTAATCGATCGGAACTCATGGGTGACTCTCCAGTAGGCGCATCTGATCACGGATTTTTGCAGCTTCCTCAAATTGTTCGTCGGAAACCGCTTGGGTCAATTCTTCACGTAGATGATCGAGTTGGACTTGACGAGAAACTTGCTGGCGAAAGCGACCCGGAGCTCTTCCACGATGCTGACTGGAAGCATGAATTTTATTCATCAACTCATCGAGGTCAGAACGAAAGGTCTGGTAGTCGTGCGAACAACCAAACTTGCCCTCCTTGCGGAACAGGGAGTAACTCATTCCGCACTGGCTACACGCCGAATCTGTGGCCTGATCCTTGTCCTGGTGAGACTGTGATTGTGGAGATCCGTAGAACTCGGTCAGCGTGAACTGCTTGTGCTTTTTCAACTGTGCTTGAATCGAAACTCCATGGTCCTCTGCACACTTCTTGCACAGTTGGTACTTTTTCTTGATTCCCGCAGCGATGTCGGTCAGGTGGACCGCAACTTCGTTCTGCTGACACTTCTCGCAGAGCATGGTCAGTTTGATTCCCTTCTTGGACGCAGAAGTGTGACTTCTGCCTCTACTATTACTATAATCGACGGTCACAGGGGCTGGCTCCAGCAGTCTTGGGCAAAAACTGCTGTAAACTGGTGTGAAGCGACAGGATTGTGCCTTTTTCTGCCTTTTTCTGCCAATTTCTGCCTGGAGTCCGTCGCGGATTGCGGGCCTATTCCCCCTCGATATTGCTTTGGACAGCACTCTCCCCGATGTTCCACACCTGTTCAACGCCGATCCTCCGGCCACCGATCCTCAACTCCCTCAGGTTCTACACCGTGACCCAACACTCGACCCGTAAGTGACGATGAAAATAGCGGTTAAGAGTATCTCTTTGGCCTATTCCAGGGGGCCATTTCGACATTCCCCGCTCGATCTCCCTATTCTATGGGTGGCGGAGAGCGCTCTGACCTGAGCACTGCAATCCTGAGTGCCGAATCCGAACGGTGGTCTTGAAACGAACTGCGGCACCGACGGGATGCCAGAAGAAGGGATTTCAACAGCCTCCTAAATGGCGGACGTCCGGATAATTGTGCGTCGGCCCAAGCACATCGACTTCAAGATGAGATCGATCCTTCGACATGGCCGATAGGATTTCACCCGTCAGCGCAGTTCGCCCAACTCACTCCCAGACGAGACCAGAATCCCCACTTCATCGACTCGACTCCCCCATCCGGCTTCGCTAGACTGCCCCGACGTGAATCAACGGACCACCCCCAATAACGATCACCCTTCAAGCGCAGGGCTTCGCGAGGGGGAATGCAGACGCAGTCGTTGGCCTTTTTCCGGAGACTCCGGATCGGAGAACCGATGGCGTCCCTGCTCCTGGGTCCGTGTCGAGGTCACTTTTTTGATGACGCTTGGGATTACAATTCTTGATGGGAGATGAGATGGAAGACGTGAGCAAGTGCCCAGCACTGGGGGGAACCCACAAGCATTCGGCTGTCGGGTCCAATTCAAACCAGCACTGGTGGCCGAATCAGTTAAACCTGAAAATTCTCAACCAGAATTCTCCTCAGTCCGATCCGATGGGCCAGGATTTCAACTATGCCGAGGAGTTCATGACCCTCGACCTGGCCTCGTTGAAGCAGGATATCGAGCAGTTGATGACGACATCTCAGGAGTGGTGGCCGGCGGACTATGGTCACTACGGACCTCTCTTCATCCGGATGGCATGGCATAGCGCCGGCACCTACCGCACCGGAGATGGTCGCGGCGGAGCGGGCTCCGGCACACTGCGCTTTGCGCCCCTCAACAGTTGGCCCGACAATGCAAACCTCGACAAGGCCCGTACGCTACTGTGGCCGATCAAGCAGAAGTACGGCCGGAAAATCTCCTGGGCCGACCTGATGGTGTTCACTGGCAATTGTGCGCTCGAGTCGATGGGGTTCAAGACCTTCGGTTTCTCCGGCGGACGCGAGGATGTCTGGGAACCGGAAGAGGATATCTACTGGGGCTCCGAGACCGAGTGGCTGGCGGATCAACGATACAGCGGCGATCGGGATCTGGAAGGCCACCTCGGTGCGGTCCAGATGGGACTGATCTACGTGAATCCCGAGGGCCCCAACGGCAATCCGAATCCGATCGCCGCAGCAAAGGATATCCGCGAGACCTTTGGTCGCATGGCGATGAACGATGAGGAGACTGTGGCACTCATCGCCGGGGGGCACACCTTCGGCAAGGCACATGGTGCTGCGGATGCCGATCAGTTCGTCGGGCCAGAACCGGAGGGAGCCGCTCTGGAGGAACAAGGCCTTGGCTGGAAGAACAGTTACGGCAGTGGCCACGGTGGTGACACCATCACCAGCGGACTCGAGGGTGCCTGGACCACCAATCCCGTGCAGTGGGACAATAACTATTTCGATCACCTGTTCGGTTACGAATGGAAACAGGTCAAGAGCCCCGCAGGCGCGACCCAGTGGGCCCCCACCGATGCCGATGCCGATGGCACCGTACCGGATGCCCACGATCCTTCGTTACGACATGCACCACTGATGTTCACCACCGATCTCGCCCTCAGGGAAGACCCCACGTATGGTCCCATCTCGAAGCGCTTCCATCAGGATGCCGGTGCCTTCGCCGATGCCTTCGCCCGAGCCTGGTACAAGTTGACTCACCGTGACATGGGGCCCGTGACCCGTTGCCTGGGTCCCTTGGTTCCGACTGAACCTCAGATCTGGCAAGACCCCGTGCCAGAGGTCCACCCGGATGTCTTGATCGGAGAAGCGGAGATCACCGCACTCAAGGATCAGATTCGCTCCTCGGGACTCTCGGTTTCCCATCGGATCTCCACCGCTTGGGCCTCGGCAGCCACTTTCCGTGGTACAGACAAGCGTGGAGGTGCCAACGGAGCCCGAATTCGCCTGGCCCCTCAGAAGTACTGGGAAGCGAACCAGCCGACTCAGTTGGCAGAGGTGCTGAAGACCCTCGAGGGTATTCAGTCCCAGTTCAACGATTCCGCCAACGGAGGCAAGAAGGTCTCTCTGGCAGACCTGATCGTGCTCGCCGGGTGTGCCGCAGTCGAAGAGGCGGCGCAGGAGGGCGGACATACAGTGCAAGTGGCGTTCACTCCAGGACGTACCGATGCCACTCAAGATCAGACCGATGTCGAATCCTTCGAAGTTCTTGAACCCACTGCCGACGCCTTCCGGAATTACTTCAGTGCTGGAAATAGCAGACCGTCTGAAGAGTTACTGGTCGATCGCGCTCAGATGCTGACCCTGACGGCACCAGAAATGACGGTACTGGTCGGGGGCTTGCGAGTCTTGAATACCAATGTAGGACAGACCGATTTCGGTGTATTCACCCATCGACCTGGACAGTTGACTCATGATTTCTTCGTCCACCTGCTCGACATCAGCACACGGTGGCAGAAATCCGACAAGTGTGATCACCTGTACGAGGGTCTCGATCGCAAGAGCGGTGAGATCCGCTGGAGAGCATCTGCAGTCGACCTCATCTTCGGTTCCAACTCCCAGCTCCAGGCCATTTCCGAGGTCTATGCCTGTGCTGATTCCAAGCAGAGTTTTGTCAGCGATTTCGTGAACGCCTGGGTCAAGGTGATGAATCTCGATCGTTTCGATCGATCTTGATCCAGCAAGCCTGACCAAAAATGACTGAACCAGAGATCTCGAGCCCGTACCCCGATCAGGGTGCGGGCTCGCGGATCATCCGGCGAGCCTGCGGAGGGGCAAGATCTGCAAATCAAAGGCCTCGCCGCAACTCCATCTCGCAGAATCGCTCCCATCGGGTCACCCCGCTGCCGACAACAAGATGGAGGGGAAACACCGAGTTCCGATATTCAGCGGTGGAATCGATCCCCATAGGGCCTCCAAGTGGATCCTAACTTCATGACAGTGAAGCATTTCCAATTTCCAGCTCAGTTCTGGAACAGTTGACACTGTAGTGCATGTATCCTAGGATCCTTGCTTCCGACCCGGTTCCCCGGGAGGCGATATGTGAATCCGGTGTGTTACGGATACAACCCCTTCCGATTCCGGACATTGCGGCGACTCCGATTGCCGGTCTCTTGACCGGGAAAGGACCACTTCGGTCCGGTCGGAGGGTCGTGCCGATGCCTGCACTCTCGCTGGCTCGCGCCGGCCCCCCTTCCGTTTCCGAATCACTCCCTGGGAGAACTCGCAAGTTTTGGCTCGAGTGTATAAAACCGGTCGGTTCCGAAGCGGTCTGGTCATCGATGACCAGCGAAGCGGGTCTGTCCGTGCCGAGAAACGGTACGGGATTGCGATAGGTTTGCCCAGAAACGCGGGGCTCGTTTGCGCCCGGCTGTGTTTGCGCGCGGCTATGTGGTGGTGCTGATCACTCGTGATTGGCCCATGTGAACAGCGATCAGAAACGACAAACGTCCAACGGGACCGACGTCCAGAAGAAGGAGTTGAAGGTGAGTGAGGAGATCCTACGCTTCGTCGACACGATACATCGTGATCGACAAGTCGAAAAAGAGGTGATCTTCACGGGCATCGAGATGGCCCTCCTCTCGGCTGCCCAGAAGCGTTTTGAGCAGGAAGAAGGCATCGAAGTTCTGATCGACCGCGAAACTGGCGAAATCTCTGCCATCCGCGACGGCGATGGCTTTGACCCCCGTGAAGTTCTCGGACGAATCGCTGCTGGTGCCGGTAAGCAGGTGCTCTTTCAGAAAATTCGTGAAGCTGAGCGTGAAGTGATTCACCGCGAATTCTCAAGTCGCATCGGCGAGATGATTAACGGAACCGTGGCCAGCAAAAAAGGTGGTGGCCTGGTCATCACTCTGACCACTCGAGCCGAGGGATTCATGCCCCGGAGCGAACAGTCTCACCTGGAAGAGTGGAACGAAGGGGACCGAATCAAGGTCGTCCTCAAGGAAGTCAACATGCAGCAGACCCGTGTCCAGTTGCTCGTTTCGCGAGCGGCACCAGACATGGTCAGGCGCCTGTTCGAGCAGGAAATTCCGGAGGTCGGTGATTTCGTGGTCGAAATCAAGGCGGTCGCCCGTGAGGCTGGAAATAGGACCAAGATCGCAGTCGCGACCCTCGACTCGAATGTCGATTGCGTCGGCGCCTGCATCGGAATCAAAGGCTCTCGTATCCGAAACGTCACCGATGAACTTAACGGCGAGAAGATCGACGTCGTTCGCTGGAACGATTCGGTCGCGGTACTGATTCCGGAAGCTCTCAAGCCAGCCGAAATCGCTTCACTCGAACTGGATTACGAAAACAAAACTGCCAACGTGTACGTGACAGAAGATCAGCAATCTCTTGCCATTGGACGCCGAGGTCAAAACGTACGACTCGCCTCCAAACTTTCTGGCTGGGAGTTGAACATCTGCGCCATCTCCGAGGAAGATCTCGCGCAGCTTCGCATTGCTGGAACCGAGTCGCGTGCCGATGAGATGTTCGGCGACCGACTGGCGCAGGTGACGGGTGAAGACGGTACTGCACAGACCCTGAATCCGCTCGACCAGTTGTTCGATGACAACACTGCAAGTGAAGAAGAGATCGCAGAGGAATACGGCGATGGAGCGGTGGTCATGGGTCTCGAGGATCTTCCAGGAGTCACCGAAGAAATTGCCGATCGCCTTGTGGAAATGCAATACGACAGTACAGATGCACTTCTAGAAGCAGGAGTTGAGGGACTCTCCAAAGTCGAGGGCCTCGATGAAAACTCCGCTCGACTGATCGTCGATAAAATCCGTGAGATCATGGATAACGTAGAATCAGAAGTAGAGGAGGGGGAGTAACTCCAGGTCAGGAGTTATCCCCTTTCCCCCATTGAATAACAGGAGGCACTCTCTTTGGGTGTGAGAATACACACACTGGCGAAGGAACTTGGGCTCCAGAGTAAAGATCTCATGGAAATGCTCGCAGCCCGAGGCATCCAGGTAAAAAACCACATGTCATCCGTCGACGACGGAATGGCAGCACAATTACGCATCATCGCGGTTCCTGACGAGGATCCGGAGGAAGCCGAGGAAGTCATCGAGCCACCTACGGCGCTCGTGCCAGTCTCTGAGGTGGCCGCCGAGGAACCGACTACCGAAGCGGTAGTCGATCCTACCCCTGTCGAAGAGCCACTCCCCGAACCGGTCGCAGAGACGGTCTCTAAACGGGTCGCAGATCCGGTCAAGGCTCCCGAGAGCGAAGCGGTGGATGCCCCGGTTGCGGATTCAGAGGTCGCTGCAAAGGTCAAAACGGCAAAGGTCAAAACGGCAGAGGCCAAAGCTGCGGTGAACCAAGAAGTTGAAGAAACTGTCGTTGAAGAGTCTGTGGCTAAAGAAACCGTGGCTGAAGATGCCGTC
>JAPKAM010000128.1 GCA_028825265.1 Planctomycetota bacterium
GCCGAACGGACGGATTCGATCGGCGCGTTGCTCCAGCGACAGCTGAGCCCAGGCGGGCTGTGCGGCCCGAGCGGTGGCAACCACGGCTGGGATCTTCTCGGCAGCGGTGATGGGGAGTCTCCCCACTTCTTCTCCGGTGGCCGGATTGAGTGAGATGAGAGTGTCCTGATCGATGATGTTCATCGGGTTTCTCCTACGGATGAGGGGGAGTCTGGTTTCGACGGGCTGGAGTTTTGTAGGCTGTTTTTCTGCGGTGACTGCTGGGCTTGAGCGGCGGGAGCCTCGTCGTGGCCGGCGGCCCACCAGATGGCCCCATGAAGATGCTGGAGGAATAGCGTCTCCGAGAAGGACTGATCGGTGTGGCCACCGACGGTGTAGAGCGCGCGCCCTTGGTCGATCTCGTGACACCAGATCGCCGGATGTTTCCCCTTCATGGTGGAGCCCTCGTAACTGTCGGTGTCGAGGTAGGCGAGCACCTCGACATGCTCGGGAAACTTCTTGAAGTTGTACCACTCGTCGCTACGGGACCACTTCTTTGGCAGGTGTGCGGTCGCTGGATGCTGCTGGTTCTTGACCTCGATCAGCGCCGTCTGGACTCGCGGGTGGCCGGAAAAGTAGGCCCCGACCAGGTGGCCGTAGAAGGACCATTGGTACTCGGTATCCGCCGCAGCATGGATACCGACATAGCCACCGCCGGCGCGGATCCACTGCTCGAACAACTGTTCCTGCGGCTTGGCGAGAACGTCTTGGGTGGTGTTGAGAAACACCACCACCTGATGCTTCTTCAGTTCGGATTCGCTGAACAGAGCGGGATCTTCCGTCACCTGGACTTGGAAACCGTTCTGCTCGCCGATGGCACGGATCGCCTTCTGTCCCGCTTTGATACTGCCGTGGCGAAAGCCAGCGGTGCGGCTGAAAACCAGGATCGACTCGAGCGAGGTGCCGCTGTTGTTTTTTAAGTTGTTCTTTTTATGGTTCTTTATGGGGGGCGAATCGTCGCTCGAATTGTGGCGCGAGAGGAGATCGATGAGGGCCGTTTCGTCGATGCCAGACTCTGCACTCTGCGGACTCGTGGTTGCTTCGAGACTCGTGGTGCCACCGGTCCACAGGATGATGGTCAATAGTACTTCAATCATCGAGACTCCTTCTAGCGGATCCAGATCCGCCTCGATGGGGATCGTAAGGTTTGAAGGGGGCAGACGCTATCGGGGGGGCGAGGTCCCTTCCGGGGGGGAGGTCCCTTCCTCGCCCGACCGCTGGGGTGGCTCGACGGAAGTCAGCGGGCCAACCATGTTTCCAGGTTGAATTCGTCACTGGCACTCAGTAGATCGAGATCGCCATCTCCGTCCACATCGATCAGCACCACGCTATCGTGGTAACTGTTGCCGAGTGAGAGGGGAGCGGAGAAGACCCCGTCGACATTCCACTGCACTCGCAGTCCCGTGGCCGAAGCGGTCACCAGGTCGAGGTCGCCATCGAGGTCGAGATCGCCGAGGGCCACTGCCAAGGTTGCGGTGGCTTCGGTGTCGGGGGAGTCGGCGGCGCTGAATTGGCCGAGGCCATCATTGATCCAGATGGCATCGGGGAAACCGATCGGCCCAGAGCCGGTCATACCGATCAGCAGATCTGCATCACCGTCTCCATCGATGTCCCCCGAAGCGAGAGATCGCGCTTCCATCACACCCAGTACCTGTCCCGAGTCGCTGAACAACCCGGAGCCATCGTTGATCCAGATTCGATTGTATCGGCCGGTGGAATTGCCACTCACCAGATCGAGGTCTCCATCTCGATCGAAATCATCGAGTAGCACCGAATGGGTCACATCGGAGGGGAACAGTTGTGGGGATGCCAGCCACGAGCCGGCGCCATCTCCGAGCCAGATCCGGTTGATCCCGTGACATCCTTGCACCAGATCGTCGATGCCGTCGCGGTTCACATCCGCCACCGCAAGGGCGTTGGTGATGTCGGTGGGGTGGCCACCGGGGAACTCACTCATCTCGAACTCGATTTCCGCCGACTCGATGGCCGAGACCTGGATCAACAGCAAGTCGATGGCATCGTGGACACCGAGAACCACATCCAGATCTCCATCGCCATCGGCATCGAGCAGTGCTGCGCAACGCACATCGGGTCCAATGGCCAGCGCAATAGCGCTGGCGTTGTCGGCTCCTGGCACTAACCAGGTGGTGGGGAGGTCCGTCGGCGGAACCGTGGTCCCCGATCCGGAGCCACGGACGATTCGATCGAGATGGCCATCGCGAAGCAGATCTCCAACGGCCAGGAGCGAGGTGATCGATTCACCCGTGCCAGGCGAATCGAGCCTCTCGAGGGTGGCACTGCCACGGATGACATCGAGATGATTGATCCCCTCGACGATGCCGCTCTCGCCTCCCGCCACCAGATCGAGATCTCCATCGCCATCGAGGTCGGTCATGCACAGTGCCAGTGGCAAGTGGATCGAGAGTAACCGGGCGGCTGCGGAGTGCACTTCGAGGCCCGGCACCGGCAAGGCACCGCGCGAGGCGTGGAGTCGGATCGCATCGCTGTCGAGCAGCAGTACATCATCTCCGCCGTCACGATCGAGATCGGCGCACCCGACGGTGATGGTCGCCGGGGGGATGGACGAGGGGATGGACGGGGGGATCAGGCCGTGGGTGATGTCCGCAACGAGGGAGCCCCCTTGCCCAGTGATATTGTGAGCATCGATGCGGTGTAGCGAGGCATCGGCAGTGACCCACAGCGGGCTCTTCCAGTGATCGGTCCGATCGCAGTCGATGATGGTCAGAGAGGTGCAGGGAAGTGTCGGCAGTGGCGCATCGATCCATGGTGTGAATCCGGTCGGGCCGCCGCGTAGCAGCGCCGGCTCTGCGGTGGCGAAATCGGGCCACGAGTCGCGATCGAGATCCAACACTTCGATTCCACCGCTGCCATCGACGGGCCAGATGGCAACACTGCTGAAATTGCCGCTGCCATCTCCTGCGAACTGTTCGATGGTCGAATCGTCTCTTGCGACCAGCAGATCATCGTCGCCATCTCGATCGAAATCGGCGATGGCGATGGTCCCGCCAGCGGTTCCATCGAAGACCTGGATGCTGAAGGATCCCGATTGATTGGCCAGCCAGAGGAGTCCATCGGGGCCGCTGGTGACCAGATCGAGATCGCCATCTCGGTCGAGATCGGAACAGGCGACGGCGGTCTGATTCGAGGGGCCGATCGACTCACTACTCCAGTTTCCCGCCGCATTTCGATCGAGGCGCATCAACTGCCCCTCGACGATGGCGATCAGTTCATCGTGGCCATCTTGATCGAGATCTGCGGCGATCAATGCGGTGGTGGGCGCATCGCTGACTGGATTGGAGCGAACGCCGGGGAACAGATCGAGGGGCGGCGAATCGGCCAGCGGCAAGCCGCTGATGGCATCGGTCAGCGCTGCGACGATGCCAAAGGTGGGGGTGATCTGCAGTGGTGAAGGGGTGGTGGCGGCCACCTCGGCGGCGGCGCCACGACCGGTGAGAAATGCACCCGCACCGAGACTGATGAGAGTCGTACCCGCGGCGGTTGCGGTGGCGCTGTGATCGCTACCGAGAGAACTCTCGGCCGAGAGGGTCAGTGCCTCCGACCCGTCCTGGGGGATCGAGACCTCGACGTCGGTTTCGATACGGATGATGTCTCCGGCACCGAGCACACCATCTCCATCATCTTCGAACAGTAGTGGCGCCAAGACACGGGGAAACAACTGGGTCACCACCGTGATGGTGAAGGTCGCCGAACCGGCCAGATTGGTGCCGGTGATGGTGGCGCTGTAATCGCCGCTGCCAAAGAGCGCCAGTTCGCCGGTGAGGGTGTCGACGATGGCGGACAATGGTGCCGCAGCGGCCGCTTCGACGCTCCAATGGTCGATGGGACCGGACCCTTCGAGCAGGGTTGGAATCAGCAGCAGTCCTTCTCCCTCGACCAGGTTCGCTTGCGATTGCGGATAACTGAAGGCGGGAGGCAGCGGAAAGATGATGATGGTCATCAGGAAGTCTTCCGCTGCATCGGGGAAGATCGCCGTGATGACATGTTCGGTGGTGGTACCACTGATCAGCGGAGTGCCCGAGATGGTGCCGGTCACCTCATCGAGCAGCAGGCCTTCCGGGAAGGGGGGCGCGACCAGGTAGACGCTGGGGATACAGGAGATGCCGTCGGGGGTTTGCGGGACCAGCGGATCCATCTCGACCAGCGGTTGCAGTTCCAGCAGTGCCACCGGGTAACCGGGAGGATAGGAGGGCAGCGGCGATTCGAGGCATGGATTCTCGACCACCACCACCGAACCACTGTTGCTGAAGTTGCCACTGCGATGGCAAGCCGGGATCAGTACCAGCAGTGACAGGAGCGTCACCAGTACTCGGGTCGCCAGCATTAAGGTTCGTGGCTTGCTTCCACGGCTCGTCGCCGGATCTGCGTGAGATCTCCCGAAGCGCATCGTTGCTCCATTCAGAGGCTCTGTGGCGCTTCGATCCGTCTCCCCCGCCCCGGATCGATCCAGGGTTTCCCCGCGAGAGTGGTGAACGCCACGGCGTCATGCTACCTGCCCGATGTGGGATGAGATACCTAGTCGGGTCGCTCGATGTTGAAGGGAGTCGAGGTGTCGCAGTAGAGTGAGCCACCGAGACGACCGAGCGCGCCCATCTGTTCGGCATCGGGGAGACCGTCGACCAGCAAGTCGTGGCGCAGATGAAAACGCACTCCTTCGAGCAGGAACAGATCGACCGGTCCGTTGCCCTGCTCGCGGTGGTGCACCACCTTCGCTTCCAAGGCGATGGCCGCGTTGCGCAGCCGTGGTGGTCGCACCTGATCGGAAGCGACCGAGTCGAGTCCGAGGTGATCGATTTCACTTTGCCCCGGAGGGAGTGCTTCACTGGTGGCCACCATGGTGGCGCCAGCCGAGCTCTGACAGATGTGGATCACACCCTCGGAGGTGTCGAGCAGGTTGCGGGCGGTGTCCTTGTGGCTTCCGTCTCTACGGCGGCCGACGCTCAGCATGACGGTCGGAGGATCGCTGCTGACCGCACCGAAGAAACTGAAGGGGGCCAGATTGGTGATGCCCTGGGGATTGACGGTGGAGATCCAGCAGATGGGGCGGGGGATCACCGCGCAGACCATCAGCAAGTAGCGTTGCTTGCGATCGAGTTGATCCGGATCGAGACTGAGATGTGAGGCCGACATCGAGGTTCCTTTCCGAGCGGGGTCCGAGCGGGCTTTTCGACGCCGGCACTGGGACCGAGGGGTGGCAGCGGTCGATCCTGTTGCGATTTCTCGACGGTTGCAAGGGCGTTGACTTGACGATCGAGGTCGAGAAGAGGACCATCGTGGCGGAGGAACGATGATTTATCTCGACCATGCCGCCACCGCTCACCCGCGACACCCGGGGGTGGAAGAGGCGATGATCCATGCCCTGCATCTGGCCGGAAGCGTCGGTCGCGGCGCTCATGGGGGAGCCCAGGCGGCCTCCCAGATCGTCGCTTCCTGTCGCCAGCGATTGGCCGATCTGCTCGGAGTCCCCGATCCACAGCGGATGGTTTTGTTCCCATCCTCGACCCTTGGGCTCTCGACCATCATCGCCGATCTGTGTCGGGATCCACAGCCAGATGCGATCCTCTGGATCGGTGCGCTCGAGCACAATGCGGTGTGGCGCCCGGCAGTGCGTGCGCTCGGTGAGGAGCGGGTGCGCTGCTTGCCGGTCGATGGTGCCGGCCTGGTCGATCTGAAGGCGCTGGCAGAACTGAATCCTGGCGCGGCGCTCGGCGTGGTGCTGCAACACGCCAGCAATGTCACCGGAATCATCCAGCCGATCGAAGAGGTCGGAGCGTGGTGTCAGCAGCACTCGTTGCCGCTGGTCGTCGATGGGGCGCAGTCGGCGGGCATCGTCCCGGTCCATCTGGGACGGATCGACGGATTGGTGGCGTTCACCATGGCCGGTCACAAACACCTGGGTGGGCCACCCGGCATCGGACCCTGTTACCTGGCGCCCGGCTATGAACCGCAGCCGTTGTGGATCGGTGGCAACGGAGTCGACAGTGCTCACCCGACGATTCCCGCCGGCGGACCGGGTCGCTTCGAATCCGGAACTCCCAACCTGCCGGGGATCGCCGGGCTCGAAGCGGCACTGCGAAAGTTCGAGGTCGATCCCGTGGCCGCACGCTTCGAGGCTTTGTCTCAATTACGTCAGCTCTGGTACCAGTCGCTGGCACCGTTGGCGGCGGTCGAGATCGTCGGGGAGGGATCTTCTGCAGCGAGGACCCCTGTACTGGCACTGCAGGTGGCGGGGATCGCTCCCGAACAGGTCGCCGCAGAACTGGAGGTGCGAACCGGCGCTCGTTGCCGGGCAGGATTTCATTGTGCCCCGTTGGCGCATCGCCACATCGGCACGCTGGAAGGGGGGGGGACTCTGCGCATCGCTCCCGGACTGGAGAGTGATGATCTTCAGCGTCAGCAGGTGGTCGATGCGCTGGCGGCGATCGCCTCGCCGTAGCCCCAAGGATCCACGTGAGATCCAGCAGGTGTCACTGCAGTTAGGTGTGACTGCAGCCGGCAGGCGCGGCGCCGGCTGGATCGAGTTCGAGGGAAGATAGAATGGGCGAGGGGGGACTCGAACCCCC
>JAPKAM010000026.1 GCA_028825265.1 Planctomycetota bacterium
GTGTTGAGCGGGGGCGAACCCCGCCTTCGCGACTACCGATACGAGGCCCCGTCGCATCGATTCGAGCGAGAGACACTTCAAACGTAAATCGATCGTAGAGTCACGCCCATTAAAGCAAATCTCCGCCAGGCAATCATCAGCGGCCCGCATCAGGCTGGAAGCACGAACCGAGCGGTCGCCGCCGTCCACTTCGAACATGACCGTCTTCGAAGGTCCATCAAAGTTCCTCGCCGCAACTGTGGAACGCCAGGATGGCGAACATCGTCGCAGCATGGCTGATGTAGTGCTTTCCATCACGCTTGGGAGAACGGGAAAACCAGCGGCCACTCTCTCGCTGACTGCTGCGCAGCCACTGTAGCCCTCGTTGCAGTTGCGTCTGATCGACAGCGATTCCTGCCTGACGAAGTGCAAAGATGGAAAAGGCGGTGGCGTAGGCATCGCTGGGCAACTTCTCGGCGATCTCTTCCGACCGTTTCCATTTCCCCGCCCCCACATCGACCAATCGCCAGCCTCCATCGGGCCGTTGTGCTGCGAGAAGTTCGCGACTCCACTTCTGCTGCGTCTCGTCTTCGACCAGTCCAACCAGCCCGGAAGCAGCCCACAGCATCATCCCCTTGTGGTGTAGGTTCCGTGGTGGGTGATCACGAAGCCACCCTCGGAGACGCTGAATCCCCGCGGCGGCCCCATCGGTCTCTCGATACGACTGCGGCAGCACACCCGCCGCCACTGCCGCCAGCGTCACGCCGAAGTGGTCATCCGATTCAAAGGGGGGCCAACCGCACTTGAGCCAGGCACTCCAACCGCCATCCTCGTCCTGAAGACTCCACATGTGATCGAGCGCCTTGCGGGTCTCGGTCGACAGTTTCCCGTCGCTGCGGATATCGCTGATGGCGAGGAAACAGGTGGTCGCCACCAGCCCCTCAACCGCTCCTCGCGGTCCCGATGGTTTCTGCTTTTCGACCACATAGCGCTTCAGATAGCCACGGGCAAACTGACGAGCGCGACGATTTCCCACACTGGCAGGCGCAACCCGCGCTGCGGCCACCAGGTACAGGCCGTTGGTGTGACAAGTGACACAATCTCGTTGCTGTTGCCACTGGAGTGACGCTGTATCGGAGAAGGACAGCGCACGTTGCAGAGAAAACTGGCCGATGAGCGGCTCATCGCTGCGATTGGCCCCGGCCGTGGATGCTTCCTGCGAAGGGGTCGAGACCTCCTGCGATGTGGATGCGACCAGCGGTGCGAGCAGCATCGTGGCCATCAGCATCGTGGCCAACAGCATCGAGAACATCAACAGTCGCGGTTGAAAGAGCATGGGCCCCATGATAGCCACGATTGCGCCGAACCTCGACCCGCAACTGGCGGACCGGTGATCTCCACACGATGCTTCTAAACACGATGCTTCTAAACACAGCCCCAGCTGGGCATCGATCAGTGCTGCCGCAATCGCCTTGATGTGTCTCTAGTTCTCTTCGATGATCTTGCAGCAGGGAGTTGTCCTCCTTGCTCTGAAATGGAGCTCCAGATGACGCTGATCCGATGCAATTTCCTGTGCTGCTTGCTCATGGTACTGATCACTCTCTCTTCCGGATGTAACCGCCAGGCTGATTTCCCAGCGATACCAGCGGCCAATGATCAAATGATGCAGATGAATCTGGTGGGCCAGACGCTGGTCGCCGTGATGAATCCAACTGCTGGAAACCAGGCACGTGGCAACGTCACCTTCACCACCCTCAAGAATGGAATCCTGGTGGAAGCGAACATCGCTGGACTGACACCCGGCGATCACGCCATCCACATCCACCAGTACGGCGATCTTCGATTAGAAAATGGCAAGGGCACCGGCGGTCACTACAACCCAGAGGGGCACGCTCATGCGCTACCCGCGACCGACATGCGTCACGCCGGTGATCTCGGCAACCTGAGCGCCGATGCCGACGGCAATGCCAGCTACTCCATCACCATCTCGAATGTGACCCTCGACGGCGCCCACAATCCCATCATCGGAAGAGGGGTCATCATCCACGCCAAGGTCGATGACGGCGGCCAACCCACCGGCAACGCCGGCGCCCGGGTGAGCCAGGGAACCATCGGCTACGCCAACCCGGGGTAAGCGTATCTCCGGTCAGTCTTGCAACTTCTTCCGCATCATCATCACCGGCTTGCCGCGGCCGATGGACTGGCCCACTTCGCGGAAGCCGCAGGCGTGGTGGAAGTCGATGCTGTCCTGGTTGCGCGGCTGCAGGTTGATCTCGCAAACGATCGAGGTGAGATCCCGGTTCCTGGCCCACGCCTCCAGCACCGCATATAACGCCGATCCGATGCCGCGGCGCCGCGCCGAGGCGGCGGTGGCGATGCGATCGACATAGGCGAAGTGGTCGAAACTACGACGAAACCACTCAAAGTTAGGGCTGTCGTAGTCGTCGTCGGGAAGCATCACCACCATCAGTGCTGCAGGAGACTCGGCGCTTTCGCCCGCCACCAGCCGTACCATCGAGGCGTTTCGCAGTAACGACTGGAACGACTCCTCTTCCAGTCCACCGAGTTCCGGAACGTGATCCTGGTTGAGTCGATGCAAACTGGCACACTGCTCTTCCAGATCTCGAACCGGTTCTACCCGGATCGGGGATCGCGGCGTTGTCGAGGTGGCAAACAGATCACCGAGGTGAGCCGCCAGCGAGCGCAGCGCCGAACGATGGTGAGAGAGGGATGCAAACTCCGGATGCGACCGCAACACCCGCAGCCGATCGGAGGGGGTCACCGATCCGTCGAAGATGGCACCCAGCTGCAACAGATCTGCCAGCCGGGTACCTGCGGTGAGAGTTCCGCGATAACGGATACAGGCGAGATCGGGCAGCGCCTGGTATCCGCGCCTGCCCTTCTCGATGAACCACTGCTCGGGGGTCGCACCTTCCAGCTGGATTCCCTCGTGATGGTATCGAGCCATCGTTTCGATCACCGTGTCGATGATGGTCGCCATCTCGATCCGCTTCGCAGCGTTTGCTGGATCCCTGAGGAGGCTGGCCAGCGAACTTCCGGCAGCCACCGGCTCGACCACCTGCTCCGGGACTCCCGAGCCCCCTTCGATGAAGAGCGCAGACCGAGGTTTTTGATGCCACACCGTCTGTAACACCCGATCTCCAAACCACGCCGCGCGAGGTTCTCCTGGGGGATGCCCGTCGCTCGCCTGACGACGCACCTGCACCACTCCCTCGACCTTTACCGGCTGGTGATGAATGCCGTTTCCACCTCGCAGTGCGCGAGAGATGTGACGGCGCCGGCGACGAATCTCCGCTCGCTCCGCCGCGTGAAGTGTTTCGTCATGACGTTGCTGCACCACATCGGCCCAGCCGATGCCGAAATCTTCACGATCGGGCCCCACCGCCCAGGAAGCATCGACCCCAAGAGTCCGGGCACCATGGGCCCACCCCTGCAGGAAGTGAAGTACATCATCCCCAGCACGAGCCGCTCCCAGTGCTCTCGCCACCTGTCGCACCATCGCCACTCTGCGATGGGGTGCGACACCGAAACCGACCCGCGCATCATGAAGATCGATCAGCCAGAGCGATGCGGATTCTGCATCGTGACCACGAACTAGGATGTTGCCGGTATGAATGTCGTGAGCATCTACACCGGCACGAACGATGCCTGCGACCCAGTTGCCGAGCACACGCAACAACGCAACGCGCTGGACCCCATCAAACCGTTCGAGGAACTGCGGATAGTGTTCGGTGTCGAGCAGGTAATCAGAGAAGACGATGTCGTGATCTCGGTGACACTCCAGCGCCACCGGCCTCGGCACCGACGCTCCCCCCGCTTCCGCCTGCATCAGGTTGTGCCACTCGAGTCGTGCACGTCCCCAGCCGAAAAAACGACGACAACGAGCAGCCAGATCGCGCTCCCTGTGGATTTTCGCGATGAGAGTGGGGCGAGCGGGCGAGGGCGGAATCCTCAACACCGTTCGTTGGGCATCCCGTTGGAGGATCTCGATCCCTGGAAACTCGAGCAGAGCCTGCTGGTCTCGAGGGACTCCATCGAGCCATCCGATGCGACGCGGATGCGATTCTGCCGACTTTCTGAATGGTGAATCCAACGGGTCCTCCGCAACTGTTACCAGCGAGACCATCGAATGGTAACCAACAGAAGCGACTTGCCCACCCGACTTCATTCAACAGAAAGTTTCCCGCCTCTCTCTGTGGCTCGCTGCGATCGCTTCGGATACCTTGGAACGGTCCGATACCGGGGATGACCCCGGTGGGAAGACGGGGGTCGAATCTCTGACCCGCCAGATCAGCTCAGTTCACCCTTGCGAGGGAGGAAACGCCCTTCGATGGCGAAACAATCCTTCGACCTCCCACTACTGGCCACCCCCCGCCCCTCCGACGGCGACGATCGGCGGGAGGTGGCTGTTGTGCTCAAGGCACTGATGCCTGGAGACCCATCCCTGAACCTCAGTTCGGTCGACCCGGTCGGCGAGATCAAGGCACTGGCCGATACCGCCGGAGTCCGGGTCGCAGGCGTGGTGTTGCAAAAGCGCAACCGTCCTCATCCTGGCACCTATGTCGGGAAGGGAAAACTGGAGGAGCTCAGCCAACTGGCTGTAAAACTCGAGGCTCAATTGATCATCGTCGATGATCCGATTTCCCCAGGACAAGGTCGAAATATCGAGGAGCGCGTAGAATTGCGTGTGGTCGACCGTGCCGAGTTAATCATGGACATCTTCGCCCGCAACGCTCGCAGTCATCAGGCGAAACTGCAGGTCGAACTGGCGCAGTTGCAGTACTCTCAATCTCGCCTGACACGGATGTGGACCCACCTTTCTCGCATGGAAGGGGGTGCCGTGGGGACCCGGGGGCCCGGTGAAACCCAGTTGGAAACCGATCGCCGGATCGTCCACCGCAAGATCAGCATCTTGAAGAAGCGCCTGGCAGGGATCGAGAAGCAGGCGCAAACCCAACACAAATCACGAGAAGGATCGTTCCGCATCGCCCTGGTCGGTTACACCAACGCCGGAAAGTCGACGATGCTGAAGCGCCTCACCGGTTCCGACGTTCTGATCGAGGATCGTCTCTTCTCGACACTCGACACCAGCACCCGCAACTGGGCTCTCGACGTCCCCTTCGATGTGCTGCTCTCCGACACCGTCGGATTCATCCGGAAACTCCCTCACGGGCTGGTCGCGTCCTTCCATGCCACTCTGATGGAAGCGCGAGAGGCGGATCTGCTGATCCACGTAGTCGATGCGTCGTCACCGACCATCGAGTTCGATATGGAGTCTGTCGAACGCACACTGTCCCGCATCGGTTGCGATGAACACTCGAAACTGGTCGTGTTCAACAAACTCGATCGGGTACACGAGGATCAGCAGTTCGGCCTTCGGCATCTGATGGCTAAACAAGAGCACTCGTTCATGGTCAGCGCCACCGATGGAACCGGTATCGACCTGGTGGTGGAACGGGTGCTGAGCATCGCCCACGAACGACAGCAATCCGGCAGTTACAAGTTGCCCCACTCACGATCCGATTTGGCAGCAAAATTGCATTCGATGGCAGCAGTCGATCACGAGGAATATCTCGAAGATGGAATTGTCATCGAGGCACGCTTCGATCCGGGACAGAAGGCGCGCTGGGAACACTTGCTCATGAAAGCGGGACTACTCCCTCCCGCCACCGATTGAGCCGACCTCGACCTTCCCCGTCGAAATCACCATTTTTTCCAGTCGAGTCTTCATGCCCTTGAGAAATCGGTCATGAGATCCGAACAGGGTCTCGTACATCGCCAGGCAATTCCCAGCCACCTTGGCATCCTCGGCCAGTAGTGCGCCGTCAAAGGTGAGCACTAGGAACGGTCGGAAGGTATTGGACGATGACGCCAACTTCTCTCCGGCCACCCACATCCGATAGCAGCCCTCGATGGCAGCGGTTTTCTTCGCATCTCGATCGGCGGACTTTTTCTGAAATGCCGAACGGTACGGCTCGAAGATGCTGAGGAATTTCGCCTCGATCCTCGTCATGGCCCACTCCTCGACCAGTTCCTCGGGAACCCCCGCGATCTTGACGGCGGCGTCCATCTTCTCCAGGTCGGCTCGGGATGGATCGAGGAGTCCCTCGATCAAGGTCAGTCGAGCCCGGGCAATTTCGTCGCCAGGATTCTGCTGGACCAATTTTCTCAACTCGAACAGTTCTCCCACCTGAGCCAGTCCCTGGCCCAGGGCCAGCGCTGAATCGGGACGCCAGTAGGGCTCCTTGCCGAACAGCAACAGTCCTGAATCATCGAGGAAAACGAAGGAAGGGAAACCTCTCAGATCGTATTCCCGCATCAGCTTTTGATCAGGCTTGTCCTCGAGTTGTGCAGAGATGTTGAGGTACGCAACGAACTTCTTGCTCTCGTCGACCCACCAGTCCGATAGAAGGGGACCCCCCTCCATGTAATCACAAGGGCCTCAGGGTGCGTAAGAGCGAGTGAAGTAGGCGAGGATCGGCAGGTTTTTCTGCTTCGAGATCGCCTTCGCTTTCTCCAGCGAAGTGACCCATTCAATTTTTTCGACGAACTTCTTGGCGCGCTTTTCCTGGAAACGCTGTTCCAGCTCATCAGAGCCTTGCGAGAGTGACACGGCGCAGACCAGCAGCAGGCTCACGACCGTCATCGACTTCAGGGCCGAAAATTTCAACATCGAGACTCTCTTTCATCTGGCATGAAACGCCATCGTCCCACGCAGGGTGGGAGTCTGCATAGTTTACATCGCATTGCCGCGCTGTGCCTCTCAATATGAGGTGGTCCCTGCCTCACATTGCGAATATCATCAGGTTTCCAAATTCGGATAGAGAAAGAAGGTCATCATGATTCATTCCCTGGCACTGGTCCTCTCGGCAGTTTTCCTGCTGCCTGGATCTGCCGTCTCCGGTGTCGATGAAGCCGACACCCAGGCAAACACCACCGCCCGTCTATTCGTGCTGGAAGGGGGCTGGACCGACCAGCCCGACCCAGGCGAAACCCTCGACATCAACACCCTCCTGATGGGAGGAAGCGGCACACAACGTTCCTTTCCCGATCTGATGTCCGCGCTCGCAGCGGCCACTGCGGATGATGAGATCGATGTACTCGCTCTCGATCTCGGAGCCGGAACCCAGTTCACCATTCCTCAGATCACTCGTCTTTGTGCATCCATCGAAGGTGCCCGGGCTGCTGGAAAGAAGTGCATCGCTTGGCTAGAAAATAGCTCCACTGGACTGCTGGCCGTCGCTTCGAGTTGCAATAGTGTCATCATGACTCGTACCGGTGGTCTCGACTTCCACTCTCCAGCGATGATGCCGATCCACTTCAAGACTGCCATGGATCTGTTCGGTGTCGAAGCGAGCGTGATTCGGGTTGGAGATTTCAAGGGTGCCGTCGAACCCTTCATGCTTCCTCAGATGAGCGATCACCTGCGCGATCATTACATGGCGATGCTCGAATCGCTCAACCAGTTCGTCGTCCAGCAAGTCGCCTCCGGTCGAGGCCTCGACGCCAATAAGGTGCGTGAAATGCAGAAGTTGCGCATCTTCACTCCCGCGCAAGCACTCGATGCGCACCTGGTCGACGCACTTGCAGACCACGGAACCATCGAGGAGACCATCGAATCGATTCTCGATCGTTCCGTCGAGTGGAAACGAGCGCGAAAGAAACGGGATACCCCTTTCAATCCGATTAAGCTCTTCACCGAGTTGTTCAGTCCGAAACGGCAGAAGAGCATTCCAGCCGATTCCATCGTGGTGCTCCATCTGGCGGGTCAGATCATCGATGGCGACACCGCGACTCCTGGTTCGATGGTCAGTGAACCTTCCGCCAAGGAGATCGATGCCCTCGCCGATAACGACTCGGTAGCTGCGGTCGTGGTTCGAGTCGACTCTGGAGGCGGATCCGCCACGGCCAGCGAAGTGATTCGCGTGGCCCTGGAAAATCTTGCGAGTAAAAAACCTGTCGTGTATTCGATGGGAAATCTTGCCGCTAGCGGCGGCTACTGGATCACCTGTACCGGACGTCCCATCTATGCCTCAGAGGGGACCATCACCGGCTCCATCGGTGTGTTCGGCATGAAACTCTCCTTCGGCCCGGCATTGGAACGGCTCGGAGTACACATCGATCCGGTCGCTCTCGACGACGCGGCGATGATGATGCTTCCCGATCGCCCCTGGAATGCAGATCAGATCGGTCGTCTTCAGGCCACAGTCGATGATGTTTATAACGATTTCATCGCCCATGTCTGCAAGAGTCGCGACATGGATCCTGTCCGCGTCCGTGCTATCGCCGGAGGGCGAGTCTGGTCTGGTCAACAAGCCCTGGATCTGGGCCTCGTCGATGCCATCGGCAGTCTCGATGATGCGGTGGCCCATGCTCGTCGAGAGGCGGGACTCGAGGCCGACTCCAATCTGGTTCATCGTCCTGGCCCGACCAACCCGATGGACATCTTCAAGTTGCTGGGTGGTGGTGGTGATGAGGCGATTCGCAGCCTGGTCGATTTCCCGACCCTTCGACTACTCGCTTTAGCGGGCGTCGATCTGCGCCCCTACGTCGCTCGTTTGCTCAGTAGTTCTCCTGATGGTGGCTTCACCGTCGAGGCGAGAATGCCTGTCGATCTAAATCCTCGTTTCTGAGGAGTTAGACCGATGAGGTCGTGGAGGAGATTCTCAGGCGAGGATCTCCTTCACGACTCGCGCCTTCTCGACCCCAGTGAGTTTCACATCGAGTCCCTGATACTGCACCGACAATCTCTGATGGTCGATCCCTAGCAGATGCAGCATCGTTGCGTGTAGATCTCTCACGTGGACCACATCTTTGACCGCGTTATAGCCGAGATCATCGGTTTCTCCGTGTGTCACTCCACCCTTGATTCCCCCGCCGGCGAGGAACATCGAGAAACCCTTGATGTGATGATCTCGCCCAGGATCATCCCCATCGCCTTGTGACATCGGAGTTCGTCCGAACTCTCCCCCCCACACGATCAGGGTGTCTTCGAGCATCCCCTTGTTCTTGAGATCCTGGATCAATGCGGCAGTCGGCTGATCGCACAGGTTACAGCAGGTATTCATGTACTGCTTGAGACCGCCGTGGTGATCCCAACCCCGATGGTAGAGGTGAATGAATCGTACTCCCCGCTCGGCAAGACGACGAGCCAGCAGGCAGTTACTGGCGTAGGAACCATCGCCGGGTACCGCTCCGTACATCGCCAACGTCTCGGGAGTTTCATCAGAAATGTCCATCAACTCGGGTACCGAAACCTGCATCCGAAACGCCAACTCGTACTGGGAAATTCGCGCCTCGACTTCCGGGTCGGCCTGATCGCTGGCACGCAGCCGATCGAGATCTCGGACCGCTTCGATCAGGTGTTGTTGTCGATCTCGACTGACCCCGGCCGGGTTGGCGACGTAGTGAACCGGGTCGCCTTTGGAATGGAACTCCACACCTCCCAGGTTGCTTGGCAAGAAACCACTGGACCACTGCCGTGCGGCAATCGGCTGTGGATTCCTTCCCCCGACACTGGTCAACACCACAAATCCTGGCAAGTTGTCACCGATGGAACCGAGTCCGTAATTGATCCAGGAGCCCATGCTCGGCCGGTTCGGAATGATGGATCCGGTGCTCATAAAGGTGTGAGCCGGATCATGATTGATCTGCTCGGTGACCATCGATTTCACGATGGCGATGTCATCGGCGACGCTGCTGATGTGGGGCAGGTAATCGCTGATCAACTGGCCACTTTCGCCGTAGCGTTGGAACCCGGCTCTCGGTCCAAGACACTTCAAAGTCTTGCCTTGCAGCTGTGCGATCGGCATTCCCTTGGTGTAGGACTCCGGCATCGGCTGGCCATCCAGTTGCGCCAGTTTCGGTTTTTCATCGAAGGTTTCCAGGTGACTCGGTCCACCCGCCATGCACAGGAAGATGACCCGTTTGGCTTTGGCCATCGGCTGAATCAAGGACCCCGATCGCGCCCATCCAGTCGCTCCAGCCACATCGGTGGGCCACCATTGACTGAGGGCTGCGGCACCGATTCCCATCGACAACGAGCCGAGAAACTGCCTTCGATTCAACTGATGGAATTGCTGCAGGTACTGCGCTTGAGCATCATTCACGGGTCATCGTTTCCTTCAGGTTGAGGATCGCCCTGGCAACCTCGCTCCAGGCGGCCAGTTCCACCGAATCGGTGTCCATTTCTGGCTCCACCACCGGACTCGCACCGAGATATTCTTTTGCCATTTCAGGTCGCTGCTCGAAGTGATCGCGCGACGATTCCAACAAGGCAAACAAGATCTCCTTCTCGGCCGATTGTGGTTCGCGAGAGACCGCCTCCTGGATGGCGAATGCGATCGCTGCATGGTCGGGATCGCCCCCTTCAGGATCGTCGCGAAGATACAGTTGCCGCCATCGGAAGATGCGCCGGGCAAAAGATCGAGCGGCCTCCACGAACACTGGATCGTTCAGCAGCACTAGGGCTGCCATCGGCGTGTTGGATCGATTCCGCTGGGCTGTACAGTTCTCACGAGACGGTGCATCGAAGGCGAGTAACATCGGATGCAGGTACTGCCGCTGCCAGTGAAGATAAACCCCACGACGCCACTGTCGGGAATCGATGTCGGGTTGGTATCGTCGCGTCGGAAAATTCAGGTGACGGTAGTAGTGGGGTGGCTGCGGTGGCTTGACGCCGGGACCGCCGAGTTGATCGACCAGCAATCCACTGATCTTGAGCGACGCATCGCGCACCATCTCGGCGGAAAACCGATGTCGGGCCTGGTGAGAAAAGAGCAGATTTTCAGGATCGATCTCGACCGCTTGAGGCGCCGGAATCGATGACTGTCGGTAGGTTCGAGACTGCACCATTTTCCGGATCAGTGCCTTAAGATCCCAGCCAGAGTCGATGAACTCGATGGCCAGCGCATCGAGCAGTTGCGGGTGGGTCACAGGTCTCCCCTGCCCCCCGAAATCCTCGACCGATGGACAGAGTCCAGTACCGAACAGCTGCGCCCAGACACGATTGACGAGGACCCGCGCTGTCAGTCCGCCGACACCCCCTTTCGATTCGGGGCGTACCAGCCACCGAGCCAGGTCGAGTCGGGTGGCCCGTTGCTCCGTATCGAGGGTCCCGAGGAAAGCAGGCACGGCAGGCTCGACGATCTCCCCCTCTTCATCGAGCCAGTTTCCTCGCGCCTGAATCCGTACAGTTCGAGGCTCCTCAAGGCTGCGGGTATAGAGGGCCAGGGGTGACGACTGCGAGATCATCGACGCCTGAGTCTTCAGACGAGTCAGTTGACCTCGAAGTTGCATCACCGTCGGGGATCGATCGCAATGAAACTGATGGATTTGTTGACGCTGAGCATCGGTTCGCTGTGCCGAAGTGAGCGTCAGGATCTCGACCACCGAAGCCGGAGCCACCGAAGCGTTCTCACTGCCGCACAGATCCCAGTAAACGGTACCGCCGAACTGCGTAAACGCGACTCCTGTGACCACCGAACCTGGTTTCAGACCAAGCGACTCGAAGGGCACCTCGATTCGCACCCATTGGCCCGCCACGGGTAGTGGTCCCATTCGCTGGTACGCCGCATCGCTGGTCGTCTTGCGACCGTAAGCGATCGCATCGGAGCCCCATACCGCACGGTGTTCCCAGTCTCCGTCGATGTTGCACTGCAGCATCACCGCCGTCGGCGGCGATGTCTGTGACTGATAGATCCAGGCAAACAGAAGATCTCCCTCGCCCACGATGATCTTCTTGTCAGTGGTCCCGACGGTGTAGTGCTGGATCAATCCCTCGCCACTCTGCTTGCGGTACAGTTCGCCGCTGTGAGCAGCGATTCCCTCTTGCTTGACGAAGTTCCACCGGCCGCTGATCGTTCCGCCGGTATCGAGCACATCATCGACCCACAGGTATTGATGTCTCTCTCCCGACTCGATCTGGCCGATCAGTTGCTGCTCCCACTGATCCTGCTTCACTGCGAGATTCTCAATCGACTGCTCAACCTCTTGCTCGGCCTGCTCGATCTCAAGATCCAGTTGTCGCTGCTGCTCTCGACTCTCTTCAGTGATCACTCGCATCTCTGGCTTCCGTCGAGTCGGTGTCGTGTTCAATCCACCGTATGGATTCCTCAGATGTTCCTCATCGTCGATGTCGGCAAAGAAAGCACCAAAGGAATAGTAATCGCGGGAGGTGTAGGGATCATACTTATGATCGTGACATTGAGCACAACCTAGTGTTCCCCCAAGCCAAGTCTCCGATAAATTTCTAATCCGATCCGCCATGTAGATGGAACGGTATTCCTTGAGTTGCAAGCCTCCCTCGTGAGTCGTTTGCAGCAGGCGATTGTAGCCGCTGGCCAGGAGTTGATCTTGATCCGGTGAGTCGAGAAGATCCCCGGCGATCTGTTCGATGGTGAACTGGTCGAAGGGAAGGTTCGAGTTGAAAGCACCGATGACCCAATCGCGGTAGAGCCAACTGTGATGTTCTTGATCTCCGTGGTAGCCCACGGTGTCGGCGTAACGGACCAGATCGAGCCAGAAGGTTGCAAAGCGTTCGCCGAAATGTGGGCTTTCGAGTAAACGGTCCACTTCCTCGAGATAGAACTCGAGATAGGCCTCGGCTCCCACCCCGGAGATGAACCGCTCCACATCCTCGACCGCAGGAGGCAGCCCAGCCAGATCTAGATGAAGGCGTCGAATCAGGGTCGTGGCGTCGGCGTCCGGTGCCGGATCGAGGTCCGATCGGCGCAAATGATCCAGGATGTAGTGATCGATCGTCGAAGCGGGCCAGTTTTCTCCGGAGTCGGGAACGGTGGTCGGTCGAGGCGAGAGATAAGCCCAGTGCGGAGCGAATTCGGCTCCCTCATCGATCCACCTTCCGAGGATTTCGACCTGCTCGGGGCTCAGTTCATCATGTTCCTTGCTCGGCGGCATCGGATCATCGGTGGAGGTGATGCGAAGCCACAGTTCGCTCTCTTCGCGGTTCCCCGCAACGATCGCTGTGTATCCCGATTCGAGAGTGCGAGTTGCCGAAGCGAAATCGAGCAAACTCAATCCGGCCTTGCGAGATTTTTCGTCGGGACCATGACAGGCAAAGCAGTGTTGCGAGAGGATCGGTCTGACCTGGTCGGAAAAATTGATGGGGAGTGTCGTCTCGTCGTTATCGCGAAGGATCAACCCCCCGCTCAATCCACACGAAGACCAGATCAGCAGCCCTGCAAGAGCCCAGATCGGCAACGGATTCGATGAGAAAAAGGAAATACCCATGACAGGGACTGACTCTATCACCCCCCGGATGACAGGACAATGAGCGGCACCGCTGCGACCCGACTCCCGCCCAGGGGCTGGCCACGGGTCAGGCTAGTCGAGACACATCAATGAATCGAAGGTGGGATCGGGGCCAAATGAATTGTCACCGGGAAGCGGCAACGGAGCCGCGCCGATGAACAAGCGGCCCAGGACCGCAACCGGGTCGGCGATGTCGAGGGCTCCATCATCGTTGGCATCGGTGGCATCTTCACAGGTGATGATTCCGCCGGAGAACAGGAACTGCAACGAAGCGACGGCGTCGGAGATATCCACTGATCCATCGACATTGGTATCGCCACGGACAAAGAAGGGCTGCAGGGTGGGATGATCAAATGGAGGCAGTCCGAATTCCACTCGCGGATCGGTCAACGCATTCTCGAGGAAGTCCTTCAACTGGCTCAGTTCACTGTTGGGCAGTTCCATCGGAGGATCGAGTAACGGATCGTTGGGAGTGAAATCACCCCCTCCGTTGTAGAACGCGAGCACATCGTCGAGGGTTGCCTTGCCGCCATTATGGAAATAGGGGGCTCGAAGGCCCACATTACGAAGCGATGGCGACTTGAACTTCCCCAGGTCCTCATCATCTCCGGTGACTATAAAGTGGCCGACATCTTCGAAGGGCGGACGCACACCGATGAAGCGGAAAGAGCCATCGCCCAACGCCGGGGTCTCGTGACAGGGCAGGCAGTTATCGGCGAAGAGTAGCAATCCCAGCTGCTGCGGTGGAGTCATCGCATCACTGATCCCCTGATTGAACAAATCGAAGGGAGTGCGATCTGGAATCAGAGTTCGTTCATAACTGGCGATGGCAAATGCGATCCTGGCGGCGGTGATCTGCGCGTCTCCAAAGGCGTTCTGGAACAGGCCTTCATAGTTGGAGAACTGGAGCAGGGCATCGATCAGATCGTCGGGAAGATCGGTCGCCAGAGCCAGCGGCGTCACCGAGATCAATTTCTGACGAACGCTATCCCAGTCCCTTGTATCGCAACCCATTTCGACCATCGAGATGATGGGGCCGACCGCCTGCGCTTCCAATGCACCTCCCGTTGGAATCAACACCAATCCTGTTTCAGGGTCGGTGAACTCGGGCCCAGCACGTCCATCCCAGAACAGGGTCGGATGATAGCCAGCTCCGATGGTCGATTGAGATCGCCTCGAGGTGACCTGACGCTGGGGAAAGAAAACACCATCGTCGAGCAGCGATCCGCCACACGCCTGGAGCACCACACCAATCGATCCGGCCACGTCATCTTCGGTTCCAAGAAGTCCGTCAAATCCGGGATGAATCGACCGAGGAAGATCGACCCTCGCGTCCGATCCCCCCGCCTCTGAGATGTGGCAGGTTCCACAGGAGGTCGAGTTGTCGTGGGAGAGTTGCTCTTCCCAGAAGAGGAACTTGCCAAGCAACGCCTTTTCAACGGTCAAGGGGTTTTCTGGGGGCTCCGGCATCGCCGCCAGCGGTGCAAGAATATTGC
The DNA here is from genome assembly GCA_028825265.1 of Planctomycetota bacterium. Classification (GTDB taxonomy): domain Bacteria; phylum Planctomycetota; class UBA8108; order UBA1146; family UBA1146; genus QNYK01. Next base: position 14,769 of record JAPKAM010000026.1, read on the forward strand.
CCGGTCCCACCTGTGCGACCACAGTTCCGCAGTGAAGCAGTCCAAGGATCATCGCACACGACATGATCCACGGCCTGAGCCACGACAGCCGTCGATTCATCGGGATGAAAGGTGAGTGGGTCATGCCGGGGGTCCTCTCCATGCCACAGATTCCATTCTACCGCATCCTTGGATCTGGCCGACCCTCGCCCTGATCCGCCTCTAATGCCCTGCAGCCCTGTTCTCAGGGACAGGAAGGATTGGAGCACAGCAGCGTATCGGGACTAGGATCGACTCCGCAGCCCGGGAAGGGTGCCGGGAGCGGCCCCCCGCCGGAGAATAGATGGTCGAGAAGCGTCACCGCATCCGCCACGTTGGCCATCCCATCATCGTTGGAATCGATGGTCGAGAGACATCCGCCATCGCCCCCACCACTGAAGAGATAACTGAGGATCGCCACGCCATCGGCAATGTCGATGGTCTGATCCTGATTCGCATCTCCACGACTGAAGCCAGGCAGTCCCTCGCTGACCAAGATGAGATCGATTAACTCCAGTTGATCGACTCCGCCAGGTCCGCTGACGGTGAGGGTCACCGAGTAACTCCCTGGTTCCGAATACACATGCTGCGGCGAACCGGACGGGCTGTCCAAACCGTCGCCAAATAACCACAACTGCTGATCAATTGGCCCACTGCTCAGATTTTCAAATTCTACCGTCAAAGGTGCGGGTCCCGATGAGGGTGCATAGGAGAAGGCCGCCACTGGTGGTTCCATCGGAAGACATCCGATGTAGCGCTCGATCAATTCCTTGCGATCGTGATTCTCTCCGATCCCCCCCATTTCGACCGATTGGGAGATCACGGCTCCACTCTCACCGACATGATTGATCACCCCACAGGTGAATCCATCGCTGGCGTAGAGAATCTCCTCGCCGGTGGTCACCGGCTGTAACTGATCGACATAGTTGGCTTCTCCATCGTAGGGCACTGCTTGGTCGAAGTTATGGATGTCACAGGTCGCCGAGACGATGGCGGAGATCTCGCCGACCGAACCTCCTCCGTCTCCACACCCGGCGAATCCGAGCAGATCCTGGATCGAGGTGTCGGGATCGAAGCAGAAGGTGTCTCCACCGCTGAGGTACAACTGACCGCCGCCAAGAACATAATCGGAGAGGATCTGCCCTTCATCTGCGGTGATCATGTGGTTATTGGGAAACATCCCCACCTCGACCCAGATGCGGGGGAACGCTTCGAGGATCAATCCCTGAGATGGCAATTCCGAGAGATCTTCGACCTCGGTTGAGAGGGCAAAAAGGGAATTGTCTTCGAGTCCCTGAACGATCGCCGCCACAGAATCGGTGGAGCCGTTGTCATCATCGAAGAAGCCGATCACCAGATCGGAGATATCGGTGGGCAAGACCTGCACGATACATGAGGCCGCCTCCGCTTCATTTCCGATGGCAACCGGAATGATCAGATATGCAGCGAATCCGTAATCGGCGGCCAGGTCGACGAAGTTGTCGCTCTCTCCCGGTAGGGTGGCCAGTTCCACTCCATTTCGCAGCACGCGAATCTGCTGGTAGGGATCCCCGGTCACGGCCGCCTGGTTCTGCCACTGCAGTTGCACATCTTCTTCGACCTGGTTACAGGACAGGTTCAAGACGGGCTCGACCAGACTGACATTCACCACACAGGAAACCTGAGGCGACTGGTCCGCTCCCACCGATGCCACCAGCGTGTAGGAGTGCTGGCCCGACCCAGGTGATGGATCGTCATAGGTGGTCTGGCTACCGGAGATCTCGGCAAGGAGCAGCCCGTCTCGGCGGATTTTCACGCTGTCGTAACTCTCCCCGGGGCTCCAGCTGAGAGTGACCTCCCGGATCTGTTGGGTGCAAATCAACTGTGACGGGGGAAGCACATCGGGAACGTTGGAAACCTGCAGGTAGAGATCGTTGCCAGAGCAGTGGCCGACCCACAGATCTGGCGTGCCATCCCCGTTGAAATCGGCGACCGCCACATCGAAGGTGCCGGTGTGATGGGCTTCGGTCCACTGACCTGAAGGGTACGGATCCTCCAGCAGTGGCGGATTGGCTCCATCGTTTCTGAGGAATGCCAGCCGACGATTGCAACTGGGGATATCGGTATCGACATCGGTGACCACCACATCGTTATCGCCGTCATTATCGAGGTCCACAATGTAGGTGTTGCCACCAAAGCCGCCGGTCAGAGGGCTGGTGCCGATCGGTGTATTGAGCCAGTTTACCGGAATCTCACCTGCCGCTGAATCATTGAGTAAGAACTGGTCCTGTGGATCTTGTACCGCGAATACATCCTGGCGACCGTCGCCATCGATGTCTCCCAGATCAAAGTGATAACAAGAACTGACATTCAGTTCCTGGGTGACGCCAAATGTTGCGGCTCCCTGATTGTAGGCAATGCGAATATCTGGAGTGGTGTTCTTGATGATGTCTGGCCAGCCATCGCCGTTGACATCACTGATCTGTCCACCGGTGGCAAAATTTGAATTGATGAATCCAGACGGCATGGTCGCAGTTTCGTCGGAGAAGTAGCCGGTTCCATCATTGATCAGAAGCCGATCCTCGACCGAGTTGTTGTAATCGACCAGGTAGATGTCATCGACACCGTTACCCGTCAGGTCTCCGACCCCCACCGCACAGGCATTGGGCTCCTCTCCGCCGGAAGAAACCAGCAGCGGAAGCCGACTCGCTTGCTCCTCGAGACCGAGCCAGCTGCCACCCGCATCATTCCCGAGGTTGATGAAGATTCGCGGCTGCTGGCCATTGCTACCATCATTGCCAGCATTTGCGATGATCAGATCGGGCCACAGATCGCCGTTGAATTCACCCACCTGCACATCTCGAGAGTTGTCAGGGATGGCCAGTTGAGGGGCCAGTTCCAGGGTCTGATCCGACATCACTCCATCGACGTTGAGAAACAGCACATTGGCTCGGGATCCGAAGGTCGTGTAGGGCAACTTCCGGACGCAGATCAGGTCGATATCTCCATCCAGATCGAAATCGGCGGTGGCAAAATCCTTCTCCTCGACATCGGCCTGACCGAGGCTTGGATCGGCCAGGATGTTGGTGTCGCTAACTCGCTGCCACTCGAGCCAGAGAGGCGCTTGTCCTGGCAGGTTGCCGCCAGCCAGCATGCTGGCCCCGATCCCCAACAGCATCCACAACGGCATCCACCTTGAAGAGATTCTCATCACTCACTCACTTCCATCGATTCCCAGGGCTGCACAGCGAAGCCAGCGCAATTCCGCTGAACCGCCATGGTAAGTCGCCACGGCGGACGTTGCTAATCGTAATCCGATCGATGGGGCTTTAACGGCCACGCAGAGATGCACAAAGCAACTGCTGGTGATCGGCACCGGTGGGGAGAAGCCGGCTTTGCATCAGCTGCACCGTATCAAATGAGAACTCAACCATCTCGAGCGGTCGATTCCATCCGATCTCTTCGTGAGGCGGGGTGAAGCGAGCCAAGGTCATGTGAGGTAGAAACGGCCGTCGCTTCTTGTGCCGGACTAAACGTTGAGTGAGACGGCGATGTAGCTCATCGAGGGCACCGCAGGTGGGCCCCTTCGCCGCCACGGTCCTGACCTGATCTCGATCGGGAAGCGTGCCGATCCGATCAGGAGTCCAGCAGATCGGATCCACCGCGGCTGCGGCCCGACCCACCGACTCCTTGATCTCCGCAACATCCGCCAGATCGACATCACCGATGAACACCAGTGTCATGTGAACTTGAAGCTCCGGAGTCAGACGGTGAGCAGGGAGGTCTTCAGCAGTCGCCATCGCTTCGAGCAATTTTCGGGCACCGATCGGTTCCGGATGCAGTGCACAGAAGAGCCGCACCCAACGACTTCGCTGACGATGCTCTCGATCGACTGCACGGCGTTTCAATTCGAACTCCTCATCATGGGTTGACCTGATTTCGAATTCGATCGAGATGGCGCTGGAGACGCTCGACCACTGCCGGCTCCTGGGTCGCGAGGTTGATCTGTTCGGAAGGATCATCGAGCAGATGATAAAGTTGCCCGATCGGTCCCCCGGGCTCCGGCTTCACCTGTCTGGGGCTGGTGAATCCACCGCTTCCGAGACCCTCGATCCATTTCCACGCTCCCGATCGAAGGGCGAACATACCGTGCAAGGAGTGATGCACGATACTCTGCCTCGTCCCTGGCACCCCGTTCAGGATGGTCGGGAGAAAACTGACCCCGTCCGGGGCGACACCGGAAGCAACGGGCTCTCCCACCGCCTCAGCTATGGTCGGCATCAGATCGGTCAATCCCACCAGACTTCGATCCCACTGCCCGAGCCGCTGATCATCGATGCGACGGGGCCAACGAACCAGCAGCGGAACCCGATGCCCTCCCTCGTGGATGTCTGCCTTCTGCCCGCGCCACGATCCATTGGCGCGGTGCGGGTACTTTTTCACATCGTCGCGGGTCCAGTGGGCTCCGTTGTCGCTGGTGAAAAAGATCAGCGTGTCATCGGCCATTGAAGTTCGATCGAGGGCATCGAGAATCTCCCCCACCACCGCATCGACATTCGCCACAAATGATCCATAGACTCCGGCCCCTTCGATGTCTTGGAATTTCTTGGCCGGCAGCCACGGTGTGTGGGGAGCGGAGAGAGCCACGTACAAGAAGAGCGGATCCGCAGTGTCCAGTTGATGGTGGCGTTCGATCTCCGATACCGCTCGTGCGGCGGTATCGGGCAGCACTTGGTCATGTCGAAAGCCAGGCGCGATGGCGCCTCCTCGCCAGAACCCTTTTCCACCGTGGCGAGCCTGGCCACTGGCCTCGATCTTGTCGGTGGGTTGCACCACCGCATGGTCATCTTCGAAGTAGAGGTAGGGAGCCATGTCGAGGCTGGCCGGGATTCCCCACCAGCGTTGAAAACCGGCGCTGATGGGTCCCGGTGTCAGCGCCTTCGAGTAGTCGGTCGACCCCTGCGCCTGGAGACCCAGATGCCACTTTCCCGCTCCGGATGTTCGATATCCGGCCCGCTGTAACAGCGCTGGAAGAGTGATGCGGGTCGGCTCGATCAGTGCCGGTGAACGGCCACCGAGGACCCCCTGCTTCATCCGCGATCGCCAAGCATACCTGCCCGTCAGCAAGCCATATCGAGTCGGAGTGCACACCGCAGATGGAGAGTGAGCGTCGCCAAATCGAATCCCCTCGGAGGCAAGCCTGGCCAGCTGCGGGGTCGGAATCAGTGAATCCTCGGTGGTCCCGGCCAAGTCTCCCCAGCCAAGATCATCGGCGAGAATCACGACGATGTGCGGCCTCTTCAGGAACTTCTCCGGAGCCTGATCGTTAGGGGAGTGGCTGCCGGTCGTGGAACACCCCACCAGCAGCAACCAACCGCAGGTCAGGCTCCAATATTTGATTCTGATCGGCATCTTGGCCCCCTCCCGATTCTCAGGGATCGTATCCAAGAAGTTCGCCTCCGCACACTGCTTCATTTTAACGCACTATAATGACGCATTCGCAGTGCCTCATTTTGACGCATCCTCCCTCGACCCGGGTTCTTCTGCCACGAAAAAACCCCCGCACGCGGAAGCGTACGGGGGCAGGGATGGTCAAGGAAAAGCTCTTCGGCGACTCAGGCGGCGGGAAGTGCATCCACCGGAAAACCACTCTCCCGAGCGTATTCGAGCAGATCGCCACGCAAACGGCCTCTGGCCCGGGAAATTCGCGACCGAATCGTGCCCAGGGGAACCGACAAGATCTTGGCGATCTCCTGGTATCCGAGGCCGTCGAGGTCACACATCAACAGCGGCTTGCGGAAGTCATCGGGAAGGTTGCGAATCGCCTCGCGCACCGGGTCTCCGACCAGGTCGAGACGGGGCTGATCGCCATTCTCGAGCCTCTCATGCTCCTTTTGCAGTTCCCAGGAGCGGTCGTGAGAAACCGGTTGGGCCAGATCCACATCCTCGTGGAGCGGCTTGCGCAACCGACTACGGCAGTTGTCGTAGAAGCGATTCTTGCAGATCCTGAACAACCAGGAGCGGCAATCGGTCCCCGGGGTGAACCTCTCAAAAGCCTTAAAGGCTCTGATGAAGGTGTCCTGGACCAGATCCTCCGCAGTAGAGAAGTCTCCGGCGAGAGAGATGGCAAACGCCCTCACCGAGGACTCGTGCGGCAGAGCGACCGTCTCGAAGGAGTATTGCTCATCAACATCGGAAGCGGTGAAATCGAATCTGTTCATCATGTTTCCCTCTCTCTGAACCAGTTGTGGACATGAGGAACAGTGCAGATTTCGTGCCAAAGATGGACAGCGCCTCCAAGACTGGCAGAATCCTGCGGCTCCGATAGACTCGGGACGACTCCCTTCGCCAAATTTCTTCCAGTAGTGAGGAATCCTCTTTGTCCCTGAAGAACCACTCATCATTCAAGGCTCTGACCGGGGCTCAATTACTTGGTGCCTTCAATGACAACGTCTTTCGCCAGTTCATCTTGCTGATTGCCGCCCGAGTCACCGTCGAATGGCTGCCGATCGATCCCCAAGCCGCAGTGATGGCGATCTTCGCCCTCCCCTTCGTTCTCTTTGCAGTGCTCGGCGGCTCGATTGCGGACCGCTTCCCCAAGCGTCAGGTCATCGTCATCGCCAAGGCGGTGGAGATTCTCGCCATGGCGTTAGGGATGGCCGCCTTCGCCTTGCAAGGGATCCAACCAGACCTGTCGATCATCGCGATGTTGGCCGTGCTTTTCTTGATGGGAACTCAGAGCGCTTTCTTCGGTCCTTCGAAGTACGGAATACTGCCGGAGATGGTTGCGGAGAAGGATCTGACCCGCGCCAACGGCATCATCAACATGACCACCAATGTCGCGATCATCCTGGGGGTGGTCATGGCTGGAGCGATGTTCACCTACCTCCATCCCGCTGACGATCTCAAGAGTGGCCATCCCAACTGGTGGAGTGGATTCTTCTTCATCTCGATCGCCCTGATCGGCTGGCTCATCTCGAGGAAGATCGGAAGGGGCAGAAGCGCCGCAGACCCGCAACGCAGCCTCAACTGGAATCCAACTTCTGGCATCACTGAGATCAGACATCTGTTCGGGGATCGACCACTGTTTGGCGCAGTCATCGCCACCAGCTGGTTCTTCCTGATCGGAGCCCTGGCGCTCTCTGTGCTCAACGAGTTCGGTCGAGAGGTCCTACAACTTCCCGGTGATGGATCCTTCCTGTTCTTCTTCGTTGCCGGTGGCATCGCCCTCGGAAGCTTGCTGGCGAGCCGACTCTCTGGAGATCACATCGAGATCGGCATTGTCCCCATCGGTGGATTCATGATGACGATCGGCTTCGGCCTGGTCCCCTATGTAGACGAGACGTTGCTCAGCATCGGCGGAGCGCTCACTTTGGCGGGCATCGGGGGAGGCCTGTTTCTGGTGCCTCTCGCTTCCTATGTCCAGGATCGCGCCGGCGGCTCGGAGAAGGGGCGAGTGCAAGGAGCTCAGGAGTTGCTCACCTTTCTGTTCATCTTCGCCTCCGCAATGGTCTTCGAACTGATTCAGAATGAGCGGCTGCTCGGGCTCGACCCGCAGGGAGCAGTACTGGTGCTCGCGACCCTCTCCTTGATCGGAACCCTTGGAGTATTCCTCGCCGTACCCCACATCTCGGTGCGCTTCCCTGTCTGGCTGATTGTGCATCTGTTCTATCGCATCACGGTGCTCGGATCGGAGAACATCCCCCGACGTGGCGGGGCCTTGATCGTCGCCAACCACCTCTCCTATGCCGATCCGTTCCTGGTCGGTTCTGCGGTGCCAAGGTTCATCCACTTCCTCGCCCATCGACAGTTCAGCGGCAAGTCGATGATCGGATTTGCCACCGGATTGATGCGAGCGATTCCCGTCTCCAGTGAAGACGGCCCCAGATCGATCCTTCGCTCTCTCGATGAAGCGGCCAGGCTCGCCAACAAGGGTCACCTGGTCTGCATCTTTGCCGAGGGGGGGATTTCTCGTACCGGCAACTTGTTGCCCTTCTCCAAGGGACTGGAACGGATCGCCAGCAAGGGCGAGGTTCCGATCATCCCTGTCTACCTCGACCGAGTCTGGGGCAGCATCTTCTCCTTCCGCGGCAAGAGGTTCTTCTTCAAGAGACCGTTGCGGATCCCGTATCCCATCACCGTTGCCATCGGCGAACCACTCAAATCCACCTCCTCTGCGATGCAAGTGCGACAGGCGGTACAGGAACTGAGTGCCTTGGCACTCGACTCTCGTAAACAAGAGGGGCAAACCCTTGCGACTCGTTTCCTCACTTCTGCGAGGAAAGCTCCACGACGCATGGCGGGCATCGAACTGGACAAGTCCGTTTCGTACAGGAAATTCTTGATCATGGTGTTGATCTTACGACGAAAGCTACGCCACAGACTGGCCGATCAGACACACATCGGTTTACTACTACCAGCGAGCATCGGAGGAGCGGCTAGTAACATCGCTGTTGCGGTGATGGGCAAGGTCGCAACAAATCTGAATTTCACCGCCGGAGCCGATGCTCTCAAATCGGCCTGCCAGCAGACCGAAATAAAAACGATCATCACGGCCAATGTTTTTCTCAAGAAGATCGACCTGGACCTGTCAGAAATCGTGCCCGATGTTGAGGTGATCGACCTACCCACCTTATTCATGAAAGAAGTCACCAAGAAGGACAAGGTGATTGGATTACTCACCGCTCTGCTCCCGTCCTACTTCCTTACCAGACTCGCCGGGGTCCCACATGACCCGGATGCAGATGCATCGATCATGTTCTCGAGTGGATCGACCGGAACTCCGAAAGGAATCCGTCTCACCCATCACAACATCCTCTCCAATGTCCGGAGCGTCTCGCAGGTCTTCGACGTGGACAGCAAGGATCGAGTGGTCGGATCACTACCGTTCTTCCATGTCTTCGGATACACCATCACCCTGTGGTTTCCCCTCGCCAATGCGATCGGAGCGATCTACCACCCCAATCCGATGGACACCGAGGCTCTCGCCACTCTCATCCGCGAAAACAAGGGCACCATCTTCCTCTCGACTCCCACCTTCTACCGCACCTATCTGAGAAAGTTCGACCCGATCGACTTTGCCAGTGTTCGCCTCGCCGGTGCCGGAGCCGAAAAATTGAAGGCGTCGCTGGCGGAAGCATGGGAAGAACGATTTGGTTGCCCCCTCCTGGAGGGTTACGGCTGCACCGAATTGAGCCCTGTGGTTTCGGTCAACTTGCCCGACCAAGATGGCTCAAATATTCGGCAGAAGACTCGCAAGTTTGGCTCCATCGGGATGCCGGTTCCTGGTGTGGTGACCAAGATCGTCGATCCCGACACCCTCGTGGAAATGCCCATTGGAGAAACTGGATTGCTGCTGATCAAGGGCCCCAATGTCATGAAAGGCTACCTCGGAAGGGACGACCTCACAGCGGAAGCTTTCGACGGCGATTGGTACAAGACCGGTGACATCGCAATGATGGATAAAGACGGATTTCTCAGCATCACCGATCGGCTGTCGAGATTCTCCAAACTCGGCGGAGAAATGGTTCCCCACATCCTGATCGAAGAACAACTGCAGGAGATTGTCGACGACTACTTCAAAGGGAATCCTGAGACCGAGGCCCCTCCCCAGCTGGCAGTGACCGCCATTCCCGATGAAGCCAAGGGCGAGAAATTGGTGGTCCTTCATGGAAAGCTCCCGATCGAACCGTCGCTGATCATCGATCAGCTGAGGAGCAAAAAAACGCTCCCCAATCTGTGGATTCCCAGAGCGGAGTCATTTATCGAGGTCGAGGAAATCCCGACCCTGGGTACCGGGAAGGTAGATCTGCGAGCCGTCAAACAACGGGCCCTGGATTCACTCGGCTAAGATCTTGAAGCCCGTCCATCGGCCACCATCATCGGGTACCTTGTGGCCTTGATCGAAGGGTAGAAGACTGGATGAATAGCAACGAAGATCCCGACCTCGGCATCCGTGAGTTTCAACGCACCATTGAAGCGACCTACTTCGACAAGGACTCCAGTCGAGGTGTCAGCGCTTCGTTCATGTGGCTGGTGGAAGAAGTGGGTGAACTGGCCAGAAGCCTCAATTCAGACCAACCCAACTCTGAAGCCGAACGGGCAGAATTCGCCGATGTATTTGCCTGGCTGACGAGCCTTGCCTCGCTCCGAGGTGTCGACTTGGCGAGTTGTGCCCGAGAAAAATATCAAGATGGGTGTCCTCGCTGCCAGAAGATGCCCTGTTGCTGTCAGCACCGTTCGGAGGGGGGAGCTTGAAATCGCGCTTTTTCGGCACCCTCGATCGGTATCTGTTTCGAGAGTTGCTTATCAATTTCAGTCTCGGGCTGATTTTCCTCTCGCTGCTGGTGAGCATCGTGTTCGCCATGAAAGCGGTAGACTCCGGCTACTCCATCAAGATCATCTTGCCCTGGATCATCGATAGTCTTCTCTACAGTCTTTACTTCACCACTCCGATCTCAATCCTCGTCTCATGCACCCTCAGTTACGGGCGATTCGTAGCGGACCTGGAATACACTGCAGCGATGGCCAGCGGAATCACTCCGACTCGCTTGTTCCTGCCAATGCAGCTTCTTGCGATTCCAGTCGCCCTGTTCTTGATGCTGACTCAATCGACCATCCTTCCCGAATTGCAGCACCGAAAAGAAGACATCGGTCGATTCCTCGTCAAGCAGTTGGAAAACCTAGGTAACGGCAAGATGGGCCAGTTACGACTCGACAGTCATGGCGGGCTGGTTCACTGGAAAGAGATCCGCAATGGTAAGCACTTGACGGATGTATTCATCGAAAAACAGATGCACATCGGTTCGAGTACAGGGGGGATCGCCAACGCAGTCGCCAAATCAGGAGAACTCGGAGATACTCCCGGCACCAAGATCCGAGCCGAACGAGCACAACTTTCCGTAGATGATGTGAGCGACATGATTCGCCTAACCCTCAATAAGGTGGAGGTCATCTTTCCAGTCAGTAAGGCCCAATCGGATAAACCTGATTTCCTCGGATGGCATAGCGAGAAGATCATGTTGGATCGATTCAACATCGATTTCCCCATCAATACCGAGGCCCGGCGACTGAATGACCTACCCACCTCCCAGTTGCAAAAAGCCATCGAAGAATTCAGAGATGAAGAAAGAACCATGCGTGAACAGATCGCAGGTTCGGAGGATCCAGCCTTCATCGATGCTGCAAATGCTACGATTCGCACCGCACAGAAGAGTATCCGCAAGGGAGACACCGAAATCTGGAGGCGGCGGGCAATGGCCCTCGCAGTGATCACCTTCGCACTTCTAGGATTTCCTCTGGCGTTGATCTTGAAGCGATCTCAGAAGTTGATCCCGTTCTTCTTCGGCATGCTCACTGTCTTGGTGGTCTTCTTCCCTCTCACCTACGGAGGAATTCAGATGTCGAGGGCCACCGGGATCCCGGCATGGATCACTGTCATGTCGGGGAACTATGCCGTGCTACTGATCTCTATCGGACTCATGTACCGGGTTAGGACTCATGGATGATGAGTACCCTACGAAGAATTCTGGAGCGGCTACCGATCCGAACCATCGACCGGTACCTGATGCGAAACTACATGATTTCCTGGGGCATCTGCGCCTTCGCAGTGTTCGGACTTTTCAGCGTGATCGATGGAGTCAGCAGAATCGATCGCTTTTTGAGGCAAGACGCTCCGTTACCGCTGGTCGCACTCAAATACTTTGCCGGCATGGTCCCCATCTACTTCACCCAGTATCTCGGGCCAATTTTGACACTCCTCGCTGCAATGTTCACCATCACCAGTCTCAACAAGAATAGCGAATTGACACCTTTGCGCGCTGCTGGACTACCTCTCTCCAGAATCCTCGCCTCGATATTCCTGATCGCCATGCTGATGGCCACGCTGATGATCGTTGTTCAAGAATTCGTAGTCCCCAATCTGAAAGATCAGATTCGACTGGCCGATTCCTACGGACGTGCTCTCGATAGTATTCAACCTGGAGTGGTGAACGATAGCCGAAACAACCTGATCCGCGTTGGCAGTTACCTTCCCCATGAAAAACGAGGGCAACGTGTCGAAATCACTACCAAGCATGCCAGCCAGGCGTCCTCGAAATCCATCATTCGTGCTCGCGAGATTATCTGGAAAGTACCCGACGAAGGTGATCCCTTCTGGTTGTTGCGGGAAGGCGAGGTGGAACAGTTCGATCTCTCCGGGTTGAAAATTCCGGTGCCTGGCCCCAACGGCACCTTGCAACTGGTCCAGGGCTTCGCCCAGATGAAACTGCCCACTGACATGCGGCCAGTCGATCTGGAATCAAGCGACAGGGAGATCGAATATCTTTCCTTTCGAGAACTGAGAGATCAGTACAAACGAAGACCTCACCTCAAGCACCTTGAGGTGAAACTGCACCGACGAATTGCGTTCCCTCTATCGAATTTCATCTTGCTGTTACTGGGGCTGCCCTTTGTGCTCCGGACCGAATCTCGTTCAGTATTGCTGGGTATCTCAATCGCCATGGCACTGGGTACCGTTTATCTGATCATCACTGAGGTTTGTGCCAACCTCGGAACGAGGGGACAACTCAATCCGATGCTCGCAGCATGGCTACCGGTCTTGTTCTTCGGCGCCCTCGGAATTACATTATTTGATGGAATTGATGATTGATAACACTCGGTCTACGGCTGGAGCGATGAGTCAAGAAGTGTAAACACGCAGTTGTTCGATGGCTCTTTGATGACGCTTTCTGACCAGTTCAGGAGTGATCGACAACAGGTCACAGATCTTCGCATCTGGGAGACCGTCCAACCGCAACCAGATCACCTGGGCAAGGTTTTCAGGTAACCGTGAGATCAGGGTGTGCATCCTGTTGACCTTATCTTTTTCGAAGAACAGCACCTCTCCATTCCCACCATCTTGATCCGCTGGAATCGACATCATTCCACCAGGAACATTGGACTCTCCTGAAAACCGAGCTTGGGACCTGGCGGCATCGATGATCTGCCACTTGGCGTGCTGCAAGATCAGGCCCACGAACTGGCTGTAATCGGCTTCCTGATCAAGGGAATGAATCGCCTTGATCCCACGGAGAAAGACATCCTGGCACAGATCATCCAGATCGGTATGTCGTTGTAGTTTGACTCCCAATTTTGGAATTAGGAAATTCTGGAGTCGAGGTAGTACTGCATTGAACAGGTCGGATCGAGCCTGAGGATTCCCAGTTCGAGCGAGCGGTATCAATGCGTCCAGGTCCTCAGGGGCAGGAATTGACAACTCTTCTCCGTAAAACCAAGAGGGCGGCTTTGTTACAGTAACCGACGTATCGAACCACACCTTTATCCGCGTGCCCTCCATTATTGAATAATAGTAGTCCATCCTCGCCCCTCTCCTATTCCCTAAATAAATCTCAAAATCCTGTCACAGGGACCTGCGGGCTCCGCTCAGGTTAATACAGGGGGCTCTTGTCCTGGGTGGTAGTAAGCGACCCCGGGACAGCGACCCCGGGACAGCG
>JAPKAM010000027.1 GCA_028825265.1 Planctomycetota bacterium
AGCAGTGCTGGCGGTATCGGGAGAAGAAGACACGCACCCACCGGCAGAGGTGCTTCGAGATGTGCTGATCCGTGCTCAGCGGGCCCATGTCGGCGATGGCCGTGTTCTCGAGAATGCCCTGATCCAGGTCAAGGATGGCATCATCGTGAGTGTTGTGGCCGATGGCATGACTCCCGAGGGAGCCCATGTGCTAGAAGTCTCCGACATCACTCCGGGATTGATCGACGCCAACGCCAGGATCGATGTCTCCGATGCGATCTATTTCCCGGGTGAGGATCCACGATTACAAATCCTTCGGGCGATGGGTCTGGAACAACACTATCACGGTGGAGATGTTTGTCCCTGTGGATCGGTTTGCCCCGCCATGACTCTCCATATTGCGGATCAGATCTGTCTCTACTGTGGTTGGCCGGATCACGATCCGCACCCTCACGATCCGATCGGCGAATCGCTGGCTGAATCGATCAGCGGCGACCGGGCTGCAGGAGTTCCAACTCCCAGCGGAGTCATCAACGAGCAATCGAGTGAGGTGGTCCCACACTTCGAGGTGCTCGATGCCATCGATCAGGGATCGGATGATTTTGATCGGTTGCTCGAGGAGGGAGTGACGACCATCTACGTCAGCCCCGATTCCTCGGCGGTGGTGGGTGCGCGTGGGTCACTGATGAAAACCGGTGGTCCTATGGCGTCCAGATATCTCGGAGCCGGTGCCGTCAAGGGGGTCCTCGGAAGCGACGCTTATCGCTATGGAACTCGCAACCGCAGTCCATTCAGAACCGTGGTTTCGGTTTACACAAGACGTCCCAATTCTCGCATGGGGGTGGCATGGGTCTTCAGGAAAGCGTTCCACGATGCCCTCCTGAGAGCCAAAGGGGTCACTCCTAGTGGAGCGGACACCTCCAGTCCGAGCGCTTCGAGAGTTCTTTCTAGAGTGTTGGCGGGGGAGATCCCGCTGCGGATCCAGGCTCGAACCGGGCCCGATATCGAGACCGCATTTCGACTCTGTGGAGAGTTCGGAGTTCGCTTCACCCTGGAAGATCCGGTCGAAGCGTGGAAGCGGATCGACCTGCTCTCCGGTAGTGGGGTGGACGTCGTCTTCGGTCCGGTGTTCGACGTTCCCAGCGGCATCTTGGCGGGAACCAATGAGAGCCGTGAATCGCGTCTCCACACCTTGCGAGATTTGGTTTCTTCCGGTGTTGAGGTGTCGTTGAGCGCTCAGGATCTGAGGGGTGAAGAGGGACTTTCCCGTCAGGTGATGCTAGCGATTCGACACGGAGTCGATGCGGCGATGGCGTTGAGACTGGTCACCCTAAATCCGGCCAAGTTGCTCGGGATCGATCAGCAGGTCGGAACTATTGAAGTCGGTAAGAGAGCCGATCTAGTCATCTGGAGCGGCACTCCCTTCTCCTCCCTTTCGAGAATCGAAAAGGTGTTGCATGAGGGAGAGTTCTCATTTGTTCGAGGTGGAGCCAAGAAATGATGTCGAGAATCTCAGGAAGCAAGGAACCGATGTTGCCTAAAAAGTTGATGACCCCATGTCTGCTGGTGTCCCTGGTGGCCACCCTGTTGCTGCTGTTCAGTGCGCACACTGCGCAAGCGGCAGAATCCAAGATCGCCTTGACCGGAGGCACGGTGATGACCGTCTCTGGTGAGAGCATCACTGGCGGAGTGGTTCTCATCGAGAACGGAATCATCATGGCAGTGGGAGCTGCCGACACGGAGATTCCCTACGATGCTATGGAGGTGGATTGCACGGGTATGATCCTGGCTCCAGGATTTGTCGATCCGCACAGTTCCGATGGACTCGATATTCCCAACGAGAATCTTCCGTCCGCTCCCTTCGTCGATGTCTTCGATGCGCTCGATCCTTCTCGCTTCTTCTTCGAGGATTCGCTGCGCAATGGAGTCACCAGTATTCATGTGATACAGGGCAACAACTGCGTGGTCGGCGGCGTCAGCCGAATCGTCCATCCGATCGGGCTGACGCCCCATGAGATGTCGAGGCAAGCGGGAGTGGCACTCAAACTCTCCACCACGCCGCGTCGCGGGTACGGCAGGATGCGGCAACTGGCAGAACTTCGTGAAGTCTTCCAGGAGTACGATCGGTGGCGTGAAAATTTGGCAGAAAGTCGTTACGAGCAAGAGGCTGGTAAGGATGATGACGATGATCAGGAACCACTCTCTCCCGAGGAGAGTCGTCTCAAAGGGCAGGAACTGATCCGTGACGAGGATCTCGATGACCAGCACCGCCATCTCGCACAGCTGATCGACGGTCGACTCGGCGCCTGGATCTACTGTGGGTCTGCCTCCGATGTGGCTCCTGCACTGGCGCTGGTGGCCGAGCGAGAGTGGAAAGATCGTGCAGTTCTGGTGCTGGGAGGGGATTCCCACCTAGCGATCGACGAGATCGACGAGGCCGGCCTTCATGTGGTTCTCGATTCCGATCTGATTTACCGCAAGAGAGATCCCCTCACCGGTGAGGTGGAGGAAACTTTCATCCCCGGTGTGTATCGCCGAGCTGGAGTACGATTTGCCATCCAGCCATCTCGCTCCGGTGCCATGCCGGAGAGATTCATCGGTTACCAGGCGGCACGACTGGTTCGCTCCGGGCTGACCCCCGCCGAGGCGCTTCGCATCGTCACCCTTGGTGCTGCCGAGATCTGTGGCATCGACGATCGATACGGTTCGATCGAGGTGGGCAAGATCGGTAACATCGTGATGTGGACCGGCGATCCGCTCGATCTAAATTCGTGGGTACAGAAGGTCTTTATCGAGGGAATCCTTGCTTACGACCGAGAGAAAGATGCTCGACTCCAACGTCTGTTCCCGGAGGTTCCGGAGGCCGTGGAAGCGCCTGCCCCTCTCGAGGACGAGGGCGATGTGGGAGAGAGCGAGGAGAAAGTGGTGCCTGCGGTAGAGGCCCCGGAAAAACCGGCCGGAGAGGCTCCGCCCAAGGATGGGGAGCCGCTGAAGGAGAAATCCTCAGAGAAGGGAGATGCTCCTGCTGACCAGCGGAGCGAAACTTCTGGTGGCGATGCTCCGAAGGACCGGTCGCTAGCGGGAGGACAATAGGATGCGTGTTTCTCCGCTCTGGTCGGGAATCCTCTGCTTGCTGATGTTGCAGCCAACGGTGCTGTTTGCGGAGGGTGAAGGCTTCGTCTTGCGGGCTGCGACGGTTCACACCGGGCTCCGAGTCATCGACGACGGAGCCATCGTGGTTCGCGACGGAAAGGTCGTGCAAGCGGGTCGATGGGAGGATCTGGCCGAGCAGTTCTCCATCAGCGACCTGCCCCTGATCCACTGGCCCGACGCTTACGTGACTCCGGGCTGGGTTGCGGCTTCGAGCCAACTGGTGGCCCCACATCCCGCACCTGAATCGATCCATGCCGATTTCAGGGCCGTCGATGGATACAACCGATATGGTGATCATCGTCCGCTGCTCGAGAGCGGAGTGACCACCGCTCACCTGAGTCCAGGAGAGCATCGTCTGGTCAGTGGCCAGGGTGCCGTGGTGAAACTGGTCGGCGCACCAGATCAGCGGATCCTGCGGGCCAGTGCAGATCTATCCCTCTCCTTGACCGATGCCGTCGATGGAGCGAGTCCTTTGCTCGAGATTCCATTTCCCGCTTCCAGCGATGTGGCCATCACGGCCCCGTCTCCTCAGCGACCGAGAAGTCGCATCGGGCGACTCCTCGCGCTGAGTGAGGCGCTGGCGAAATCGAGTGAAGATCCGCTGATCCATGGAGGTTTGGGCGCGGCATGGAGTTCTGGAATGCCGGTGCGGGTGGCCGCCAGCAAGGCCTCAGAGATCCTTGCGGCCATCTCCTTCCTGCGCGCAAAGGAGCGTGCGGGTTACATCGTCGGCGGTGCCGAGATTGCACTGGTGGCCCCTGCAGTGGCCGCCGCGGGGATTCCCTTGGTCCTGCGCATCCAGCCGGTCGGCGGAGACGTTGGATTTACAGATCGTGAACCGGTCGAAGGATTGTCCTCCTGGCCACAATTGGGCCCTGATGGGCTGTTGGCTCTGGCGCCACCGGAGGATGACTTGCGCCAACTGCGCTGGGCACTGGTGGAGGCGGCGACTCACATGGAACGACCCGATGATGCGGTGGCTCTGGTCACTCATCATCCGGCTCTGATCCTTGGAGTCGCGGATCGCGTCGGGCGCCTCGAAGCGGGGGCGGATGCGGATCTGGTGATCTGGAACGAAGGACCATGGAAGGTCACGGCACACCCTCTACAGGTGATCGCCGATGGTGCGGTGGCGTGGAAGCCACAGACTGCGTCGGCCACGGTGATCCGTGCGGAGACGATCTGGCTTTCACCGGAGCAGCAGATCGATGACGGTGAAGTTCTGATCGAGCAGGGCAAGATTGTAGCGGTCGGGAGAAGAGTCCCTCATCCACCGCACTCGAGAGTGGTCGATGCGGGGTCGGGGAGTTTTCTGGTTCCCGGATTCATCGATAGTTACGGACACCTCGGGTTACGACAGGATGCGGGTTCGTCTGGCACCGGTGATCGTCTCTACCGGCTGATCGGTGCCGCCGATGAACCGGAGCACCGGGTCGCCCGGTCGGGGGTGACATCCCAGTTACTGACCCCGATGCGATTGCAGCGCGGTGCTGCGACCGCAGTGGTGGTCAAGACTGCCGGCCGCACCAGATCGGAGCGAGCCCAGCAGCCCATCTCTGCACTGTTGCTAGAGGCCAGTGGTCATCCGGATGATGCGCTCGGAAGCATCGCGAGACTGATGAGTCAGGGCAAGAAATATCTCGACTCATGGACCAAGTACCAGGAGAGCCTCGCCGAATGGGAGAAGAAGAAGGCCGCCGGCGAGAAGATCGAACTAAAAGAAGAGATCGAGGAGGAGGTGGTCGAGGAGCAAGGTCCTGACCCCCTCACCGGAATCTGGGAATTGACCATCTCGGGGGGACCGATTCCTGAACCGGAGGTGGCCGAGATCTCGATCCAACTCGATGGAGAGAAATTCGAGGGCCGAATCGTGGAACCGGCGCCGCCGATTCCAGTGAGAGTGGTCGGTACTCTCAATGGCACCACCATCCATGCGACCATCGAGGTCGAAGACGGGGTATTACCCGCAGAGCCGAAGATCGTTGCGGAATTGACGGATGAAGATTCCCTCACCGGTACCATCTCACTGCTGCAGTTCACCGCCGAGGTGGTCGGGACTCGTACCAGCAAGAAAGCGAAATCGTTCAAGGTGGAACGACGCAAAAAGCGAGATGAGGACGGTCGACCCAATCCACCACGGATCAATCTTGCGCTGGAACCGGTCCGGATGGTTCTCGAGATGCAGATTCCGGTAGTGGTGACTCCGAGCGGGCTGGAAGTGGCAGCCAAAGTGATCGAGTTCTTTTCCGAGAAGAAGATCCCCCTGACCCTTCGATTGGGCCAAGAGATGCGTCAATACCGAGATCTTCTGGCGGAGAAATCGGTTTCGGTGATCCTTCCGCCAGAATCGAGTTTCACCAGCAACCGTCAGTCGTTTGCCCCAGGCAATTTCCTGAGTCGCTCAGGGATCAACGTGGCGTTTCAGAGTCAGGCTTCCGATGGCGCGCGTGCCTTGCAGCAGCAGGCTCTACAGGCAGTGGAGCGAGGCATGAGTGCCGATGCTGCATTGCATGCACTGTCCGGAGGAGCGGCCAAGGCACTGGGGGTCGCCGATCGGATCGGCTCGATCAAAATCGGTCTCGATGCAGACCTGTTGATCTGGGATGGACATCCGCTGGAGGCCGGTAGTCGCCTCCACCGGGTCTTCATTCATGGAGAGGAGGTCCCCAGATGAGGACCATCACCTGGATTTTTCTAGTGATCATCATCATCACCTCGGTCAGCGAGTCGCTCGGCGCTGCAGAGGTTCATGCTTTTCGCGTGGGCAAGATCGTCACCATGGATGGCGCTGACCGGATCATCAACAATGCGGTAGTGATCGTTACCGATGGCAAGATCACCGCCTTGGGGCGCGCCAGAGATGTTCAAATTCCGCCAGGTGCGACCATCATCGAAAAACCCCAACTGTGGTTGGTTCCGGGGATGGTGGAGTGTCATAACCACACCGGTGGTTCCAGTTCCGATCTGCACGATTACGTCTACCTGACCAACCCCGGATTGCGGACCCTCGAAGCGATCGTTCCCGATGGTGTGGAGATGGAGCGAGCTCGCGCGGGTGGGGTGACCACCGTGCTGACAATTCCAGGCAGTGGAAACAACATGTCAGGATTCGGCACCATCCTCAAGACTGCCGGCACCGGCAGCGTCGAGGAAGCGGTCTTGAAGGCGCCCGGCTCGTTGAAGATTGCACAGGCGGGAAACCCCGAGCGATACTTCTACGGTGTGGGACGTTCCTTCATGAACTTCAATACGCGTCAGACCCTTCGCAAGGCGATGGATTACCACAAGGCGCGGACTGCATGGGAGCAGGGCGAGCGGGCGGACGAACCTCCCAAGGATCTGCACTGGGAAGAATTCAGAGCGCTCTTTCGTCGAGAAACCGTCGCCTCAGTTCATACCCAGATGTATCAGGTGCTGATGACCACCGTCAAGATGGTCGCAGGTGAGTTCGGGATCCGTACGGTGCTTGACCACTCCACCTTCGATGCCTGGAAGGTGGCGCGCCTGATCAATGAAGATCAGAGTATCTACACCATCAATGGGCCGCGGCAACTCCATTACGACCGGACCCAGCGCCGCCTCATGGGCAACGCTGCGAGGTGGTGGCAGGGAGGCGTTCGCCAGCTCGGAATCAATACCGACTCTCCCGTGGTTCCGCAGGAGGAACTGTTCTACCAGGCGGCGATGGCTTGCTACTACGGCTGGACTCCCTACGAGGCTCTCAAGGGGGTCACTCGAATTCCAGCAGAAGCCCTGATGATGGATCATCGCCTCGGCAGCATCACGGTCGGGCTCGATGCCGATTTCTGTCTCTGGACTGGAGACCCGATCGACCCGCGATCATCCTGTGAGATGACGGTGATCGACGGCCAGGTTACCTACGATGCCAACGGGAAGAGGGTCTTCTAATGAAGCGCCGTTACTTTCGATCAGTGATTCGGTTCTTGTTGCTGATCTTGCTGGTGCAGCCACTGACGTTGATGGGGGCTCCCGACGATTCTCAGCGAGTCACGGTGATCCGTGCTGGAAGAGTGATCACTGGAACCGGGGAGGTGTTGGAGCCGGGTGAGGTGGTGATCGTTGAAGGCAAGATCAGCCTGGTCGGGAACCAACTGGAGTATCCGAAGAATGCCCGCCTGATCGACGCTCCAGGTCAAACCTTGATGGCAGGGATGATCCTGGCGCGATCGAGCCATGGCCTTCAGAGCCTGTCGAAAAACGGGACCAACTGTAACTGGTCTCCGCTCCGGCAACTGAACGAAGAATCGATGCCGTGGGATGACTTTCTCGAGGCGGGCTTCGTTGCGGCATCACTGGTCCCGGCTGGGTCGGGATTCCCGGGCCACGCAGTGGTGGTGAAGACCACACCGGAGAGCTCCGATCGAGTCATCAAGGCCGCCGCTTATCTCCCTCTCAATGGGAGATCTCCGACCGGGATCTACTCCTCGGTCGGGAAGGGATTCGACGCGGCTCGCGGCGAGATCGAAAAGGTCAAGAAGGCCCGCGAAAAGTGGGACAAGGAGCAGGAAGAGGCCAAGAAGAAGGCGGAGGAGGAGGCCAAGAAGAAGGATGGAGATGGCGCCGCAACGGAGCAGAAGAGCGACAAGCCTGAGGACGAGAAACCGAAGGAATTCGAACCTCCTCAGATGAATCCTGCGGTCATCGAACTGGTCAAGATTCTCGAGGAGAATGACGATGCTCTTCCGATCGTATTTTTCGCCCAAAATCCTGGATTGATTCTTCATCTCGACTCTGCAATTTCGAGCGTCAAGGAGTTGAAAGATCGCGACCCCTTGTCGATTTTCATCCTGCCGGGATCTCGCACTGGCGCATTCCATCAGGTGGTCGAACTCCTCACCGAGCGTAAGGCGACGGTGTTGGTCCCTCCCGCGCTCAGTGCATTCCCGGATACTTATACGAGAATCTACATTCCGGTGGTTCTGGCCAGGGGCGGTTGTTCTCTGGTCACCCTGCCCGCGGCGGACAATCTCGCCGGAATGAGAGGGGTGCCGGCGAAACTCGCCGAACTGGTTCGGTACGGGCTTTCGCGCGAAGACGCACTCGCTTCGGTGACACTGGAACCGGCGCGATTACTGGGACTCGATGATCGGATGGGAACGGTCGAGGAGGGAAAAGAGCCTCACTTCGTTCTGTTTGACACCGACCCCCTAGAGCCAGGAGCCCGGGTGATGAAGACCATCATCGCAGGCGAAGTGGTGTGGGATCGAGAGGACCGAAGATGATCAGTAACTTCAAATCTTTTCTGGTAATGCTGGCGGTCATCTTGCTGGTGACCGACATCCCCTTTACTGGAGGAACTTCTGTGCAACTGGCAGGGGTCGCGGAGGCACAAGATCCTCCTCGCCGCCGTCGACGTGGGCGCCGACCGCAGCCACCTCCACCGACGCCTGAACCTCTGGCGAAGGAGGAACCACTCGATGAGCCGGAAGGGGAGTATCTGGCCATCGAGGGGGCCACGATTCACACCATCACCGGACCGGTGATTCGCGGTGGCACCGTGCTGTCGAAAGATGGCAAAATCGTCTCGATCGGGGTCGACATTGCGGTCCCTGATGATGCTCAGAAGATCGATGCCAGTGGTCATCATCTCTATCCAGGACTGGTGGCGTTTCGGTCCAATGGCCTGGTCGGATCGGGAGAGGCGGAGAAGTCTCAGGATCCATTTGCGCTGGGGACGGTGACGGGACTCGCGGCGGGGATCACCTCGACCTGGAATGGCAGTCGAGTCTCCAAACTGATTCGTGGACAGGTCACCGATCTGACCCTGCGGCGTCAGTCCTTCATCTCCATCAGCTATCGCAGTGGAAATCCGGGCAAGAAGAAAGAGTTGAGAGAAGCCCTCGAGAAGGTCCAGGAGCATCTCCGAAAAATGGAGCAACATGCTCTGGAGAAGCAGAAAGATCCGGATGCGGCCGCTCCCGATGACAAATGGATCCGCGGACCCTATGCCATCGCACGTTCACTCTTGTTGGCAGAGAAAGTGGCGATCTCCCGAGTGTCGACCATCTTTGATCTTCGTGAAATCTGTCAACTGGCTCGCCGGTTCGGCTTCAAGATGATCATCGAAGGTGCGGAGGAAGCATGGATCGAGCCGGGTCTACTGGCGCGCTGCGGTGCTTCTGTGGTCCTCACACCTCGTTCACGGCGCGATCGAGATGAAAGCCGGGGAGCCGCAGGAGGATCGAGCATCGAGAATGCAAGAATCCTTCACGAGAGCGGGGTTCCCTTTTCCATCATGCCCGCCAGCAAAGGGATCGCTCTGTGGGGATTGGCAGGGAGAGACCTCTCGCACCTTCCACTGGAAGCGGCCTTTGCGGTTCGAGGAGGACTTCCCGAGGATGTCGCGGTGGAATCGATCACCATCGAGCCCGCCAGGATGCTCGGTGTGGCCGATCGCGTCGGATCGATCGAGGTGGGAAAAGATGCCGATTTCATCATCATGGACGGTGACCTGCTGTCGTACATGTCACATGTCCGGTGGGCCATCATCGATGGCAAGGTGCAGTACGACAAGATGGAAGAGGGCTTGCTCGACCATATACGCCCGCCAGGGGAAGATGATCCACCCGCTCCCGACGACCACTGGCCGCGAAGACTGGGGGATCCACTCTAACGGATCTTGTCGGTTGGGATTCAACTCCCAATCGTGCCCCACGGGCAGAGTAGAAGAAGGCAGCGATTGACACAATTCGGGTAAACGGGACGATTGAGGCAGTTCGATCTCCATCCCTCGGCCCGAAAGTTTTTCCGATGAACGCATCCATCACATCCAAGATCCAAAGCGCTCTGCTGGGAGGATGGGT
The DNA here is from genome assembly GCA_028825265.1 of Planctomycetota bacterium. Taxonomy (GTDB): domain Bacteria; phylum Planctomycetota; class UBA8108; order UBA1146; family UBA1146; genus QNYK01. Next base: position 9,957 of record JAPKAM010000027.1, read on the forward strand.
AGTTCTTTGCTACCTGGTGGTTCCGTGCTGCTTGGCAATACCGTGCGCGAAACTTCAAGCTCAGTGCTCCACCGGAGAGGTGGAGATCTTCGGAATCAGTGGTGGGGATTACCTCGGCCGTTCGGTCGCCATCTCTGGCGGGCGACTCTTCATCGGTGCCATCGGAGATGACTCGGGAGGAACTCTCAGTGGCAGCGTTCGAATCTTCCGGAAAAATGGCAGTGGATATCAACTCGAAGAACTGTTGCTTGGATCCTCCAATGATCAGATCGGCGCCGCGCTTGCCGCGGACCGTGATCTGCTTGCGATTGGAGCCATCGGCACCGGGACCATCCAGATCTGGCAAAGAGATCGATTTGGATGGAACCTGATCCAACTTCTCAGCGATCCAGAAGGTCATGAGGGGGACGGCTTTGGTTCGGCACTCTCGATGTCAGGGAATGTCCTCGCGGTAGGAAGTCCCTACTTCCAACTGGGCTCGGAGGCGGTTGGCTGTGTCACCATGTGGATCATGACTGAAAACAACGACTGGTATCTCCAAGAGCGGCTGATGGCGATCGATCGAGTTCCCGGCGATCAGTTTGGCACTTCTGTCGACCTCTCTGATTCGCTGAACCTACTGGTTGGGGCTCCCGGAAGGGATCACCTCGGGCCCGATTCCGGTGCGGCATTCCTATTCAGCGGTGGGCAGGATGGTTGGATCGAAGAATTTACCATCGGAACCGGGGTTGCCAATCCTGGCGACCGGCTGGGAACTGCCGTCGCCATCTCGGAGGAGCACCTGCTGCTCGGGGCTCCCTATTCTGACCTTGCAGGTCCCGCAGCAGGAGCCGTCGCCAACTACCATCGAGTGGGTGAAGTGTGGGTGATTGGTCCTCATCTGGTTCCTCCGTCGGGAGCGTCCGGATGTGCATTTGGTGCCGTGCTGGCCATGGCGGGGACGGTGCTCTCGGTCGGGGCGCCCACCGACACCGGAGGAGAAGCGTTTCCGACTGGATCTCTCTCCATCTTTCGCTGGCAAGGAGACTGGCAACTGGAGGGTGTCCGAATCGGCAATTCCAGTTCCTTTCTCGGGTCATCGGTGGCGGTCGATCAAGGAGTCGTCATCGCAGGAGCTCCTTTGGATTCACAACTGGCTGCTGTCGGTGGCAATGTCATCATCGAAGTCTACGGAGAAGGAGATTGTGATCAGGATGGTGAACTGGATTCCTGCGCCATCGCCCTGGGAACAGCCCAGGATTGCGATCTCGATGGGATGGTCGATATTTGCGGAATCACCTCCGGAGTGACGGTCGATTGTGATGGAGACTCGATTCCAGACAGTTGCGCGACCCTCGAGGGGACCGTTGCCGACTGTGATGGCGATGGCATCCCGGATAGTTGCTCAGTCGCATCCGGGCAGGTCACGGATTGTGATAACGATGGTATTCCAGATCGGTGTCAGGTCGATTGCAATCAAAACTTGATTCCTGATAGTTGCGAAATTCTGGAAACGGCAACCCTCGACTGTGATCTAGATGGGGTGATCGATGATTGCGAAATCAGTAACGGCAGCGAACTCGATTGTAACTCTAATGGAACCCTCGATTCCTGTGAGCCAGATTGTGACGGCGATGGGATCCCGGATGAGTGCGAGATCATTTCTGGCACTGCTGAAGATTGCGATAACAACTTAGTACCGGATCTGTGCGACCTTGAGGATTCAGCCAACGATATCAATGGCAACGGCCAGTTGGATGCCTGTGAGCCGCAGTTCATCCGGGGAGATGCCGACGGTGTTGAGGGAGTACATTTGGCAGATGCAATCCTGCTGATCGCTAGGGTGTTCGGTGAGGTCGCTATTCCATATTGTCAGGAGGCTGCCGATGCCAACAGCGATGGTTTACAGGACATCTCGGACGGGCTCTACCTGCTGATGTACCTGTTTATGGGTGGCGAAGCGCCGTCGATTCCATTTCCGACCTGTGGGATCAGCGCTTCCGATGCCGCCTTCACTTGCGACCTTCATCCCGCCTGCCCTTAGAGGGTGACCACTTCGCCACTTCGAACCAGCAAGATTCTCATGGCGATCTTCTGCTCATCGATGGCCCAGGTGCGGGACACTGCAATCCTGTAATATTCCAATTGTTCCCGGTGTTTCTCCACCGCCTCCTTCGCAGTACTCGAGATTCGGTCGGTTTTGAAATCGATCACCTCTGCTGCGACCGCAACCGAGTTGCGCTCGAGAATCACCAGTCTGTCGATGATCCCGTTGAGCAATTCGTTGTCGACCTCGCACGAGAAGGGAACTTCTCGCTCCAGGGCCAATTGGTCCCCCTCTTCGAAGCCCAGTCGCAGCCGGGTAGCGTCGGGGTCAAAGAGTTGCTGGACTTCATCGAGGCCGAGGCAGTGATCCACCAGTTCGATCGTGTCATTGGCGAACCGATCGAGGCGAGGCTGCTCCTTCTTGAGGATGGCCTGCAAATCCTTCGCTTTAGGCACGCCCCAGTCGATCTGTTCCAGGGCCAGGTGCGCGAGCGTCCCCAGCGACTGGGCTCGATAGGAGCCTTCCGTCGGGAACCAGTAGGCATGCTGGGATGGAGTTCTAGTGGCGCTTGAACTGGCGGCCACCAACTGGGGGATGGGAGTTTCCTGGGAAGGGGCATCGCCACTTCCTTGGACGCTCCTTGCGACGGAAGCGGGGTCTCCCTTCTCGAACAGGGTGGTTCCTGCCACCAGTGGTTGAGATTGCCCGAGGGTAGTCCAGAGCAGATATGCCGCGGAATCCTGCGGTGGAGGTGTGGCCGGGATGATCATCGTCAGCGATCGTTTAGCCCTAGTCATCGCCACATAGAGGACACTCAAAGATTCCTGCAGTTGAGACCGACGAGCTTGACGATTCATCTCGGGGTAGGGTTGCTGGAGGATCTGTTGCTCCAATTTCTTGATGTAACGACTGATCCACGGCGGGTCAGTGGAATCAGCACTCGCTCTTCTCTCCAGCAAGCTGGGAAGCACCTTGAACCAACCGGCAGCTAGTTCGGGCAGAATCACCACATCTCTACCGAGCCCCTTGGCCTGATGCACGGTCATCACCTGAACTCGAGAACCGCTGGGAACTGAGAGTCGGTGTTTTCTAAGATGAGCGATCAACTCATCCAGTCGGCCGGTGGTTGGTTTACGAATGTGGATCTGTTCCATCATCTGATGAATCCGGGTCCGGTCCTCTGGCGAACAGATCTGTGCCAAGCCTTCTGCCAGCGGGGCGATCGCATCGACGATTCCCAACTCGTGAATACGTTTCCGTAGCAGGGCTGAGAGTTGTTGGGCGACCGCTGGATCGAGCCAGTCTCCGGTCGGAAAGCCAGCAAGGCTGCGGGCAATTTCGGGCAGCGGAGACCTGGCTACGGCGAATCGCATCGTCGAGTCACCGGGGTGCTCGACCAGTTCCAGTAGTGCCACCAGCCGTCCGACTGCCGGGGAATCGACCAGCGGGTTGCCACCCTCCTCGCTGGCATCGATACCCCGTTCTCGTAGCGCCGCCACCATCTTGGCGATGTTCATGTTCTTTCGAACCAGTATGGCAATCGTAGCTTGTGGGGATTTCTCGGTGACCCTTTCCACTTCCTCGATGGCGTCGATGTAAGGACAGACTTCGGAACCTCGATCTGGATGTTCTCGAGCGACACGTAACGCGACATGCCCAGGAGCATCTCCGGGGCCTCCCGAGGCGGTGACATGATCGTGGAAGTTTTCACACCAGTTTCCGATCGCCTGGCGATCCTCCTCCAACCAACTCGGCAGAGGTAAGTCGGAGAAGACCATGTTGACCGCATCGAGAATCTCCTGGGAAGAGCGGTACGACTCATCGAGGCACTGGTTCGAGCCCGGAGCCAGGTACTGTTCGAGTAGATCGAGTACCTCAGCACGCCCCCCTCGCCAGCCGTAGATCGCCTGCTTGGGATCTCCAACACAGAATACGGAACGCCCATCGGCAGCATCGCTGGCGATCTCGACGATCAGTGGTCGAAGGGCCGCAAATTGCATCATCGAGGTGTCCTGGAACTCATCGAGAAGGAGGTGACGAGTCGAGGCGTCAAGTCGGTACAGAATGGTGCCCGGGGAGCCGAGCACTCCGGCGATGGCCAAGGCCTGGGGCACATCCTGGTAAGCCACTCCGCCTTTGGCGCGGAGTCCGATGGTCCTGAAGTGATCGTAGTTCGCCAGAAGTTCTCCGGTGGCGATGTTCTGGGCGCGGATCACTGCTGAGATGTCGGACCGTACAGTGTGCAGCAACAACTCCACCGTCACGCGCAGTTCATCGGGGATCTCGACCCGATCGAACTGAGTTTCTGACTCGAGCACCTTCTTGGCCAGTCCCGACTTGAACATCTCCAACAGGTCGATCGTTGCTGGTTCTTCGAACCAGATGCGGATCATGTCCAGCGACTTTTTCCAGGCCTTGCGAAAGGTTCCACCCTTAGTCTTGGGACACTCGATCGATTCGAACTGTTGACGAACGAATTGGATTTCTCGATCACTCGGCGCAGGACTCTGGTGCGGGTTGATCCATGCAGAGGGAGGGAACTCGAGATATTTTTCGTGCGCACGGGAGACGATGGCCTGTAGTTGATCCGCCACCTGGCTGGAGGCGCTGCCGCGGCTGAGCCGGTGCATCAGGAGCCTGGCTTCCACCTCGGTGCCGGTCGACAGTAATCTCTGAATCGCTCCGGCCTGAATCGACTCGAGCTTTTCCGTTTCCAGGATGGTCCAGCCTGGAGGAAACCCACACTCGAAGGTATGGGCGGTCGCCAGGCGTGAGAAAAAAGCATCCAAGGTCGAGACATTGCAGCGATGCAATTGTCCGAGCAATCGTTGCAGTGCTTCCTCGACCTGATCTCCGGTTGGTTTGGGGAATCCTGCCTCCTGCAGTGAAACTTGCAGTTCTTTCAGCGCACCCGCATTTCTCGTCGCAGCTAGCATCCGGTGCAGTACTCGCTCCATGATCTCGCCGGCAGCGAGGCGGGTGAAGGTGACAGCGAGAATCCCGGATGGCTCCTCTCCCATCACCAGCAGACCGATGAATCGACTAGTCAACTGGTGAGTCTTGCCGGAACCGGCACTGGCCCGGATGAGCAGGTGATGAGAGAAGGTCATTCTTGCTCCTCTTCATCGGAGGAGTGGATTCCATCGAGTCGAGCGGCGGACTCGACCACTACCCCGGCCAGGGCTCTTTGCCAGGGAGTCTTCAGGACGGTGAGCGGATCTTCGCAGCCGGTCAGGATGCCACTGACCGCCTTGCAGCAGCACTGGTATGCATCGGCCAGTTCGTCCTCATCCCAGCGGGCGATCTCGATGCGGGTCTTCCCGGGACTCGCCGGCAACAGGAAGAATCCGATTTCCGCAGCGGAATCGACCTGTCGTCCGTCGATCTCTAGTTGACCCGCAAAATGTCGATAGAGCGGAAGTTGCAATCGCACCCAGGTCTTCTGGTCCTTCGATCGTCCTCTTCTGTGGTCCTTCTCGGGGGGGATTCCTGATTCGCCGGTCTTGTAATCGAGCAATCGCCAGCGTTGATCCTGTTCATGATAGTCGATGCGGTCGATTCGACCCGACAGTCCCATCTCTCCTTCGGCCACCGCGATGCGACACCGTTGAGGATCGAGATCGACCTCCGCGGCGACCAGTCGCCAGCCTTGGGCACGCTGGCTCGCCTGAACTGTCGCCCAGGCATCGAGGCGAACCTTGGCCTGTTCCAGTTGTACCAGTACTGCGGCTCGTGCCGGATCGGCAATCCTCTCGCGCCGATATCGATCGAGTAACTGGTGAAGTGCATCCCGGATCTGTCCTTCGTCAGTCAGTTCACGAAGTTTTAGATCTTGACCGAATTGCTCGAGTACCTTGTGGATCAGGTTTCCGAAAGCGAGTGGGTTGAGTTGGCGATCGCGGTCGTGGCAGTCACGAAGCCGAAGCACCCGGTTCATCTGAAACAGCACCGGATCCTCGAGGTAGTCGGCCAGTGCAGTGATGGCGATCGATTCCGGTGGCGGCAAGATCACTCCCTTCGGCGCACCCAGGGAGACAGGGCTGCTGGCGGGAGGATTCGACTCGGGGAGGTGGAATCGTTGGCGACGCTGACGATCGAGAAAGTGAGCCAGCCGTTCGAGACCCGCGGGCCCTTGCAAGAACAGGCGACTGGGTAGCAGTGGATTTCCATCGCCATTTCTGGCGCAGGTCGCAACCACAGTCTTGCGACGATCGTCGAGCAAAGAGTGGAGGATATGAGCATCCCGTGCATGGCGTTGGGCCGGACCTGCCATTCCAAGTTGTTCGCGAACCCCATGGGGTAGCAACGGATCACCAGATGGGGCCGGCGAGAGTTGCCCCTCGGTGGGCCCGGTCAGCAGCAGCAGTCGGGCAGGATCGAAGGGAAGTTCGAGCCAGCCGAGTAATCCGATGGCAGAACTCCCCTGCTGGTCAGAGACGGGAGAATCTTCCAGCAGGTCGATGAGCAAGGAGATGGCATCGAGGATCGACAGCGGTTGCGCTTGATGATTTTCGATCTGGCTCAATTTCTGCACCGCAGAGATCAGGCCGTCGAGACCGGAGCGGGGCAGGAGAGGCTGTTGCTGGTTGTTGGCGCCGACCAGTGCAGTGATCGCATCGAGCAGTGGCTGAACCCAATCGATGTGGGTTTCCTGCGTTTTTCTTAGCGGTTCGATGGCCTGGCGAATGAACTCCACCGCAGCGGGAGCGAGAGGGTCGGTCGCCATCACCGGCTGTCGAGCCGTGCTCCAGCGGTCGATCGATTCGAGGGGATCGAGTTCACGGCCGTGGCGATCGGTCTGTCGTGGTAATCGGGGATGAATCGCTGGGTGCCTGGCCAGAGCGGCCATCGAATGACTGGAGAAGGTCTCTACCGCCAGTCGAAGATCCGCAAGCAGGCGTCCGCATGAGGTGGATGAATGAGGGGTTCCCGCAGCGATGTGGAGTGGAATCTGGGCGCGACGGAAGCCGTCCAGCAGCCAGGGTGACAACTCCTGATCGACCAGACCGATGGTGACATCGTCACAGCGAGAAGACGCAGCGTGCTGATCGATCTGTTGCAGCAAGGCGGCGGTCAAGGAGCGAGGATCATCGGCTACGACCCACTCGATCGGTCCAGAAAAGGGCAGGTTTTCCCATGCCTCAGGGATGGGGATTCCGTACTCGTCGTAGAGATGGGCTCGGCTCTCGTCGGCATCGATCCATGCTTCTGCCTGGCAATATTGATCGAGCCACAATCGCATCTGAGCCGGAAGTTCGAGGATTCCGATCAGGATGACCCGAGGCTGCGATAACTCGGGAGCGATGCTGAAGGTACCGCTGTCGGTGAGCCCGAGAGCTCGGATCTGTGCCGAGCGGAGAGCCTCGATGCGCTCGACAGCGCGCAGCCGCAGCGCCGCATCCGGATCGTGATGAGATGCCTTTTCTGCGGCTACCGCGAGGGTCAATCCCTCTCGGCGTAGATCGGAACTGAGGCGGGAAAAGAGGCGTGCCAGCGGGAGCAGCGCCTGGACCCCTGTGGAATCGGGATCGATACCGAGGGGAGCCAGTAGATCCTTTGAGCAACTACGCAGGGAATCGATCCAGGCGATCCGATCCTCGATGCCGCTGACGAAAGGGTTTTGGGGAGCGCAGAGGGTTTCTTCGAGGTGACCTGGAGTGGTGATGCGAGGGGGAAGCAGGCCCCGATGACCGATGGCCGCCTGTTCGACCAGCAGCCGTCGTAATCGACGTCCCGCCTGGCGTCCGGGGACCAGAACCAGGCACTCCCGTAAGTCAAAGGGCCGGCCCCCTGAGTCTTCAGGAAGCCCTCCTGCATCGATCGCTAAGAGCTTTTTGGCAGAGGACTTCAGGACATCTGAATCGGTTCCGAGGAAGCAGTGGTTCAAGGGGCGGAGCCTCCAATTTCGATTTGCTGGAGGGGGAATTCGGCATTCCCCTCGACTCGACTACGATGGATCGGGGTGAACCTGACATGTGGAATCAAAGGTGAGGCCTGAACAGTTCTCCGTCAACCTGTCGAGAGAGGATGGCCTGAGGGTGTCTGGGAAGGTAGATTCTAGGAATGATTTCCCAAAATTCGCCCTCCTATGGCTTCGTCATCGATAATCGCCGCTGTATCGGCTGTCACGCATGCACTGTCGCCTGCAAGACGGAGCATTCCGACCCGCTCGGGGTCAACAAGACTTGGGTCCAGTACCTCGAGAAAGGGGTTCACCCCCGCGCCGAACGAGCCTTTCACGTGTTGCGCTGCAATCACTGCACCGATGCGCCTTGCGTCGAGATGTGTCCCACTGCCAGTTTGACCATCAGGAAAGACGCAATTGTCGATTTCGATTCGAGCCGTTGCATCGGTTGCAAGGCTTGCATGCAGGCGTGTCCCTATGACGCCATCGATATTCATCCCGAGACCGGCACGGCGACCAAGTGCAATTATTGCTCTCACCGCGTCGATTCGGGACGCGAACCGGCGTGTGCAGTGGTCTGTCCGACCAATGCCATCATCACGGGAGACCTTTCGGATCCGACCAGTCGAATCGCGACATTGGTGGCGGGGGAGCCGACGATGGTGCGGAAACCGGAGAAGGGTACCGGCCCTAAGGTGTTCTACATCGAGGGTCATAGTGAAGCGCTGGATCCACTCGCCAGTCAACGTAACCTTCGAACCCTGTGGGGCACCAGACCACGCGACGGAACCGATCCACCGCCAGGACTCGAGCCTGCACTGGAACGGGGAGCTCCCCATCGCACCTATGACATCCAGCAGCGCCACGCGCTCAGCTGGGGGTGGAAGGTGAGCGCCTATCTATGGACCAAGTCGGTGGCTGCCGGTGTGATGATGGTGCCAGCGATGCTGGCCCCGTTTCAACGCACTTCACTGATTGATGCGTCGATGGGGATCGGCTGGAGCCTGGCGTTGTTGTTTCTCGCGATTACTGGAGTGCTTCTGGTGGCAGATCTCAAGCGACCGGAGCGATTTCTGTGGGTGATGCTGCGGCCACAATGGTCCTCATGGCTGGTCAGGGGAGCTTATGGCATCACCTTCTACGGTGGTGTGATCTCGCTCGGCTGGTGGCGGGAAGATCCTTCCGGCTCGACGATGGGAACGGTGTTACTGGCCCTGGCAGGTCTCAGCGGCACCTTTGTGGCGATCTATACCGGCTGGCTCTTTGGCCAGGCGAAGGGCCGAGATCTGTGGCAGTCCTCTCTCTCGCCGATTCACCTCGGCTTCCAGGCACTGGTGGCGGGCTCAGCGATGTTGCTGTTGATCAGCCCGGGAGAACTGAGCGATCTGCGTAGTGTGCTCGCCATCGCGCTCATCATCGAACTTCCCTTCATCTTGCTCGAGGTGTTTGGTAAGCACTCGACGGAAGCCGCTCGCCTTGCTGCAAAGTCGATGACTCTTGGAGCGCGAGGACTCTGGCTTCACGTCGGTGCCATCGGTGCGGGCAGGGTGGTACCGCTGGCTTTGCTATGGGGAATGTCTGACGGGGAAGTGACGCTGCGCTGCGCTGGAGTGCTGGCGCTGGCAGGGATTGCCATCTGGGAACACCTATGGGTAGAGGCGCCCCAGCGTCTCCCGCTGGCCTGAGGAGAAGCATGACATCGAACCCACACTGGATCGAAAAGTTGGCATCCCGGATGGGGTTGGTTCCAGTCCAGAAAGCAAAGCCTGAACCTTCACGCTATGGGGATGGCCTTCAAAATTATCCACCCTTTGAGAAGTGGCTCGAGGTGGAGGAATTGGATTCTTCCCGTCGAGTTCGTAAGATGGCGATGATTCCCACCACTTGCTTCAACTGCGAGTCGGGCTGCGGATTGCTGGCGGCCATCGATGTGGAGCAGCAGGAAATCGTTCGGATCGAAGGGAATCCGCTGCACCCGGGAAGCCGTGGTCGCAATTGTGCCAAGGGCCCAGCGACCCTCAACCAGGTCAATGATCCCGAGCGAATTCTGCAGCCGATGGTGAGAAAGGGAGAGAGGGGCAAAGGGGGATTCGAACCCATCTCCTGGGATGAGGCTCTCGATACCATTGCCCTGAAAATTCGTGGGCTGCTGCAGCAGCAGCGTCACGATGAGGTGATGTATCACGTCGGTCGGCCCGGCCATGAGGGATCGATGGAGCGAGTGCTGCAGGCTTGGGGCGTGGATGGCCACAACAGCCACACGACCGTCTGTTCGGCATCGGCTCGTTGTGGTTACCAATTGGCCTGGGGCTTTGATCGCCCCGCTCCCGATCACGCCAACGCCCAACTGATCTTCCTGGTCAGTGCCCATCTGGAATCGGGCCACTACTTCAATCCTCATGCTCAGAGAATCATGGAGGCGAAGGAGCGTGGAGCCAGGATTGTGGTCCTCGACCCGCGCCTTTCTAACACCGCCTCTCGTGCCGACCTGTGGCTACCGACTCGACCAGGAACCGAGGGTGGGGTGATCCTGGCTGCACTGAGACTGTTGATCGTGGATCGAAAGATCGATCTTGAATTCGTCGAGAAGTGGGTCGATTGGCGCGGCTACATGAAAGAACTCCATCCGACCGATCCCAGTTCGGTGGAGCAGTTCCTGGACCGTTTTGCCGAGCACCTCGAGGAGTGGACTCCCGAGGCGGCAGATCAACGGGCAGGTCTGGAGGCTGGTAGTGTTCGAAAACTGGCTCGGGAGATCGAGCGTGCCGGTCCAAGGATGGCTTCCCACATCTGGCGAAGTGCGGCGAGTGGAAATCTGGGAGGGTGGCAGATCGCCCGATCGCTGGCCCTGTTGACTGCATTTACCGGAGCCCTGGGTCAGGAGGGGGGAACTTCCCCTGCCGGCTGGAACAAGTTGAAGCCCAAATTCTTCTCGACGCCTGACCATGGCCATCGTTGGAATGAACTGATCTGGCCTCGACAGTATCCGACATCTTTCTACGAGATGAGCCATCTACTCCCGCACCTCGTCGAAGATGGTGTGGGCAAGATCGGAGTGTATTTCACCCGTGTGTTCAATCCCGTCTGGACCTTCCCGGATGGAATGTCCTGGATGAAAATGTTGCGTGATGAAGAAAAAGTGGGCCTCCACATCGCCTTGACGCCGACCTGGAACGAGACTGCATTGTTTGCGGATCTGGTACTTCCCATGGGACATTCGACCGAACGCCATGACATCCAGAGCCAGGAAACTCATTCGGGACGATGGGTTTCATTTCGCCAGCCAGTTTTCAGGACCCTTGCGAGATTGCAAGGCAAGCCTGCGGGAGATACTCGCGGATTCAATCCAGGTGAGGTGTGGGAGGAAGATGAGTTCTGGATAGAACTTTCCTGGCGCATCGACCCTGATGGAGAACTGGGCATCCGAAAGCATTTCGAGTCGCCCTATCGTCCGGGCGAAAAAGTGACGGTCGAGGAGCAGTACAAATACATGTTCGAGAACGACATCCCCGGGTTGCCTGAAAAGGCCGCCGAGATGGGCATGGACCCGTTCGAATACATGTCACGCATCGGGGCTTTCGAACTGGATGAAAAAACTAATCGCTTGCACGAAAAACCGGTAGAGATTCCTGAGGGCGCGGGTGTCATCGTCGATCCGATCGATTCCGTGGCCACCCTCGACGGCAAGAGAGTGGGTGTGGCAGTCGACGGGGCGATCCGGGTCGGATTCCCCACCGCCAGCGGCAAGGTCGAGGTTTTTTCCAAGATGCTGAAGGAGTGGGGCTTCGAAGATATGTCCTTGCCTGGGGCACCTCTCAGCCATGTGGCACCCGAAGTCCTGGATCCTGCAAACGGTATTTTTGTGCTGCTGCCGACCTTCCGCTTGCCGACGATGGTCCACTCTCGTTCATCCAATTCGAAGCACTTGATGGAAATATCTCATACCAATCCAGTGTGGATTCATCCGGACGATGCGACCCATCATCAGATCGAGGATGGCCAACTGGTGAGAATCGAAACTGAGATCGGTCACTTTGTTAATCGAGCCCGGGTCACCGATGGGATGAGCCCGGGGGTGCTGGCGTGCTCTCATCACATGGGTCGTTGGAAACTGGAAGATTCACCGGGATCGAACTGGGGTAGTTCGACGGTTCGATTTGAGGATCTCCCGGATGGTCGGGTCCGGATGCGCCAGATCAAGGTCGAGAAACCCACCAGTAGTGTCGATCCGGATGTCGATCGTGTCTGGTGGGAGGAGAAAGGTGTTCACCAGAACCTGGCTTTCCCGGTTCAGACCGATCCTGTGAGTGGTATGCATTGCTGGCACCAGAAGGTACGACTGGTCGCAGCAGATTCCACGGATCAATACGGGGATGTCGTGGTGGATCAGACCAAATCAAGGGAAGCCCATCTACGATGGATCGCACTGGCTCGACCGGCTAGCCCGGAGCTTCATGGCGGATTGCGTCGGCCACGCGAATTACCACGCCCTCTGGCAAGAGATCCTCGTGCATATCTATTTGAAGATGGAAAAACGGACTGATTCGTTGCCGTGCTGTGAAAAGATAGGATGGCAGAATTGCCCGAGCGATTTCAGATGAGCTCATTTCTTGAGGGACTTCCGCTGGTTTCCGAGACCGATCCACAGTGGGGAGAAGTGGCCTGTTCTCAACTGGATGCGGTGCTCCGGGATCATGCGTGGTGCGAGTTCAAGGCCGCTAGCGCCGGGCTCGGTATGATCTCCAGATTTCCTGATCAGTCGTTCCTGGTGAGACCGATGATTGCCCTGGCACAGGAGGAGATGCTGCACTTCCGCCAGGTCACCGATCTGTTACAGGAGCGAGGAGTGGAGTTGGGGCCACCCATCGCCGACCGATACGTACGAGGGCTCCGCAAGATCTGTTGCAGAAGTACAAACGGTCTCGGAGTGATCGGCGATCATCTGATCCTGAATGCATTCGTCGAGGCCAGAAGTTGCGAACGATTCAGAGTTCTAGCGGATCGATTGCAAGATGCGGGATCGAAAGAACCAAGACTGGCTGAGTTCTACCAGCGATTGGCGGAGGCGGAAGCACGTCACTGGGAGTCCTTTCGTGATCTTGCCCATCAGGTGTGCGATCCCGAAAAGGTCAACCGTCGGATCGAAGAGGTGGCACAGTCGGAGGCGAAACTACTCGAACAACTACCCGTCGAAGCTCGGATGCACTAGGAGGATCATGTCTCGATGTGTCATCGTCACCGGCTGTAGCCGTGGCATCGGAGCGGCCCTCGTTCAACAATTGATCAAGGAAAATCATCGAGTCGCTGGTTGTTCCAGGAATTCCGAAGCGATGCAAGAACTGGGAGTCGAACCCGCCTTCAGGAGCGTCGATGTTCGAGATGCCGAGGCGCTCATTCGCTGGGCCACGGATCTGCAAGAGATCGATATGATCCCGGACCTGGTCATCGCAAATGCCGGCCTGCTCAATCAGAGACAACCGTTATGGGAAATCAGTTCGGAACAGTTTGATCAGGTGATCGATGTCAACATCAAGGGTGTGGCCAACACTGCCAGGGCCTTCCTTCCATCGATGATCGATCAGCAGTCGGGGACTTTCGTAGCACTCTCTTCAGGTTGGGGTCGATCGACTTCGCCGGGGGTGGCTCCCTACTGTGCATCGAAGTTTGCGGTGGAAGGACTGATGGGAGCTCTTGCTCAGGAACTTCCGGCGGGAGTCAGTGCGGTGTCGTTGTCTCCAGGTGTCGTCCATACCTCGATGCTGGCAAGGGCATTAGGGGACGAGGAGGCGAGTCAGGCGGTCGAGCCACAGCAGTGGGCCTCACAAGCGGTCGATTTCCTGCTGTCACTGGGCCCATCCCAGAATGGCCAGAGCCTCAGTTTTCAGCGCTGATCAATCTTCATCGGAGGTGGCATTGGTGGTGATCCATGATTCCATCCGTGATCGGAGCAGGTCGAGAGGCATCGATCCCTCCTTCAGCAGGTAATCGTGGAAGTGTCGGATGTCAAATCGTTCGCCGAGGCGCGATCGTGCATCCTGGACTAGTTCCTGGATCACCAGTTCACCGATCTTGTAGGCCAACGCCTGGCCGGGCCAGGAGATGTAGCGATCGACTTCGGCCTCGACATTTTTGCGGGTCAGCGCGGAGTTGTCGAGCATCACGTCCACTGCTTGCTGACGTGACCAGCCCAGTTCGTGAATCCCGGTATCGACCACTAGTCGCAGAGCCCGCCACATCTCGTAGGAAAGTTGACCAAATCGAGAGTAGGGATCTTGGTAGAAGCCCATCGCCTCGCCCAGGGACTCGGAGTAAAGTCCCCAGCCCTCGATGTAAGCGGTGAAGTGCGTCGTGGTTCTCCATTGCGGGAGATTTTCCAGTTCATTCTGCAGTGCGAGTTGGAGATGATGGCCAGGAACCGCTTCATGTAACGCCAGGGCTTCCATCTCGTACCGGGGTCGACTGCTCAGGTCATGAGTGTTGGCATAGAACCAGCCTGGCTGGCTTCCATCGGGTGGGGCAGGACGGTAGTACGCAGTGGTCGATCGGGGGGCCTCGAAATCAGGGATTTTTCGCACACCGTAGGGCGCTCTCGGTAACCGCCCAAATAATTGAGGTAGCATCGCATCGGCTCGCTTGCAGATGTCGCGATAGCCGCGAAGTAGTTCTTCGGGATCATCGTGGTAGAAAGAAGGGTCGGTGCGAAGATGTTCAACGAATGCGGCAAAATCGCCTTCGAACCCTACTTCCGAGATGATCTTCTGCATCTGATTTCGGATCCTCGCCACTTCCAACTGGCCGATCTTGTGGATTTCCATGGCATTCTTGTGGGTGGTGGTGTGCCTACGGATGCAGTGTCCATAATAATCGGACCCGGTCGGGTAATAGAGACAAGCAAAGGTATCCCTGGCCAGTGGGATGTATTCAGTTTCCATGAAGTTCTTGAACTTGCGAAAGGCGGGCTGAACCTGATCATCGATCACCGCCTTCGCCAAACTCTGCAGTCGAGTTTGATCCGGCTCGCCAACGGTGCCCGGCATCGAGATGAATGGTGAATAGAACAAGGTCTGTTCCGGTACTGTCTCCACCTGAGAGGCAATCTGATCGATCACTCCCTCGAGAGTGACCTGCGGTGGAAGAAATCCCAGTTCGATTCCTTCACGCAACATTTCGATGGTCTGGTCGATGTACCTAGGAATCTGCGTCAGCCGAGAGAGGTACGCCTCGTGATCGATGGTGCGTTCGAAGGTCATTCGGCTCGCCAGCATCGGTAGCCACACCTGTGGGCCTCGGCGTTGACTGACGGGAGTGTACTGCAATCCGATCCGCACACCTTCGACATGAGTTTCGAGGATTCGGATCAACATCTGTGCTTGCTGGCGGGCGCTGACAGAAACGCTCGAGAGATCGAGACTGCGGATGCCTTGTAGCAGGTTGAAGTGAAACTGAAGATCCTTGGCCACCTGAGTTGCACCGCAGTGCGGCAGGTGGAAATCCGCCTCTTTGTGGCCATTTCTGGAAGCCAGCAGCGGATCATCGGCCAGCAGGCCATCCCAGTATTCCTGATAAATTCTCGCGAGAGACTGAAGAGTGACACTCTCCTGGGCTGGAGGCGCCACGGAGGTCTGAGCCCACAGGTGACCCGGGGCGAGCCACAGTGGTGACAGGAGCATTGCGCAAGAGAACAGTACTGTGAGCGTCTTGGTGGTGATCAAGGCTTCTCTCCTATCGCTCGATTCCTACTGCCGGTAGGAATCCATGGTACCCGAGGAGATCTCAGGATGTATCGAGACGATGGGGCCTGATTCGGGGACTCATTAGGCGGACTCGTACGGGGCGGTCGTAGGCGTCAGTCGTGTGGATCGGGCGGGGGGGGATCACCGGATGTGGCCAGCACCCCGGCAAGAGGTCTGGCAAGAGATCTGGAAGGAGCGCTGGACAGATCAAATCGTTCGCGGAATGGTTGCGGGAAAAAGCGTCCCAACTGGCGAGTATATTCGGCGATGGCCGGTCCACTGAGGGATGTGTGGATGGGCTGGTGGAGGCGACTATCGGGCCACTGAAAAACGCCCAGGAATAGGACCCCGAGAAGAACCCCTGCCAGCGAGATTCCCATCAGTCCTCCCAGTACATTGTCGCAGATTCTCAGAGTTTGATCGAAGAAGGAACGAAGGATCACGGTGGTCAGAAATGCCAGACTGGCGCAACTGCTGAAGATGATGAATCCTGCCAGCACCTGACTGGCCAGTGGACCCAGATCTGCGCGAATCGACGAGAAGAGGGGGGTCATCGCTAGCGGGACCGAGAACTGTCCTGCCAGAACCAGTCCAATGGTCGAGCCGAGTAACAGCGCAGAGGATCGATAGAAACCGACACCGACTCCAGTGAACACCCCCGACAGAAGTCCGAGGATCACCACCATATCAATCCAGTTCGACTGGCCCCAGGCTTCCCTGAAGGTCGAAGCGGTTGCCAACTCAGCTAGAAAGGGTCCTGGGAAAACCGTGATCGTTGGAATCACGAAATCACAGGTGATGAAGTTTTCGAGCAATGGGTCCGTTAATTTCTCCTGTCGGCGTACACTCAAGGGTCTCGTAGCGGTGGTTTTTTGTCAAGACTCCCTCCTGCCCAGCAGGGGTGAGGAGTGCAAGAAATGGTCTCAAAGGGCCAGGAATGGTGACTGGGCGATTCGAGAAAGGAACTGAAGTATGGTCGATTGGGCAGGGAAGACGATCCTCATCACCGGTGCCAGCGATGGAATCGGGCGTGGCCTGGTCGAACAATTCGATTCTCGAGGGGCTCGGCAACTGATCCTGATCGGACGAGATCGAACCCGCCTCGACCAGGTTGCAGCCGCTTGTCAGACCGAAACGCGGATCGAGGAGGTCGATCTGGCTGATTCGGATCAACTGGCGCACCTGATGCAGCGACTCGCGGTCGTGGAAATCGATGTGTTGATCAATAATGCGGGCGTGGGTCTGGGAGGAGCATTTGCCTCACATGAGCAAGATGATCGCCTCCAATCGATGATCAAACTCAATTGTGATGCGGTGATCTTGCTCACTCGTGCAGTGCTTCCGGGGATGCTGGAACGAAGAAGGGGCTCCTTGCTCTTTGTCGGGTCGCTGGCGGGCTGGGCCGGCGGACCGGGTCTGTGCGCTTATTCTGCAACCAAAGGATTTGTGAATCGGTTTGCGGAAGGGCTGCGCTGGGAATTGCACGGCACTGGAGTCGCAGTCAGCCTGCTCGCACCTGGAGCGACCCGAACTTCATTTTTTGAAACTGCGGGAATCGATGCGACGGACATCCGCGGAGGAAGCATGTCATCCAGTGAGGTGGCCAGGCTGGCAATACTGGGATTACAGAAAAACCGTGCGATCATCGTGCCAGGATTCCAAAATAGAATCCTGTGGATGATGCAAAACCTACTCCCGAGATCGTGGGTCGGTTGGGTGTCTCGGAAAATCGGCCAACCGATCCTCGACCGAGAATCGGCCTAGCGTCGAGTGGTGGGGAGTCCTCGGGAAGACCAACCGGGGAAGGTCACATTTCCAAGCACGTCAGTTTCACCAATAAATCCGCCCCGCATGTCATGGAGGTTAGAGAATCCCTGCGCGGTGAGTAGGTCGGCGGCTTTTTGAGATCGCCCGCCCTTCTGACAGCAGAGAATAATCGGACTATCCGGTGCCAGTTCGGCACTGACCGAATCGACAAAGTCGGGATTCATTCGGATTCCCACGCCGCCATCTCCGCGGATCATCACGGGAATATTTCGAGCGTTGGGGACATGACCCTGGGAATACTCTTCCGGCATTCGAACGTCGAGAAAAGTGTAGTCCTGTTCGGAGTTCATCAAATCATTGGCACGGTCTGGATCGATTCTCTTGACACCCATGGAAGCCCCTATCCTCTTGACTGTGGAGGTTCCGCCATGGCCAGTGGAGGCCAAGACGCTAACGTCCAAATCGCACACGAATCTGAAGCGAATCCGAAAAAGAAAACGGACTCGAGATCAGGAACACCGAACCGAGGGATTTTTCAGGATGGCCCTTGTCTGGAAACAGAGATGGATTGCCCAACGCATGATCCAGAACACTCCGGTTGACCCTCAGGAACTTGAACATCGTCAGCCGAGGAGGGGGGCCTGTCAACCGGTAGGATTGGACTCCGGACCAGATCGTGGTGGACTGAGCCGATTCAGGCCGCCCCGATTCACGGCGATGGGCTCCGAAGGCTCCCGGAAGACCTGTGTTGGGCCACTGCGCCATAGGTCACTGAGCCACTGGCCACTGCGCCACAGAGGTCACTGCGCCAC
>JAPKAM010000129.1 GCA_028825265.1 Planctomycetota bacterium
TTAGATCATGGCTTAGATCATGGAGGAGATTGGGGGGCGGTTGCAAGGGCTCCCGCTGTCCTGTGGAGGAATGTTCCGCTATCCTCTGAATCAATTCTCCTGGTGGAAATCGAGGTGGCATGATCTTGCGATCGTTTCAAACCCTGGTGGTGTTGGTCATTCTCTGTTTTGGGTTCAATTTGCAGGCAACCGACCATCTGGTGCTTCTGCATGTCAATGACATGCATGGTCAGTTACTCCCTCGCAAGAGTGACGAGAGTTCCAGTGGTGGAATGGCGGGATTGAGCCAGATCGTCTCTTCGGTTCGCGCCGAGGTCGGTGCCGAGAATGTGCTGCTGCTCGATGCCGGTGACTGGTTCCAGGGGACTCCAGAGGGCGCCAGCGATGGAGGCCTTCATGTGATCCGAGCGATGGAGTGTCTCCAGTTCGATGCGACCACCCTGGGCAATCATGACTTCGATTACGGAATCGACAACCTGCTGAGCCTGATTGAGGCGACCAGTATTCCCATCATCGCATCCAACGTGACCGAGTCCTCCGGTCGTCTTGAAAAGGTGGTACTGCGCGATCACATCATCGAGCGGGGTGGATTCAAGGTGGGGCTGATCGGAATCTTGACACCGGATGCACCCAACATCATCGCTCCTGAGGTGGGCAAGAAGTTACAAGTGGCACCGCTGGCGCGCGCGGTGAGAGCTGCGAGAGATCGGCTCCGGAAACAAGGAGCGGATCTTCTGGTGGTGCTCTCTCATAGCGGAGTGGAACTGGAACGAGCGCTCGCCGGTCAAGTCGAGGGCATCGATCTGATCGTCGGCGGCCACTCCCATACGCTGGTCGATCCACCGTGGAGAGATGCGGTGCACGGCACGGTGGTGGCTCAGGTGGGGGCCAAAACGCGCCATGTCGGGCGCATCGAGTTCTCGCGCCAGCAAAATATTGTCTCAGTTTCCGCGTCGGTGATCGCTGTACAGGCCATCTCCGAGGCGGCCGATCCGAAGTTGGCGTCGCTGCTCGCTTCGGTCAGTGCCTCGGTTGGCGAGAAGATGAATCGCAAGGTGGGGGAATCTCCGGTGACGCTGCACAGGGGTGGCCATAACGACAATGGAGCGGTCTCATCTCCTCTGGGACGCTGGATCTGCGATTCGATGGCGGAGGCGACCGGGGTCGATGCTTCCTTCCACAATCATGGTGGGATCCGTGATGATTTACCCGCAGGAGAGGTGCTGTACCGCGATCTTTTCGAGATCTCTCCCTTTGGAAATCGCGTGACGGTGCTGACCTTGACCGGAAAAGAACTGAAGCAAGTGGTGGTCCGGTCGCTCACCACCGAGGGAAGAGGGGTCGACTTCCACGGCGTTCGGGTACAGGTGGCGGAGGCGGACGGGGGCCCGATCGAGGTGGAGCAGATTCTGCTCCAAGGGGTTCCGATCGATGATGAGCAGCAGTTGCGCATCGCCACCAATGACTACCTTGCGACCGGAGGAGATGGATGGGATCTGCTGGCCGCCGCCCCCAGGGAAGATGGTGGAATGTCGGTACTGGAGGCGACCGAGCGGGCTCTGGTGATGGTGGACTCCGCCGATCGCATCTTTGCCTCCATCGACGAAGAGGTTTACCTGCCAACCCCGGATCGTGGTGGAGAGGGGGCCCCCTGGCTCGATCGTGCCAGGAGCCTGCTGGGCCTGCTGGTTCTGGTCGTACTCTGTTGGGCGGTTTCCAGCCGTCGTAATGAAGTGCGCTGGCGCACGGTGTACTGGGGATTGGGACTGCAACTGGTACTGGCGGTGGTGATCCTGCGTACTGAGTGGGGCACTTCCTTCACATCCGGTGCCAAGGAGATCTTCCAGGGGATCCTCGACTTCTCAGAGGCGGGGACCGGAATGGTCTTCGGAACCCTGTCGTCGGCGAGTGGAGCTGGATTTCAACTGTGGATCGTGTTGCTTGGGACCATCATCTTTGTCTCAACATTGATGGCGATCTTTTATCACATAGGATTGCTACAAATCGTCGTGTGGCTGATCGCTCGCGTGATGCAAATGACGATGAAGACCAGCGGACCAGAATCACTCGCTGCAGCGGCCAACATTTTTGCCGGACAGACCGAGGCTCCATTGGTGATCCGTCCCTATCTGAAGACGATGAGCAACTCCGAGGTGATGGCACTGATGACCGGAGGCATGGCGACCGTCGCCGGGAGTGTTTTTGCCGCCTATGTCAGTCTTGGAATCGACGCAGGTCACCTGTTGGCGGCCAGCTTCATGTCGGCTCCCGCTGCATTGGTGGCGGCCAAATTGATGGTGCCAGAGAAACGGGACCGGGGGGACCCGACTGCGGCCAAACTGGAAATCAACCGCACCGACTCCAATCTGCTCGATGCGGCCTGTCGAGGAACCAGTGAAGGCTTGACCCTGGCACTCAATGTCATTGCGATGTTGATTGCATTCGTGGCCATCGTGGCACTGGCCAATGCGTCGCTGGCTTGGTTGACCCAGCACATCTCCTATTGGGCTCTCTGCCTGGTAGATCTGGTGAGGCCGGGAGAAATCGCAGTACTGACGGAATCACCCTACTTCAACCTACAAGATCTCTTCGGCTGGATTTTCTATCCCTTTGCCTGGCTGCTGGGGGTCGACTTCAAAGATGTGCCAGCGGTCGCCTCGCTGATCGGAATGAAAACGGTGCTCAACGAGTTTGTGGCCTTTCTCAAACTGTCCGACATCGACACCCTCAGTGAACGCTCACGGGCCATCACCACATACGCCCTCTGTGGCTTTGCCAACTTTGCCAGCGTGGCGATCCAGATCGGTGGCATCTCGTCGTTGGAGCCTTCCTTGCGGCCGCGACTCTCGTCTTTGGGATTGAGAGCACTGGTCGGTGGTACCATCGCGGCACTGATGACGGGTTGCGTTGCCGGAATCGTCCTGCCGTGACGGAACGATTCGATGTCGAGGAGACTTGTCGGTGGATTCGCAATCAGTGGCGCGAACTGGGCCGAGAGCTGGGCAGCGATGGCCAGCAGGACGGGTCGGAAGTCATCCCCGATGTGGGTGTCGTGCTCGGTTCCGGGATCCAATTCCCCGCCGATGGAATGACCGAATATTGCAGAATTGCGGTGCGCGACATTCCCGGGATGTCATCTCCCTCGGTGGCCGGGCATGGGGGCGAGTGGATCCTCGGCGAGGTCGGAGGAACAAGGGTACTGCTGCTCGGTGGCCGGATTCATCTGTATGAGGGTTATGAAGTGGAAAAGGTGGTGCGAGGCATTCGCGTACTCGCGGGTCTCGGTGCCCGCGGATTGATCCTGACCAATGCAGCCGGTGGCGTCCGTGAGGGATGGAATCCCGGAGAAGTGGTGGCCATCGAGGATCATATCAACCTGCAGGGGGTGACTCCGAGGATGGGAATCGAGGCCGCCTCGATGATCCGCAATCAGGCCGCTCTCTTCGATCATGACTGGATCGATCGAACCGAACTTTGGTGCCGCAACGATTCCAATGCGGGATCGACCGATGGTTTCCCTGGTTTTCCCCGGGGCATTTACGCAGGTTTACCAGGACCTACCTACGAGACCCCTGCGGAGGTGAGGATGCTACGCAAACTAGGGGCAGATCTGGTCGGCATGTCGACCATCCAGGAAGCGATGGTGGCGGTGGATTGCCGCCTTCGTGTGCAGGGATTTTCGCTGGTGACCAACCTGGCAGCGGGGATGTCGGGGCAGCCGCTGAGCCATGAAGAGGTGATGGAGACGGGCCGCCGCTCGCGCGGACGATTACTACGGATCGTGGCTGCGGCCATCTCGACCCTGGAGCCCGATCCAACGCGGTTCAAATCGGACTGAGTGGTCTCTCAGTCGATGCTCAGTAGTGCGTCTAGGGCGACCTCGACGCAGCGATCTTCCAGTGCCGGTTTTTCCGCTACCGAGACAAACTCATCGTGATGTCGTCGGCCGAAGACGGTGCAGACGCACCCCGCTCTCCATCCTTTGACCGAGGCCAACGTGAAGAGGGCCGAGGCCTCCATCTCCATGTTGGCGACACCGATGCGGGCCAGTTCCTCGATCACGTTGGGGTGGCGTGGGGGGAAGCCATTCACATTTCGCCCCTGTGCACCGTAGAAACCCGGTGCCGTGGCCGTGATCCCAAGGTGGACCGGGTACTCTTTCAGGCGCGCCTGCTGGAGTAATGCCTGGATCACATCCGGATGAGAGACGCTGGGGTAGCCCTCGGGAACAAAGGTGGTGGAAGTGTTCTCCATCCTTACCGCACCCCAACTGACGACCAGATCTCCCAACTCAATTTTTGGGTCGAGGCCGCCGCAGGAGCCCGCTCGGATCAGGATCGGGTCTTCGACGATGGCGGCGAGTTCGACCATCGCAATCTCGATGTTGCTGGCACCGATTCCGGTCGCCATCAAGGTCACCCGCTGACCACGCCATTGGCCGGTCACCGTCAGGAATTCCCGACAACTCCATTCGCCCTCGATCCGGTCGAGACGAGCTGCGGTTCGTCTCACTCTCTCGGGATCACCGGCGAGCAGGATCTTCGGGGCTACGTCTCCTCGGGAGAGACCGATATGATACTGGCGATCGGTGTCGTCGTGGTGCTGTGACATCAGTTCCTCCAGGAGCGCGATTGCCCGCCACCAAGATAAGCAAATCAAACCAATTCATCACCCATTAGCCCGTATTCATCTGCATCCGGATCCTTGCCGATGGAACTGAAGAAGGGCTCGTGATATCCTGAGAGGGCCCAGAAGTGGCTTCCAGGGTCCGTAATCCGATCCAGTCCCGGTCGGCAGGCCCCACTCGTAGCGAGCACCCTTCGCCGGTGTCATTGGAGGAAACATGATCTACCAAAATCGAAAATTAAGAGGTGCGCTGGTTCTGCTGTGGATCACCGTCCTTTGCAGCTTCTTTTCCTTCACAGTTTTGGATGCCTCTAGTGCGCCCGATTCCAAAGCAATCAAGAAGTTGGCCAAGAGTTTTCGCAAGGCTCTGCTGGCGGAGAATCCCGATAACGCCATCGATATCGTCAAGCAGATCTCGGCCTATGGCACTGAGGATTCGATGGAGACCCTCTACGACCTGGGGTTCAAGGATGGCCGCAATCCGAAGGTCTACAGCACCATCTGCGAAGAGTTGTCTCGCATGGATGGCTGTGTCGCTTTCATCTCTGGTCGATACGACAAATTGCGAAGCAAGAGCGATTTCCGCGAACGAGTCTATCTGACCGACATCCTCTCCTTTCCGACCAACAAGCGTGGTGAGATCAATGATCAGATCATGAAGTTGGGCAAGCAGCTCCAGGAGATCGAGGATGACGGCTTGCCGCCGGGTGCCGACCCGTCGATTCCCGATCGGATGAAGCAGCAGCAGGAAGCGTTGAAGAAGCAACTGCAGCGGCTTCGAGGGATCGACAATGATGCCGCCTTGGAATTGATGTGTTCATTCCTCAAGGACAAGTCGTCATTCGTGCAGGGTGCAGCGGTCGAAGGTTTCCGCAAGAGTCAGAGCGCCATCGGTGTCGAGCCGATGATTCTCCTGCTAGAAAAACTGGTCAAGAAACGCAAGGACGTACTCTACCATCAGGTTCGAGATTCGCTGTGGGAGTTGACTGGCCAGGATTTCGATCTGATCGAAGAGTGGCATTCATGGTGGGAACCTCGCCAGGACAGTTTCGATCCGCTGGAGGCTTCGCACGCCGGGAAGACAGGGGTCAAGCGCAAGCGTCGTGGCAATGATCCCGAGTTCTGGGGCGTTCCGGTCGAGTCAAAGAATATCGTCTTCGTCATCGATACCTCCGGGTCGATGCGGTATGTCCACAAAGACGATATCCCCGGACTGGGTCGAGGAGACGGCTCCGATGGGGGAGGATCTTCTGGCGGTGGCCAGATGACTCAGGAGCAGACCCGCCTGGCCAAGTTCTGGACCCGAATGGCGATGGCCAAGCGAGAGCTGCGCAAGGTGCTCAAGAAGATGTCCAAGGATGCGGCCTTCAATTGCGTCCGCTTCGACACCACCGTCAGCAAGTTCAAGAAAAAGGCGACACCGGCCAGCACCGGCAACAAGAAGTCGGCCTTGAAGTGGGTCGATGGAATTAAGCACAACGGCAACACCAACACGCTGGACGCATTGGTCGAAGCCTTCATGCAGGACCCGAGAACCAACACCATCTTCTTTCTTTCCGATGGGCTTCCATCGAAGGACGGTAAGGTGAAGGACCCGACCAGCCCGATTCTCGACAAAGTGTTCGAGTTGAATCGCTTTCGCAAGATCAAGATCCATTGCTTCGGCTTTCACCCCTTCACTCAGGGGGGGCAGCAGATGGGGGATCTGGCTCAGGCCAACAGTTGGTTGAAGAAACTGGCCGAGGAAACTGGCGGGACCTACACCGACATGAAGGTCGATAATAAGTTGAATCCGGATCACCCGGGAGACTGACCGGGCCTG
>JAPKAM010000130.1 GCA_028825265.1 Planctomycetota bacterium
TCCAGTCAATGTAGTCCTCCTGTCGAGCAATGGTTGTTCTGAATCGATTTGACCCACATCATGCCCGCAGTGAGAGTAAATGCCACCCGAGAACCAGGAGGCCGCTTGTCCAGTGTGCCGCTCAGTCCGGAATCATTTGTCACGATCCTCGGCCAATCCCGCGCCAGTGCCATTTTGAGGACGCCCCACGGAGATCTTGCTGTCGACGCCATGAAGTGCGCCATCGCCGCTGGATTTACGATTTGCGAGTTCACCCTGACGATTCCCGGGGCCCTTCAACACATCGAGACCATCGCCGCCCAATTTCCCGATGTGGTGGTCGGTGCGGGTACGGTCCTAACCCCGGACCAGGCTCGGGATGCGGTCTCGGCGGGAGCTCGTTTTCTCGTCTCCCCTGTACTCGACTGCAAGGTGGTCGAGATCGCCACCGAACTGGGGGTCGCCATCATCCCGGGGTGCAGTACCCCGACCGAGATGCTGGCGGCTCACGAGGCGGGAGCTCCCCTAGTCAAGTTGTTCCCCGGCCCCGCAGGTGGACCACGCTGGGTGCAAGCGGTACTGGGTCCACTTCCCTTTCTCAAGATCATTCCCACCAGCGGCGTCGGCTTGCATAATGCCTCCGAATTCCTGAACGCAGGCGCACATGCCATCGGTTTCGTCTCACCCCTCTTCAGTCCAGAGGCCATCGAGAAACAACAGTGGCCACAAATCGAACAGCGTGGCCGCGAGTTACTCGCGGCCTGTCGGCAGGCCCGATAGCCTGGCGACAAAACCCGTCACAAGAAAGGCACTGCAATGACCTATCTCGGCAAGGAAACGACCTTTCGTTGGCTCGGCCATGCATCTTTCCTGGTCGGAACACCTTCCGGCCGAACGATACTCATCGATCCGTGGCTGGAGAACCCCAGCTGCCCTGACGATTGTAAGGAGTTCGATCATGTCGACCTCATCCTACTGACTCATGGACACTGGGATCACTTCAACAGCGTCGTCCCACAGGCCAAGAAGCACGGGGCTCGGGTCGTGTGTAATGTCGAACTGGCGCACTGGCTCAGAAAACTTGGCCTCGAAGATGACCAGGTGATCGAGATGAACAAGGGTGGTGGTGTCGAGGTCTGCGGGCTTCAGATCACCATGACCGATGCCAGACACTCATCGGGGGTGATCATCGATGACGAGTATCGTTATGCCGGTGAAGCGTGCGGATTTGTCGTGGAAACGGAAAACGAGTTTCGCTTCTATTACGCAGGAGACACCTCGGTATTTGGCGATATGGCGTTGATCGCTGAACTGTACTCGCCGTCGATGGCGATCTTGCCCATCGGAGATGTTTACACCATGGGCCCCAGAGAGGCGGCCAAGGCGGCTCATCTACTCGGGGTACAGATGGTAATTCCGATGCATTTCGGCAGTTCCCCGCGGCTCCATGGAACGCCCGAGCAACTGCGCCAAGCGATCGGCAACTTACCCATCGAGGTGATCGACATCAAACCGGGCCAGATCATCGAGTGACGATGGGGAACCGATCATCCAGTCGCAGCGGTTCGCTTCTGGTGCTGACCAATCCCGGATCAAGACGGGCTTCTGAGGTTCGAAAGTTGCTCGAGGAAACCATTTCGGCTCTCGCTGAGGTGCCTCCACTGATCTGGTGTGAAGTGACTTCCACACCCGAAAATCCTGGACCCGTCGATCGCATCTTCATCGTCGGCGGCGATGGCACCGTCCATCTGGCACTGCAGTGGCTCGAACAAGCAGGAGTGGAAGCACCGGCAGCCATCCTACCCGCAGGAACGGGAAACAATCTCGCCCGCGGTCTTGGGATTCCCACCACTCCGGCTCGGTCGATCGCCCTGGCACTCGAATCCTCGACCACTCGTAAGATCGATGCCGTGCGCTACACCCTCGATGGCGAATCGACAGGATTGATGTTGCAGGTCGCAGCACTGGGCTTCCCGGCAGTGGTGGCGAGGAGATTCGATCGGTTACGACGGCTACCCTTCATCCGGCATCCCGTTCGCTGGCTGGGAGATTTCGGCTACCGACTGCTGGCGGTCTTCACCCTCTTCAGTGGCCACACCAAGCCGATCGCGTGGAAATTCAAGATGACCGACGGCGACTGGGAAGCCACGGGGATGGCACTGTTTCTTGGCAACGAGGGCACCATCGGAGGTGGTTTTCGTCCCTGCCCGAAGGCACGGCTCGACGATGGCTCACTGGATCTTTGCCTGATCCCCCACCGATCGCCCTGGTCCTCGATGAAGTTGTTGCCGAAAATCTCCAGCGGAACACACCTCGAAGCGGATCCCGACATCATCTACAGTCAGCACCAGAAGATCTGCATCGAGCAACAGGCCAGTCCATTCCTGGTCGACGGAGATATTGTCGGAACTCCTCGGGTCATCGAACTGGAGGTGCTGGCGGGTCACTTCGAGGTGATCCTACCCCGATGATCACTCGGAGAGCACTTCGCTGAACACATTAGGAAAGGGCGCAAATGCAGGGCAGCACTTGGGCAGTGGGTTTGTGGATACTACTAGGCATGGGACTGGTGACAGTGGTGGGAGGCTGCAACCAGGCATCAGTGGTGCCGATCCAAAAGGCCATCTGGGTCACCCGCTGGGATTACAAGACTCAAGAAGATGTTGAGCAGTGCATCCAGAACGTGGCGTCTGGGGGCTTCGATACGGTGATCTTTCAGGTACGTGGCAACGGAACCGTCTTCTATCGGTCAAAACTGGAGCCGTGGGCTGAAGAGTTCGATCACACCGATCCTGGGTTCGACCCTTTGCAAATCGCTTGCCAGGAAGCGGCTCGACACGGCGTGGCCATCCATGCATGGATCAATGCGGTGCCAGGATGGCGCGGTGATACGCCGCCGCCAATCACCACCCCTGCCCAGCACTGGAACGCACATCCAGACTGGTTTCTTCACGATTCACAACAGCAGCGCCAACCGTTACAACCGAGTTACTACGTGGCACTGAATCCGTGCTTGCCCCGGGTGCGAAAGCACGTGGCGGCCATCTGCTCAGAAATCGTCGAAAATTATCCGGTCGCTGGAATTCACCTCGACTACATCCGATTTCTCGAATCTGGAATAGAAATCGACTATCCCCGCGATCGAGAAAGCCTCGAGCAATTCACTCGACAAACAGGGGTCGCCGATCCGGAAGCCGATGGCGAAGCCTGGGACCGCTGGCGACGCGATCAGGTCACCGAGATGGTCCGGGAAATCAGCAGCGCCGTGAAACTTGCGGACCGTGACGCGCTGCTCACCGCAGCGGTCTATCGCACTCCAGAAATCGCTTACCAGCGGGTTCGACAAGACTGGCCCCGTTGGCTCCGACTGGGGCTGATCGATGCTGTTTTCCCGATGCAGTACGACCGGGAAGTCCGCCGTTTCGAGGAGCGAGTTCAAGAGTGCTTGCACCAGGCTCGTGGCTATCCCGTTCTGATGGGCCTGGGCACCTACCTGCACGAGGATCCCGAGGTGACCCTCCGTCAGCAGCAACTGGCCCTTCGGCTCGGCTGCCAAGGTATCTGCCACTTCGCCTATTCATCTTTCTACTCGACCGACCTCACTGAGCCGCAGTTAGAGCCTCTGCGACAAGCTCGACGGACGCGGCTCCTGGAATCCAGGGACCTGCGTAAATAAAGAGTACGGAAGAAGTTAAGTCATTTCAGGAGATTTCTACCAAAATGGGAACTTGCGCCCCCCATCTGTCGTCTCCCAGTTGAAGATTTTCCTTCAAAATAGGGTACACTAAGGAATCAGGTCAGATCCGGTCTCCTCCGATGCCCGTGTAAGGGGCGATCAAAGGTCGGGTTCGTCAAACAAAAATACCCATGGTCACTTTGAAAGGACCTCAACATGCGTAAGTTCGCTCTCGCCTTCGTTGTATTTGGAAGCTTGGCTCTGGCCGGCTGTAGTCATTTCGGCCCGGTCAAGGCCAATGCTGAGCCGGGTTGCAGTGCTGCCACCACTTGCTCCAAGGCCGCCCCCTCCGACTGTGGAGGTTGCCCCGCTGCTGCCGCCGCCGCCAAGAAAGCCTGTGGAGACGACTGCTCCAAGCCTTGCTGCTCCGACAACTAGTCGATCGTAGTTCGAAAGAAGAAAACAAAGGGGTGTCGGGTCTCTGACCCGACACCCCTTTTTTCATCCTGCTTTTTTCACTCTGCTTTTTTCAGCCTGTAGTTTTCGTTCCTCGAAGCAACACCACTCCGCGTCGAGGCTCCACGGAGTACAGTGCAGCCTCGTATCTTGAATTTACCGAAGTCGCTGGGGTTTTCCCGGTTCTGGAACCACGCGTTTCGGCAGCGGTTTTTCTCGCAATGCCTTCGCCATCACCGATGCACTCCAGGCGGTTCCGTAGATCCGGTGATACGAGAAGAAGGAGTAATCCCACATCGATCCATCCGATTCCTGGGTCGCGAGGATCTTCTCGATCAGTTTTGGCCACCACTGCAACCGTAACTCTTGCGGCAAGAGTCGGATCAAGTCCCCCGCGTAATAGTGCCCATAGAAGAAGAAGTAACCGCTGTTATCGTAGTAAGCCTCGTGTGGATGAGGACGACCACGTGCGAGCGACACAAACTTGTGATGCCGCACCAGTAACTGGTCAAGCCCGGTGACGATGTCGCCGTAACTCACTTCTCCTTCATCCCCACAGACCCTCAGCGCCAGATTTCCAACTTGGATCCGACACAAGGACCCCTTGATTTGATTGATCTCCGTCAGTCCTTCGGGGCTGGGGATCACCGAGACATTGTAGTCGTACGCTCCATTGGGAAGCCTGCAGCGCCGCAAGGCGCGCAATCCGCGCTGCTGTATCTTGTCCGGAACTGCCAACCCCACCAATTCACATTGCTGGAAGATCAGCAATAGCGATGCGGTGACAAATGAAGTCCCCCAGGTGGGGCGTCGAGTGATGGGTGCATCATCGTAGTAGGCCCAGCCACCGTCAGGACTTTGATACCGTTCCAGCGTCACGATCAGGTCTTCACCCAGTTTCCGGAGCCGACTCCTGCGCTCACTACCGATCGCTGGCGGATCCTCGGCCAACGCTCGAGCCACCGCCTCCAGGCAATAAACATAGGCCCAGACATTGTCGGTATCCCAGTCGAGAATCCTCTTGCGGCGGCCATTCTCACAGATGTGATCGAGACCCCGATGCAGTGCCTTGCGAATCCTCTCGGCGGATTCGTCGGGTGCCAGATCCCGCAGATCCATCAGGGTCACGCAGGTGATGGCGGTGGTCGCGACTTGCCAGGCGTAATGCTGCCCCGCGATCGGCCAGCCCCAATCATCGGATCCGATGGGGCCACGCCAGTGGCCGAAAGCTCCGTCCGGTTCCTGATGCTCGAGCAGGTAGGTGATGGCCTGGTTCAATCCAGTAGTGGCTGCGGCTCTCCATTGCGAATCGGGACCGGAAGCGGGGTCCGACTCGGCCAGTGGATGGGTGACTCCGGTAACCGACAGCCAACCCACAATCGTCGCGATGACGATCGGCTGCACTAGAAGAACCTCCAGGCGATGGTCCCCGGTGTCTCCACTTCCCCGGTCATCTCTCGAAGTTCGTGACGAGCTTCATCCAGTTTTTCTCGGAGTTCATCGAGAGCTCGATGTTGCTCTTGCTCCGCCAGTTCATGTTCCATCTGAGCGATCTGACGCGCGACTTCCCCTCGTTCGAGAGCTCGTTCAGCGGCTCCCGAGGCTCGCTCTAGTGATTCCAGTTTTTTGGGAAGTTCGATTTCGAGGGCGAGGTGATGATCTCTTCGGGCTTGATCCAGTGAATGACTGGCCTGTTCGAGTCCACGTCGTCCTCTAGAAAGAACCACTTCCGCGGTTCCATCTTCCAGTTCCGAGCCATCGTACAAGATCGAAAGCTGCTCCAACTCATCTGCGGCATCCTTGAGCCGATGCTCAGCATTGGCGAGGGACTGGTGCGCATCATGTTCCTGCTCGGCCACTCCAAACTCGTCGAACAACTGCTGCTCCCGGTGCGCCTCATCCACGGTACGCCGATCGGCCTCGGCCTGATACTGTGCGGCATCTTCGGCGAGTCCCCACTGCAACTCAAAGATCTCCAGCTGGATCTCCCCCTGATGCAGTTTCCGTTCCATCTGCTCGATCTCACTGCGCTTCTGGTCGATCTCTTCTTCTTCTTCTTCTTCTTCTTCTTTTTCGTCTTCGTCGTCGTCGTCGTCGTCGTCGTCATGGTCATCATCGTCATCGTCATCATCATGGTATTCTTCGTCATCATCGTCGTCGTCATCGTCGTGCCCCTCGTCGTCATCGTCGGCATCCAAATCCTGCTCCGAAGCGGATCTCAGATCGATGAGGAAAGCACCCGTCTC
>JAPKAM010000131.1 GCA_028825265.1 Planctomycetota bacterium
ACTGTTGCGGAGAGAACTGTTGCGGAGAGAACTGTTGCGGAGAGAACTGTTGCGGAGAGGAACGCGGCGAAGCGGCTGCCACGACAGCCAACGTTCCCCGCAAGGGCGGTCTCGATAGGAACTCTGCAGAATCGGAAGAAGAACATTTCAAAGCCTTCCAAGTGGCGAACAAGTGGCAAACAAGTGGCAAACAAGTGGCAATCAAGTGGCAAATTCAGGGGCGACCAAGATGAGCCTCAGCAACCAGAGAATGGGACGACTACTGTTCTGCAGGTCGAATCTGCAGGTCGAATCCTTGTGAAAGAGTATCACATCGGCAGGTTTGTTCGGAATCGGACCTTGTGGGAGACTAATATCGGCGGGAAGGGAACAGGTCCTGCTGAAGGAGTTGGGCCTCGATGGTAAGATGATGACTGAACAGGGGCTCACCGAGTCCAGCGCGACGCTCGCTCCCTTTCTCGCTGAGATCTAGGTGAGATCTCGGTGCCGAGGATGGTTCCGGAACTGTTCAGAAGTCGAGAATTTTGCGCCGGAAGTGAACCGGCCCCAGATAAAGAAGAGGAACTGAAAATGATGCCTTCCCTCGCCTCAGGTCTGCTACTGATTCTCTTCGTGGTGGTGGGGCAGGCCCCCCCCTCTGACAACCCAGTGCCGCTCCAGCCCGGCCAGGAAGAGGCTGCTGAGGCCGAAATCGCTAGAGTTGAACCGCTCGCTCTGATCGGAAAGGAAGCGCCAGAATTGGTCCTTGATGATCTATCTGGAAAGCCCTTTGACCTCTCCAATCTGTCGGAACAGGTGGTGGTACTGGAGTGGACACTCCCCGAGTGTCGTTTTACCCGTCGTCTCTACGCACAACACAAGGTGGTGCCGTTGAAGCGCCGCTGGGCTAAGCAGGGAGTTCGCTGGATCAGTGTCAATTCGGCATTTTTTGCCCATCCGATCAAGATCCAGCCCTGGATCGACAAGTACGCCATCAAGCATCCGTACGTACTCGATCCAACGGGCCGCTGTGCGGAGCAGTTCGGGGTCAGAAATAGCCCGACTTATCTGGTGCTGGATCGAGGGATCGTGGTGTACCACGGAGCTCTCGACGATGACGTCTGGGGAAATCAACCGAGTCGCAAGCAGTATCTCGATGACGCGATCCGTCAGGTGGTCGAAGGGGTGCCGGTGGCGAACTCTCTGACGCGAACCTATGGCATGGAAATCCGTACGCGTAGGACCGAGGATCTACGCCGTGCAGGCCTCGAACAGATGCGCCGCGAAGCGCTCGAACGAGAATCAGATCCGGCGCCATCGCCATCCGATGAAGGATCTACCGAAGGGTCGGGTCGATAGCGGCTCCGATCGCAGCGACTTCATCTCGGTTCGAGGCGTTTCATCGGGCTCGATTTCTTACCGCTTCCACACCACCTCGGAGGCCGTTATCCTGCTCCGGAATCTTCTCACAATGCAGTAGATTCCAGGGGGGACTGGAGCCGTGCTGTTCTGGGTCGGGCAACAATTTGAACATCTTTGGGGACCGATGCGATTATTCCAGTCGCATCTGGTGCTCTGTACCATCGGTGCCTTCATCGCGGCCATCGGTTCCTTCATCGTGTTACGACGATGGGCGGGTACCTTGCCTCTGGACCGCGGTCGAGAGCATGCCGCCCTGGCGACCGAAGCGATCGGTAAACCGACTGGAGCCGGGGCTTTGTTTATCCCCGTCACCGTCCTGGTGGCGCTGCTGGTGAGCCCGTGGGATCCCTTTCGTGCGGTGATCTTGCTCTGTGTACTGCTGGCGATGGGGGCCGGGTACCTCGACGATCGCAGCCCTGATACATGGGGGCGGGTCCGCAAGGGAATGATCGATCTGTTGATCTCGATGGTGGTCGCCTGGGCGTTGATCGGTGGAGAATCTTCGATGGAGATCTGGCTGCCCTTCTACGCACCGAAGATGGGTCCGGAAGCGCTGCTCGATGGAACCACCGGGATGCTTGCGCCGATCCTGATGCCGCCGTGGATGTATGGACTTATGGCCACAGGACTGCTGTGGTTTTCGATCAACACGACCAACTGTTCCGATGGCGTGGATGGGCTCTCCGGTAGTTTGCTGTCGCTGGCACTGCTGGGAGTGGGTGGAGTTCTCTACGGGGTCGTGGGGCACATCGAGTCTGCTCACTACCTGCTGGTGCCCTTCTATGAGGACGGAGCCAGTTGGGCGGTGGTGGTCGCAACGACCCTCGGGACACTGGCGGCTTATTTGTGGTTCAACGCTTATCCATCTCAGCTGATGATGGGAGACGCGGGTTCTCGTGCGCTGGGTCTGTTGCTGGGGGTCTTCGTGTTGGCCACCGGAAACCCGTTTCTGCTGCTGGTGGTGGCGCTAATGATCCTCGCCAATGGAGGGACCGGGCTGTTAAAGATCATTTTGATCAAGTGCCTCAAGGTCCATATGCTCAAAGATATTCCCTGCCCGCTGCACGATCACTTCCTCAAGAACT
Organism: Planctomycetota bacterium; assembly: GCA_028825265.1. Classification (GTDB taxonomy): domain Bacteria; phylum Planctomycetota; class UBA8108; order UBA1146; family UBA1146; genus QNYK01. The sequence goes on from JAPKAM010000131.1 coordinate 2,487, forward strand.
GTGGTTGGTCCAGTACCCAGGTGCTGGTTCGGTTCGTCATTCTTCAGGCGGTGATGGCACCTCTGCTGATCGTGATCCTGTTGAAGGTACGCTGAATCGAGCGACTTTCAGAGACCAACGAAACCAGGTCGGCGCTTCTGGTTGGATGCATGCTTCTGGCTCTACCCACCAGATCCATCGATCGGAGCTGGCTTAGCAGCCGGACTGAGTGCAAGCCAGGCTGTCGCCAGTGGTCGGATCCGATCCACAACCATCGAGGATGTTGGGAGCGGGAATACTGGCTGAGCCGGGCACAAATAGGCTCGACAGCAAGAACACCGCATCGGCAACATTGACACCGCCATCGTCATTGACGTCTCCGGCATCTCGGCAGGCGATGGGAGTGGATCCGGGGACGAACAGGCTCGAGAGCAGGAACACTGCATCCGCCACATTCACTCCCATATCGATATTGCAATCGCCTCGGATGAACTCGTCACCGACCGGGCAAGCAACCACTACCTCGATCAGCGAGATGCTATTGACATCGTGATCGAAGGTGCCAAGAAAGGTCTCCGCTCCGCTGGCAGTCACCGAGTAGGCTGATCGAGCGGTATCCCCCTGCACCCAGATGAAGGCATCGTCTTGTGCCTGGTAGGTCAGGGAACGGATCGGTTGTTCAGCAAGGGTCGTAGAGATGTTGATGACGGACGTGTCACAAGGGCTTGCGCCGCCGGGTGGCGTGGAGGGCGCTTCGAAAGTCGCCAATGTCCCGGAGACGTAACCTCCCGAGGCGCGGAATACCGTGCCGCCGGAGCCGAGGGCGATGCTATCGCCACCGTTACTACCGGGGTACAGGCACAGATCGGTGGGGCCACCGGTGATGGTGCTCAACTCACAGTAGTTTGAATTCCCGGTCGTCAGTGTATTGGTGATGGCACGAATCTCACCATTGGGGGTGATATCGAGATCGTTGAAGTCGAGAACGGTGAAGCCGAGCAGTTGCAGAGTGTCGTCGATGGGATTGTATTCCATCAGCCAGGGAGATGGCGCGGGGGAGGGGGGGAGCGAGGTCATCGCCAGCAAGTACCAGTTGCCGGTGACGGGGTGAATGGCAATCCCACGCAGTGCATCGATCTCGATGGCGCCGGCGATCGACATGGGGAACTCGGCCTCGACCTCGAGGGTCACCGGGTTCACTCTTCTCACCACATCGTCTTGATCCGAAACCGTCAGCCAGTGAGTTTCGTAACAAAGCTGTGCTTCGCTACTTGCGGGTGTCAGAGCCAGCACCAAGATCAGAAAGGAAAGGACGCCAAGGATCCGCTGCTGACAATTACGCTGCTGACAATTACATTGCTGACAATTACGCTGCATGATTCGCTCCTCTGACGACGGGCCGAAAAGGGCCGATAACGACACCTTCGCTGCCAGTACAGGCTACTTCAAGGCTTTCTGGAGGGACTTCTCCAACTGTTCGTAACTCTGATAGCCCGCCTCCCGGCCGACTACATTGCCCTTTCGGTTGATGAAATAAACCGTTGGCAACCTCTTCAGATGATACTGCTGAAACCCCACTCCATCGCCCCGAACCAGCATTCTCTGCTGTAATTGGTTCTCCTGGACGAACTCCCGGATGCGGGTTCGACCATCATTGTCGGCATTAATCGCCAAGACCTCGACATTCTTGCTTCTGAAGTCCTTTTGGATCTTGCTGAGGTGCGGAGACTCCGCACGACAGGCCCCTCACGAATAGCCCCAGAACGCCACCATCAAGGTCTTCCCCTTGAAATCAGAGAGCTGGACCATTTTCCCATCGAGGTCTTCCAGCGAGAAGTCGGGAGCCGGCTTCCCCATCATCTTCTTGGCCCGGACATCCGGGTCGAGCGGTTGGGAAGCCATCCTTTTGCTCGACTTGAGCAGATCGGCGACCTCATCCACGACATCCGCGAGGGGGCCCTTCTTGTGGTCCTTGTGGCCCTTCTCGAACATTTTCTCGGCCATCTCGACCGCCGCTAGCGACATTCCTTTGCGTAGAACCCTCACCACCGGAACGAGGAATTCATAGGCCGATTCGACCTGCTGCGATTCTTCCTCCTCGATGAGTCCCGCTTCGAGTCTCTCGACTCGTAGGCTTCGCACCTCGGCGGTGGCGGTTTCTTCGTCGCCGCGCAGCAAGGTGGCGGCCCATTCCGCTCGATTCAGTGCCCCGTTTGCGCTCAGGTAGAGGGTTTCCTTGAACTCGCTCAACCGAAGCGCTCGCGAGCCTCCGCGGATCTGGATTTTGCCGCCGACCAGATGGCCGGTCAGGATCACCTGATCGGCGTCATCGACAGTTTCGACTCTTTCGACCGAGATCTGCCTTCGCAAGCCGACCGAGGTTCCATTGGCCCAACCCAGGCCTTCCCCCTCGGTTCCGGCGCCGTGGACCGAGAGCAACATCTCCATCACGGCAGGAGAGAGAGGATCGAACAGTTCTGGTCTGGGTTTGCCAGAGCCCCGGATCAGCATCGAGCCAATCGGGAATCCGCCGGGATAGGAGCCAGCGGAATCGGTGGCGCACCACACCCAACGGTTTCCATCGAGTGCGGGGATCTGGTAGACGGTGACCTCGAATTCGAGAACCTCTCCTCCCCGAATTCTCTGCACCTTCCAGACCGCCTTCGCGGAAGGATTCGGTTCACTCTCTTCGGTGTCATCCTGGGCCGGAAGGGAGCCAGCAAAGAGAAGGGACAGCAAAAGGGATGCTAGCAGCAGTGGGCTCGAATAAGCCTTCAGCCATTCTGAGTTCATACGAAAAATCTCCTCCAGGCGAAAAATCGCCGGAATTGTCCAGGATTTAGGGGAATCCCACGGAAATGGTCAGAGCCGGGATTTCTCCCACCTCAGCCCCAATTCACGGTAATCCCCCCCCCCGGGAGATACAAGTGGCAGCCCCGTTCAGGTTCACGCTGGTTTCCTCGGCGGAAGCCTATTACACTAGAGGCAGTGCATGGAGAGGACAGGCCTCGCTTGAGGATTCCATGGGGGATTCTTGGATGGGTGTCGTCCTACAAGATATAGACTGGTCCAACATCCCGGAACCAGTGATGAACCTCTCGAGAGGAGGCTCGATTTGTCGAACCGAATGAGCAGTTTTCTTGGACTCGCCCTGCTCCTGCTTTTCACACCCTTAGCTCTAGGAGTGGCCTTTGCCGCGGATGAGGACAGCGGGCTGCGCAAGCCGCTCGATCTTCCCGCCGGAGGTGCTGGAGTCGACGATGAAGAAGAGGACGCTCCGGAAGCGATTCGCTTCTACGGATCCGAGTTCGAGGGAGACACATTTGTCTTCATCGTGCCGGCCTACGGCTTCTGCGGAGAGACCGACATCTTCGACATGATTCGTCAGGAGGTTTCGGCGACCCTCAACCAGCTTTCGGCATCGGTCGATTTTTCCATCGTCGCTTACAATTCGACCACCTACATCTGGCGTCCAGACTGTTGCAACGCGTCGCCGGCTCATAAGGCATCGGCTCAGGCATGGATGGGAACGCTCGCTCCGATTGAGAACCACTGCCTGCTCGATGCAGCCCTAGCAGGTCTGGGCCTCGCCCAGCAAGCGTCCGGTGCTTACAAGCAGGTGATTATCTGTGGTGCTCGTGAGCCGTACTGCAACGGTTCCGGCGGTGGAAACTACGCCGATATCTGCATGGAGTCGATCACTGCGGCCAACTTCGAGAACCTGCCGGTTCACACGATTTACTTCACCAGTTCGTTCTACTCTGGCGAAGAGCAGTTCTACGTCAACCTCGCGGCGATGAACGGCGGAACCTTCCGTCAGGTCGACTACTAGAAACAGCAAAGACTAGCACCGTATAGACTAGCACCGTA